>JANXYQ010000120.1 GCA_025355995.1 Spirochaetaceae bacterium | reverse complement strand
CGCTCGCCCTCGCCGCCTTCGACTCGGCGCAGGGCGTGAGCGCCCTCTACGTATACGACGCGGCGGATGGGCTGCTCAGCTCGTACCGCAGCACCTCGACCCCGAGGTCGACCTACCCCGAGGACATCTACACGGACAAGGCCGCTAGCAATTCCGAGGCCGTCGCGGCCTACGTCCGCTCCGACCGGCGGGCGATGCTGGTGTCGAGCTACTACAACGAGAGCCGGAGGCGGGACTTCGTCAGGTTCGTGCTCAAGGTCTACGCGAAGGACGCGACCCGCAAGATCGGCTACCTCGTGTGCGATGTCGACCCGGGCAGTTTCCGCCGCATCATCGCGAAATACGTCTTCGCGGACGGGCAGATCGCCTGGCTGCAGCCCGCGGGCGACCGGACCGCCCTCCTCTACGGCCAGGCCGGTAAGCGGGAGCTCGGCCTCTATCGCGCCGCGTCGGAGGCATTCCGCGCCGGCCGGCCCGCGGATGAGATCGCCGCCACGATCCGGGACAGCGTCTTCTTCGCCATCCCCCAGGAGAAGTACGACCTCGCCGCCTTCTCCCTGGCGCCTAACAGCCTGCTCGAGTCGAGCCAGCGGGCCCTCGCGCGCAACCTCCTCATCATCGCGATCCTCGTGGTCGCCGCGGCGGCGATCGGCGGAGCGATAGTCTCCCTCTCGATCACGCGGCCCCTGTTTACGATGTCGCGGGCGCTGAAGCGCATCAGGGACGGCGAGACCGGCCTCAGGCTCGGGGGCCTCAAGGACGACGAGATCGGCGAGGTCGGGAAGGCGGTCAACCAGATGCTCGACCGGATCCAGGCCCTGATCGCCGAGGAATACGACGCGCAGCTCCTGCTCCGACAGGCCGAGTACAAGGCGCTGCAGGCTCAGGTGAACCCCCACTTCCTCTACAATTCGCTCGACACGATGGCTGGCCTCGCGCAATCGAGGGGTTGCCCCGAGGTGGGGACCCTCTGCCGCGCCTTGTCGAACGTCTTTCGCTACAGCGTGGATTCGGGGGACAGCCTGTCGACCGTCCGCGACGAGATCGTCCACGTCAAGAACTACATGCACGTCATGAACGCGCGCATGGGCGGGACCGTGGGCCTCGACATCAGCGTCGACCCGGCCCTGCAGGGGGAGCGCGTGCCGCGGCTCTGCCTCCAGCCCCTCGTCGAGAACGCCGTCCTGCACGGGCTCAAGGACAAGCGCGGCGAGCGGACGCTCTCGATCTCGGGGGAGGCGACGGGGGAGGGAATGCTCCTCGAGGTGGAGGACAACGGGGTGGGAATGGACGAGGCCGAGGGCCTCCTGTCAGGCGATCGACGCTCGACCCTCTCGGAGGGGACCTCGATCGGCCTGCGCAATATCGACGCGCGCATCAAGCTGCTGTTCGGGCCAGATTATGGCCTGTCGGTGCGCAGCGCGAGGGGATCGGGCTTTCTCGTCGCGATATCCATGCCTAGGGGCGCGGGCCGCTCCGGGGATGGCCCCGCATGAGCGAAGCGGCCTGCAGGCTCCTCATCGCCGACGACGAGCCTTGGGTAGTCGAGGGCCTCAGGGGCCTCGTCGACTGGGCGGCGCTGTCGATCGAGCTCTTGCCTCCGGCATACGACGGCGAGGAGGCCTTGGCCAGGATCGACTCGGAGCGGCCGGACATCCTCCTCACCGACATCAACATGCCGTTCATCGGCGGCAACGAGCTGATCCGGAGGGCGAAAGGGATCTGGCCCGGCCTGCAAGTCATCGTCCTCAGCGGCTACAACGATTTCGCCTTCGTGCGCGACGCCCTGATGAACGGCGCGATCGACTACCTCCTCAAGCCCGTCTCGAGGAGCGCCCTCGTGGGCGTAGTCGAGAGGGCGATAGGTCTGCTCGGCTGCGAGCGCGACAAGGAGCGAGAGGCGGTCGAGCTCAGGGCGAGGCTGCTCGAGGCGGCCTCGATCCTCAGGGACGGCGAGATGAGCGAGGCGATAGCGGAGGACCCGGCCGCGGGCCCCGCCGATCCGGCGGGCCGCGCCCTGCTCGATCTCGACCTCGAATTCGCCTCCTTCACCCTCGTCCTCGCCAAGCTGACCCATCGCGGGGGAAGCGCGCGTCCCGCGGCCGTCCTCGCGAGGCTGGAGGGCGACATCAAGTCGATCCTCGCCGCCGCCGTCCGAGGCTCGCGGCACGTGGCCTTCCGCAACCTGCGCGCCCGGAACGAGTTCGCCCTCGTCACCGACGCGGATCCCGGGCCCCTCGCGCTGGCCGTCGCCGAGCTGCCAGGCAAGCTCGAGCGACGGACGGCCCTCAAGGCGAGCGTCGCGACGAGCGGCTCCTACTACGACCTTCGGCGCCTGCGCGACGCCTATCAGGAGGCGCGCGTCGCGCTCGCCGTCAGGCCCCTCGGAGGGTCCGGCCGAGCGGCGCTCGCCGGCTCGGGGCCTTCGCCCGGCGTGCGCCGGCGCGTCACGCCCGAGCTGGAGAAGCGCCTCGCCTTCGCCCTCGAATCGAGGAACCGGCGCCTCGCGCGGGATGTGATCTTCGACGAGATCGGGCTGAGGGACTGCGCGGCCTCGGGCTGGCTCCTGATCGAGGCGAAGCAGACCGCGGAGTTCGTGGCGGGCCTGGTCTACCATCGAGCCGACCGAGGCCCCTCGGCCCCGAGCCGCTCGATGCTCGCGATCGACAATCTCGGCGAGCTCCTCGGGATGGCGCTCGATGAGGAGGACGTCGAGGAGGCCTGCAGCGTGCTCGAGCAGCTCATCGACGAGGCTATCGGGGAGGCCACCGCGCCGGCCGCGAGCGACGGCATGGTCTCGGCCGCGAGGCGCGCCCAGGAGCTCATCGACGGCCATTACTTCGAGGACCTGTCCCTGACCTCGATAGCCGAGTTGCTGCGCGTCGACCGGGCCTACCTCTCGAGGTCCTTCAAACAGGTAACCGGCGCCAATATAATGCTGGCGATCGCCAAGAAGCGGATCGACAAGGCCAAGGAGCGCATCATGAGGGGAGACTTAAGCCTGTCCGACGTCGCCGACCTGGTCGGATACAGCGATTACGCTTATTTCAACCGCGTGTTCCGCAAGATCGAGGGGACGAGCCCGAGCGAATTCAAGTCCACCTTCAGGGCGCTCGAGAGATGAGGCGAGTTCCAGCCCACACGGCCGCCATCCTGCCCGCGATCCTCGGCGCCATGCTGGCCGCCGTCCTGGCGCCGGGCCTCGCCGGCTGTGCGCGAAAGGTCGCGGAGCCGGAAGCGGGCCGGGAGCCGCCCCGCAAGGTCCGGCTCTCGGTGCTGGCCGGCCAGTCGAGTCCCGATCCGGGCATCGAGGAGATGATCAACGACCTGATCGGCCGCGAGCTCCCCGGCGTCGAGCTCGAGTGGGAGAGCGTCGGCTGGGGCGACAGGTTCCAGTCCCAGATGCAGGCCGAGTTCGCGGCCGGCGAGGTCCCGGACATCATGATCGGCAAGGCCCAGGACGTGGCGACCTACCTGCCCTCGGGCAACATCGCACCGGTGCCCGACTCCTTGCTACGCTACGTTCGCGAGGATGCCCTGGCCAGCGTATCGTCCGGCGGCGTCGCCTATGGGCTGCCCTACAACGCCTTCTACCAGGGAGTCCTCTACGACAAGGACGTCTTCGACAGGCTCAGGCTAGAGCCGCCGGCCACGCGCGCCGGCCTCGACGCGGTCGTCAGGAAGCTCAAGGCCGCCGGCGTCACTCCCTTCGCGGCCGCCTTCGGCGAGAACTGGTACGCGGGCAACCTGGTCATGCAGTTCGCGATGAGCGAGGTCTTCAGCCGCTTTCCCGACTGGGGAGACCGCTTCCGCGCGGGGAAGCTCTCCTTCGCGGACTCGACCGAGTTTCGGAACTGCATGCTCGAGCTGCGCTACATCCGCGACTCGTCGTGGCACGATTGCCTCGCGGTCGAGAACGCCGAGTGCGAGGAGCGCTTCGCCACGAGCAAGGCCGCCATGTACGTCACGGGCACCTGGGCGCTGCAGACGGTCAACACCCAGAACCCGGCCATGCGCTTGGGCATCTTCCCCTTCCCTGCCGCCGGCGGGGACTCGAAGCTCATCTTCGAGCCTAACATGACCTTCATGAAGAGCTCGAAGACGAGCCATCCCGCGGAGGTCGACCGGGCCCTCTCCGCGGTGTTCGGCTCGCGGGAGCTCGCGTCGGAGATCTTCGGCTTCACGCGCACTTTCTCCCTCCTCAAGGACGCGGGCACCGCAGTCGATCTCCCGGTCCAGGCCGACATCGATCGCTACGCCCGGGCCGAGCGCGTCGTGGACGTCACTCGCGGCAATACCCAGCTCATCTGGTCTTTCCAAAACGATATCGCGCTCCGCCTCGGCGAGTGGCTCCGCGGCAAGGCGAGCCTCACCTCCGTCCTCGAGTATGCTGACCGAAACCGCGCCCTCAGCGGGGCCCCGCTAGCGCTACCCCGGGCGCGAAGGGGCCGCCCTGGGCCGCCCGCCGCTTTTCCGTTTAGTCCTAGCGATTGCGCAGGTTTCGTCCTAACCGGTGGCCCCGACATGGGCATACCCTGCTATTCGCGGACGGGCTCGATGCGGCCCGCCGCCGAATTCGAAGAGGGGGTATCCGATGAAAATCGCACGCTTGCTCGCAGTAGGCATGGCCTTGGCCATGTCCCTTTCGCTCTCCGGCGCCTTCGCGCAGGGCAAGGTAACGGTCAAGATCCTGGCCGGCCAGTCCACGACCGACGCCGGCATCGAGAATTACATCACGGACGCAGTGGCCGCCAAGTATCCGGACATTCAGCTCGACTGGGAGGTCGTGGGCTGGGGGACCGACTTCTCCGCCAAGATCCAGGAGTACATGAAGTCGGGGATGCCCGACATGCTGGTCGGCAAGGGCCAGGACATCGCCACCTTCGCCTCGAGGAACATCCTCGGAGACATCTCCGGCAAGCCTTATCTCAAGAACGTCGTCGATGCGGCGGTGGGCTCCGGGTCCTACAAGGGCAAGGCCTACGGCGTCGTTTATAACGCCCTATACCAGGGCGTGTACTACAACCGCAAGCTCTTCAAGGACAACAACATCGCGATCCCGAGGACCCAGGCCGAGCTCCAGACGGTCATCGCCAAGCTCAAGTCCCTGGGCATCACGCCCTTCGAGACCCATTTCGTCGACACGTGGAGCATCGGCAACATCACGATGCAATTCATGATCAACGATGTCTTCAGCAAGACGCCCGATTGGGCCGACCAGTTCCGCTCGGGAAAGGTGAGCTACGCGACCTCGCCGCTCGCCAAGGCCGTCTACGGCTACAACAAGCTGATCTACGACAACACCTGGAAGGACGAGACCTTCTCCCTCCAGCAGACGAACGCCGACGGCCGGCTGGTCCAGGGCAAGGCCGCGATGAAGGTGTCCGGCTCTTGGTCGATCCAGAACTTCCTCGACGTCGACCCCAACTTCGACTTCGGCATCTTCCCCTTCCCCAACCAGGCGGGGAACTCCAAGCTCATCTTCGAGCCGAACATCACCTTCATGAAGAGCGCCGCCACCAAGCAGTCCGACGCCATCGACAAGATCCTCTCCGTGATCACGACCGACAAGGCCCTCGGACAGAAGATCTTCGACCAGACCAAGACGGCCTCGACGATCAAGGGCATGGGCCCGAGCTTCAAGAATCCGAGCCAGAAGGACATCGAGGCCTACGTCTCGAAGGGCCTTCTGGTCGATGCCAATAGCGGCAATCTCCAGCTCGTCTGGGGCGGCTTCCAGGACGAGAACGCCAAGGACATCGCCGCCTGGCTCCAGGGCTCCGAGACCCTCGACCAGGCTCTGAAGGCCGCGGACTCGCGAAAGGCCGCGTCCAAGCCCTGATTCGCGGTATCGTTCATAGGGCGCTGCTTTCGGGCCGTTCGGGGGGCGCTTGGCGTCCCTCGAACGGCCCCTTCTTCGACAGTCTCCGGAGGGGTTCCCGAATGAGGAAATCTTCGCTCGCGCGCAGGACAGAGCTCGAATTCGCGTCGCTCATGATCCCGGGCCTGTTCCTGTTCTCGGTCGGCGTCATCGTCCCGATGCTCCTGGGCTTCTATTATTCCCTCACGAGTTGGGACGGCTTCACTAAGGACTTACCTTGGGCCGGATTGTCGAACTACGCAAAGATGCTGGCCGACGCCAACGCCGTGAGTGCCTGGTTGTTCACCCTCAAGTTCACCGTCCTCAACACGGTCATCCAGAACGCACTGTCGCTCGCCTTCGCGGTCGTCCTCGACGGGAACCTCCGGGGCAAGAAGGTCTACCGCACCATCCTGTTCGTGCCCTGCCTCATCGCCCCGATCGTCGCGGGCTATATCTGGCTCCGCATGTACTCGGACGTCCTGCCGGCGCTGAACGCCCTGCTCGGGACGAAGATCAACTTCAGGCTTTTCGGCTCGGGCGACACCGTGCTCCCGGGCCTCCTCATCGTCAACCAATGGCAATGGGTCGGCTACTGGATGCTCATCTACGTCGCCGGCCTACAGTCCATCCCGGTGGAGCTGTACGAGGCGGCGAGGGTCGACGGAGCCTCGCGGACGAGGCAGTTCCTCAGGATCACCCTGCCCATGCTAGCCCCGGCCATCACTATCTGCGTGGTAGGGATCACCGTGGGCTCGCTCAGGGTCTACGACCTCATGGTCAGCTCCACGAGCGGGGGGCCGGGCCGCTCCTCAACCTCTATCATCTACCAGATCTACAACACGGCCATCGCCGGACGGCAATACGGCTACGGGTCCGCCATGTCGATGACGCTCATATTCGTTCTGCTCGTCGTCGCCGTGATCCAGCTGGGCGCGCTGCGCAGGCGGGAGGTGCAGCTATGAGCGACGAGCGGAAGGAGCCTCGGCGGCGCATGCGCCCGGCTGACATCATCGTCCAGGCCCTGATGACCCTCATTGCTGCCGTCGTCGCCCTCCCCATCCTCGAGGTCGTAAACCTCTCGCTCAAGACCAAGAGGGAGCTGTACGTCGGCGACCCGCTCGCCCTGCCGCTGAGGCTCGCCTGGGAGAATTACGGCATAGCCTTCGAGAGGCTCAGGCTCGGGACGGCGTTCCTGAACACCCTTCTGTATACGACGATCTCCGTTGCGGTCACCGCGATCCTCGCGAGCGCCGCCGCCTGGGCGATCGCGCGAAACAAGGGCAGGCTCTTCCGGCTCTCGTACCTGTATTTCGTCCTCGGCATCCTCATCCCCTACCAGGCCCTCTTCATACCGATCTACGTCATGGGCTACTCGCTGCACCTCATCAACACCGTCTTCGGCATCGTCTTCATGTACGTCGCCGTCGGAATGTCGTTCTGCGTCTTCCTGATGGCCAGCTTCATGACCCAGGTGCCGCTCGAGCTCGAGGAATCCGCGAGGATCGACGGCTGCTCGGTCTATCGGATATTCTTCAGCATTGTGTTGCCCCTGCTAAAGCCGGCGATCGCCACCCTCGTCATCCTCCAGGCCTTCGGGACCTGGAACGACTTCCTCATGGCCAGCCTCTTCGTCAGCGATACGAAGCTCAAGACGATGACCGTCTTCCTAAGGTACCTCTTCTCCACCACCTCGCAGGACTACACGACGGCGATGGCCGCCATCGTGATCCTCTTCGTGCCGATCATGACGCTCTTCGCCGCCCTCCAGAAATATTTCATCAAGGGCATGACCGTCGGGGCGTTGAAAGGGTAGGATAATCGCATGAACCATTCGGATTGGGCGGCCAAGCCGCCGCTGGGCTGGAACAGCTGGGACTGCTACGGGGCGGCCGTCCGCGAGGACGAGGTGCGCGCCAACGCCGACTACATGGCAGCCAAACTGAAAGCCTTCGGCTGGGAGTACGTCGTCGTCGACATCCAGTGGTCGGAGAGCGGGGCGGTCTCGTCGAGGTACCGAAAGTACGTCCCCCTCGAGACGGACGAGTGGTCGCGCCTCGTGCCGGCCGTCAATCGCTTCCCCTCCGCCGCGGGCGGCGCGGGCTTCGAGCCCCTGGCGGCATACGTCCACGGCCTTGGGCTCAAGTTCGGCATCCATATCATGCGGGGCGTGCCGAGGCAGGCCGTTCACGCCGCGACGCCCATACTGGGCACGACGTCGACCGCGCGCGACATAGCCCACCCTAACTCGATCTGCCCCTGGAATACGGACATGTACGGGGTCGATCCCGAGGCCGAGGGCTCTCAGGCCTACTACGACTCCCTCTTCGCCCTCTACGCCGAGTGGGGGGTCGACTTCGTCAAGGTCGACGATATCGAGGCCTCGAGGCTCTACGGCTCGCACCGGGACGAGCTCGCCCTGATCCGCAGGGCCATCGACCGCTGCGGCCGCCCCATGGCCCTGAGCCTCTCCCCCGGCCCGGCCCCCCTGGAAAACGGCGGCGACTACGCCCGGAGCGCCGATATGTGGCGCATCACCGACGACTTCTGGGACAAGTGGGAGCTCCTCCTCGATATGTTCGACCGCTGCGAGCGCTGGTACCCCTTCGTCGGCGAGGGACATTGGCCGGACTGCGACATGCTCCCCTTGGGCCATATCGGCATCAGGCAGGTCGACGGGGACGGAGCGGATCGCCTAACGCGTTTCACCCGCGACGAGCAGCGGACGATGATGAGCCTCTGGTCCATCTTCCGCTCCCCCCTCTTCATGGGCGGCGAGCTGCGGGACAACGACGAGTGGACCCTCGGCCTGCTCACGAACCCCGAGGTCCTCGCCGTCGGCCAGGGCGGCTCGAGGCCCAGGCCCGTCTCGGTCGGGCGGCGCGGCCTGCGCTCCCGCCCGGGCGTAGCCTGGGCCTCCGACGGTCCCGTGGGCTCGACCTACGTGGCGCTCTTCAATCTCGGCGAGTCCGCGCTCGAGGTCGGCGCGACCTGGGCCGAGCTGGGGATCTCAGGCGCCCGATCCGTCCGCGATCTCTGGGCGCGGACGGACGCCGGCCGCGCGGAGGACCGCGTCTCGGCGACCCTGCCGCCGCACGGCTCGGCGCTGCTCTCGCTCTCCAGGCCAGGCTAAGTTTCCCTTTCCGGTGACCGCGCGAGGTCCTGGGCGGAGGCCGAGGGTATCCTGACCGTCGCCGTAGTGCCGCGGCCCGGCTCGCTCCTGTACGAGAGGCCGAAGCTCTCGCCGTACTTGAGCCGGAGCCTGCGGTCTATGTTGCGGACGCAGTAGCCTTTCTCGTCCTGCCTCTCCTCGAAGAGCCGGTCCATGATATCGGCGGTCATGCCGACTCCGTCGTCCTCGATCTCGAGGGTGAGCACGCTGCCGCCCGACTCCAACCGGCCGCCGATCGCTATCCTGCCGCGCCCCTCGGGCTTTTCGAGGATGCCGTGGAGCACGGCGTTCTCCGCGAGGGGCTGGAGCGCGATCTTGAGCATGGGGGTCGCCATGAACTCCCGGGAAAGGTCGACGACGAGCTCGATCGCCGATTCGAAGCGCATGTTCTGGATGCGCACGTAGGTCGCGACGTGCTCTATCTCCTGGGCGACCGTCACCGTCTCCGCGCCGGCGCTCAGCGCGAGCCTGTAGAATTGGGACAGGGAAGCCGCCGCCTCGCTGATCCTCCCCTCGCCGCCGCGCAGCGCCAAGCAGTTGATGAGGTCGAGGCTGTTGTAGAGGAAGTGCGGGTTGATCTGCGCCTGGAGGGCCTTGAGCTCGAGGCTCCGCGCCTCGAGGCCGAGACGGTACTTCTCGTCGACCAACGAGGCTATGCGCGATGCCATGCGGTTGAGCTCGGCCGCGAGCTCGCTGATCTCGTCGTCCCCCTCCATGGGCAGGGCCAGCGCGAGGTTGCCTTCGTCGAATTCGCGGACGCCCCGCGCGAGCCTGCCCAGTCGCTCGGTGCTTTTCGAGGCCGACCAGAAGGCGAGGGGAAACATTAGCGGGGCGATGATGAGGATGATGAGGGATAGCCTGGACCGCGCTTTCTGGCCGAAGGCGTCTATCTCCGCGGCGGGCACGAGGAGGGCGAGCCTCCAATCAGCGTCGCGGATCCTGAGCGAAAATGACTGCAACGACTCGTCGCGGAGGCTCTGGGGCGCGGGGACTCCAGCCTCAGTCCCGGATTCGGGCGCTATGGAGGGCGCCCGCCGCCTGCCGACATCCGCCTCGGGACCCGACGAGGCGACGATCGCGCCCTCGGCATCGAGGATGAGTGCCGTGGAGAGCGCGGAGAAGCGGGCCTTCGCGAGGATGTTCTCCAGGGTCCCGGCGGGGAAGCCCGCGCGCACGAATCCGGCGATGGCCTGGAGGTTCATGTTGTCCGGGATTCGCCCCACCGCGAAGACGAGGCCCGAGGCCTTTTCCCCGGGGAAGTACGATGCGCGGAACCAATGGACCAGGGGACCTCTCTCCGAGGCTTCGCGTACCCAGGCCGAGCTCCGCTCCGGGCCGAGCCGCCTGAGCTGCGAGTCCTCGTAGGCGGAGGCGAGTCCCCTCTCCATGTAGATCCTCATCTCCCGCAGCTCGGGGTCCGTCATCTGCGCCGCGAGGAGGATGCTGCGCAGCCTCAGCGAATCGATGTTCCACTCGGTCAGGCCGCGGGCGTAGGCCTCGGGATCCCTCATCGCGAGCTCGCGCACTTCGCCGTCTATGTCGATGGTATTGACGGCGCGGGTGACGAGGTCGGCCTTGGCCTCTATGAACTGCGCCGCCTGGACCGCCAGCTGTCCGGCCGCGAAGCTCGCGGAGCTGCGCGCGTCGCGCGCGGAGAGCTCTACGACGTAGTAGGAGCAGATTGCCAGAGGCGCGAAGGCGACGACGATGAAAACCGCGAAAAGCTTGTATCTGATTTTATTGCGATACCCCAGCCCGAGCCTCATCGGCGGTGCCTCTCGCGGTACTCCCCCGGCGGCGTCCCCGCGAGGCGCTTGAAGAGGGTCGAGAACCACTCGGCGTCGCGGAAGCCCACCTCCGCCGCGACGGCCTGTATCTTGCCGTCGCCCTCTACGAGGAGGGCCTTGGCCGCCTCGATCCGGAGCTCGGTGATGAAGTCGAGGACGGTGGAGCCGCATTCCCGCTTGAAGAGCGTGCAGAGGTAGGAGTCGCTTATGCCCGTCGCCCCCGCTATCTCCGCGATCGAGAGGCCCGGGTCGCGGAACCTCCCGCGGATGTAGTCCTTCGCCCGCTCGGTCTTCCGCCTCGCGGAGAGCCGACCCGAGTCGCTCTCGAGGCAGCGGGAGAGGAGGGTCCCGACGAGGCAGGATGCCGCCTCCAGGCTCGAGGCCTCCGCCAGGGCCGCCTTGAGCGCCTCCCTCTCCGCGGCGACCTCGGTGGGCGACCATCCGGGGGCGAGCTCGACGAGGGCCGTGCCGAAGGCGAGCAGGGCCGCGGTGTCCCGACCTTTGTCCGGGTCACCGCGCGCCGCTGCTCGCGATCGGAGCTCCTCGAGTGCGAGCGCCGCAGCCCCCTGGTCGCGCCTCTCGACGGCGGCGCGGAAGCGCCCCAGCTCGGCGGCGAGGAGCTCGAAGGGAGGAGCGGCGTCGGCGCGGTCGCGGAGCACGCGCGCTCCCGGCTCGTAATAGCGCAGCCCGAGCGACCTCGAAGCCGCGGCGAGCGAGGAGACGAGGGGAGGCCTGGAGGAAGGGCCGAGCCCTAGCCACGCCTCCGCCTCCTCGGCCAGGGCCTCGAGCGCCTCGGCCAGGGCGCCTCCGCCCGTCCCCTCGCGACCCGGTCCCAGGACGAGCCCGACCTGGTCGGCATCGAGCCGGCAGGCCGCGAAGGCGAAGTCCTCGCGCCTATCGCGATTGACGGAGGCGACTATGGCGCCGAGCGCGAGGCTCCGCTCGGCGCCGGAGGCGCCCGGGCGCGGCCGGGGAAGCAGGACCGCGGCCCTCGCCGCCCCCGAGAGGAAGGGCGAGGAGACGGCGCCGAAGCGCGCCTCGATGTCCGAAGCGCTGGCGGAGGGAGACAGGAGCTCCAGGGCGAGGGACTCCTTCTTGAGGTGGGCCAGCCGCGCGGACTCGTCCGCCGTGGCTTCGTTCTCCCTGGCGGCCGAGCGCACCTTGGCGATTGCCGCCGCGTTGGCTATGGCGGCCGATACCTGCCCCAGGTCGATGGGCTTGTCGATGTAATCAGCCGCCTGGACCCTGATGGCGCCCCTGAGGTACTCGGCGTCCGAGTAGCCCGAGAGGAACACGATCACGCAGTCGGGGTACTCGGCCCGAACGCGGCGCGCGAGCTCGATCCCGTCCATCCTCGGCATCCTGACGTCGCAGAGGAGGACGTCGGGTCTCGAGCGCGACATCCTTGCAAGGGCGTCGATGCCGTTGGCGGCGGCGTCCACCTCGCCGAAGCCGAGGCTGGACCAGGGCACGAAGTCGCGAAGCGTTTCGCGGGTCGTCTTCTCGTCGTCGACTATAAGGGCGCGCATGGTCTCCAGGGGCCCTGATGATAGCACGGCCCCGGCCGAGATGAAGATAAAAAAGAAGATCGAAGCATCGTCGGGTTTACCGCTCCCCGAGAAGGGTACGTAATCGACGAGGAGGCTAGTCGATGGTTCGATTTAGGCCGCCGCCCGCGGGGCGGCGCCGATGAAGCTCCGGGACGGCGGGGGCCTATTCCGCGAGCTCGCGCGGAACAGGACGCTCTACCTGATGTTCGTTCCGATTGCCCTGTATTTCCTCCTCTTCGCGTATCTGCCCATGACCGGGATCGTGATGGCCTTCAAGGAGTTCAATTTCCGCGACGGCATCTGGCTGAGCCCTTGGAACGGCGTGAAGAACTTTAAATTCTTCTTCATCTCGGGCAAGGCGCTCCAGGTTACCGCAAATACCTTCTTCTACAATTTCCTCTTCCTCGCCCTCTATACGCTTTTTTCCGTGGCGGTCGCTATCTTCGTCGCCGAGATGAAGGGGAGATACTTCAAGAAGGCGGCCCAGTCCTTCATGTTCCTGCCCTATTTCATCTCCTGGGTCGTCGTCTCCGCGATGGTCTACAATTTCTTTAACTACGACACGGGGACCTTCAACCACCTCATCGCGGCCCTCGGCGCCAAGCCCCTCAATCTTTATTCCACGCCGGCCGACTGGTACTTCCTCCTTCCCTTCCTCTATGTGTGGAAGTGGGTGGGCTTCGGGAGCGTCCTGTACCTCGCCGCCATCATGGGCATCGACCCCGAGATCTACGAGGCGGCCACGATAGACGGAGCGAGCGTCTTCCAGAGGATCCGCAGCATAACCCTGCCCTCCCTTCGCATGACGATGACCGTCCTCGTCCTCCTCGGCGTCGGCAGGATCATGAGGGGGGAATTCGACATGTTCTGGCAGCTGATCGGCAATAACGGCCCCCTGATCGACAGCACGGATATCATCGACACCCTCGTATTCCGCTCGATCATGGGGAGCCAGGACTTCGCCATGGCCTCCGCGGCGGGCCTGTATCAGTCCCTGCTCTGCCTGGCCATCATCCTCCTCGCGAACGCGCTCGTGAGGCGGGTCGACGAGGATTACGCCCTCTTCTAGCGCGTATTGGGAAGGACTTATGGGAAAACGAATGTCCGCCGACGAGGTCTCGTTCAACGTCCTCGGGTACGTCTTCCTGGGCCTGGTGGGCCTGGTCACGATCTACCCCTTCCTGGTGCTCATCGGCAGCTCCTTCGCCTCGGAGCACGAGCTCATCACGAAGGGCTATCCGATCATTCCGGCGGAATTCTCGCTGAAGTCCTACGGCCTCATCTTCTCGAGCCCGGGGAAGATCGCGCGGGCCTACGGCGTGACGATCTTCATCACCGTCGTCGGCACGCTCGTCTCCCTCTTCGTGTCGTCGATGTCGGCCTACGTCCTTACGAGGAGGAGCGTCAAATACAGGCGTAAGCTGGCTTTCTTCATCTACTTCACGACGTTGTTCTCCGGCGGGCTGGCGCCGTACTACATCGTCATCGTCAGCGTGCTTCATCTCAAGAACAGCATGCTAGCCCTCCTCCTCGTCCCCATGTTCAACGTGATGTACATATTGATCCTGAAGAACTATCTCCGGCAGATCCCGGACTCCCTGCCGGAGGCGGCGGTGATCGACGGGGCCGGGGAGTTCCGCATATTCACCAGGATCATGCTGCCGATGTCCAAGCCCGCCCTGGCCTCGATCGGCCTCTTCACGGCCCTGATCTACTGGAACGACTGGTGGACCGCGATGATGTTCATGGACAGGGAGGCGCTTCAGCCGCTCCAGTATTTGCTCTACCGCATCCTGTCCAGCGTCAACCTCGCGGCCAACATCGTCAACTCAGCCACCCTGATCGACCTGCCGAAGGAATCCCTGAAGCTAGCGCTCACGGTGGTCTCGACCGGGCCGATCCTCCTCCTCTACCCCTTCGTCCAGCGCTTCTTCGTGAAGGGCGTCGCGCTGGGCGCGGTGAAGGAATAGGCGCGGGGCCGCCCCGCGCCAAGAAGCATTTCGATTCGGGAGGTACAGTTCAATGAAGAGACAGAGAGCTATCGTCATCGCGGCCGCGGCCCTCGTCGCGGCCCTGGCCATCGGCCAGCCGGCCTTCGCCGACGACCTGAAGAAGGAAGTGAAGATCGTAGGCTACGTGCTGGGCGACGCCCCGCAGGGCCTGCCCGCCATCACGGCCGAGATGAACAAGAAGGCCAAGGCCGACCTCAACGTCTCGGTCGAGTTCAACTATATCGGCTGGGGCGATCTCGCGGCCAAGTACCCGCTGCTCCTGGCCGCGGGACAGGACGTCGACTGGATCTTCACGGCCAACTGGTGCAGGTACTTCGAGTCCGCGGCCAAGGGCGCCTTCATGGAGCTCACGGACGACATGCTGAAGAAGTACATGCCCAAGTACTACGCGACCCAGGGCAAGGTAGCCCTGCAGCAGGCCAGGATCAACGGCAAGCTGTACATGCTCCCGACTACCTCGCCCGACAAGAAGGTCGACGTGGCCATCATCCGCGGCGACCTGCGCAAGAAGTACGGGATCCCCGAGATCAAGAGATGGTCGGAGATAGAGCCTTATCTCGCCGCGATCAAGGCCCACGAGCCCGACATGATGCCGATCTACGCCGACAACACCTTCGACGTCGGCAGGCCCATGGCATACTACGAGGATTGCTTCGTACCCATCCTCGTGGACCCCCTGGCCTCGACCGGATCCGGGACCGGCCTCGGTTTCAACATCCAGGAGACGAGCGGCAAGCTGTACTCCATGTTCGACGAGCCCTATATATCGGCGATCAAGAAGTCGGCGAATATGGTGAAAACCTGGTATGACAAGGGATATCTCAACAAGGACGTCCTGGCGAACAAGGTCCGCAGCAAGGAAGCCTTCGCCCAGGGCAAGTCGGCGGTGGGCTTCGGCAACTCCATCGACATCCAGCAGACCCTGACGGACTGCGTGGCCAAGGGCTACGAGGTCGAGATAATCCCCGACCTCGACAACAAGGGCCACCGGATGGGCGACTCCGCGATAGGCAACGGCGTCGCGATTCCGGCCTTCGCCAAGAACCCCGAGCGGACGATGATGTTCCTCGATCGGCTCATGGAGGACAAGGCCTACAATTACCTCATCTACTTCGGGATCGAGGGCAAGCACTACACGATCAAGGACGGCAAGATAGCGCTCAATCCCGCGATCTCGGACTACCCCGTCGACGCGGCCGGCTTCTGGTTCACCGACAAGAACCAGTTCCTTCCCCTCTCGAACTGGACGCCCCAGTATGCCGCCATCAAGAGCGACATCGCCAAGAAGGGCTACGTCGTCGACCACCCGCTCAGCGCGCTCAACATCGACACGACGGCGATAAAGAACGAGGTCGCTACGGTCAATCAGGTATTGATACAGTACTACCAGTCCATCGAGGTCGGGTCCGTGCCCGACGTCGAGGCCGCCTTGAAGAGCCTTCAGCAGAAGCTCAAGGCCGCCGGCGTGGACGCCATACAGGCCGAGTGCCAGAGGCAGATCAACGCCTACCTGACGGCCAGCAAGTAGAGACAGCGCGCGGCGGGCGGCGAGGCCCGCC
>JANXYQ010000118.1 GCA_025355995.1 Spirochaetaceae bacterium | reverse complement strand
CATCGTACTTCTCGTGGTTGACGCCCATCACGAAGGTGGGGATCTTCTTGGTCTCGTCGGCGCTCTTCGCGGGAGCGGAGATGATGACCTTCTTGGCCCCCGCCTCGAGGTGGCCCCAGGCCTTCTCGTTGCAGAATAGGCCGGTGGACTCGATGACGTACTCGACGCCGAGCTTGGCCCAGGGGAGGTTCTTGAGCTCCTTCTCGGCCATCACGCACTTGACCTCGTGGCCGTTGACCACCAGGGTGTCGGCCTCCGCCATGGAGGGATCGCTCTTCTTCGCGGAGATGGCGGCCTTCATCCGGCCGTGGATGGAGTCGTACTTGAGCTGGTAGGCGAAGTACTCGGCATCGGTGGAGATATCGACTACGGCAACAACATCGATCTTATCCTTGCCGAGCAGGCCCTGATCCACGATGGCCTGGAAAACGAGGCGGCCGATCCTCCCGAAACCATTGATAGCGACTTTCATCCGAACCCTCCTAATGGGAAATGAATCTATATATTTATATTGAAACCTTACTAAAAACGGGTTTTTCTGTCAACGACCCAGGAAATATACGAATAGGCGCCCGACATATCAATTGCCCACCGATGTTTAGTGTCGAGATCAATCGGTCTGGGGCTTTAAAACCCGACGGAAAGATAGTAAAATTATAAGAGCCCGATGCCGATACTATAGATGTCGGATCCGATCATAGTTCCCCTCCCAGTCTACTATGGTACGTCCGACACCCGTAACGGGCGGCCGGTTTTCCCCAAAACCGGCCTTTTTTTTTGCCCAAGCGCCATCGGCGCGGCGGCTCCGAATCCTTAACTTGACCAATGCTTCCGGCCCAGCGTAGCCTGAACCATGTCGCCCCAATCCAGGCCGGCAAAGGCGGTTCGAATCCTTTTCGCCGCCGCCCTCGCCTCCGCGGTCGCGTTGGGCGCCATGACCGGAGTGGCCATCGCGGCGACCGCGAACGAAATCAACTCCGAGAACTTCTCCTCCCCGAGGCTCAATCTCCCCTCCAAAGTCTACGATATAAAGGGCAGGCTGATCACCGAGTACTTCTCCGACGAGAAGCGCGAGATGGTCTCGATCAAGGACATGCCCAAGCATCTGATCGACGCCTTCGTCGTCCGCGAGGACAAGAATTTCTTCCAGCATCGCGGTTTCGACTTCAAGCGGATCCTCGGCGCGACCTGGGGCGTGATAACGCGCACCAATCGGGGGGGAGGCTCCACGATCACCCAGCAGGTTGCGGGAGACCTCCTGGAAATCCGCAAGGACAGGAGCCTCAAGCGAAAGCTGATCGAGCTCTGGTACGCCCTACAACTCGAGCGTCGCTACACGAAGGAAGAGATACTCGAGATGTACCTCAACCGGGTGGTCATGGGTCCGGGGGTCTACGGAGTCGAGGCCGCGAGCACGTACTTCTTTGGCCACTCCGCCAAGGAGGACAGCCTCGCCGAGTCGGCCATCCTGGCCTTGCAGATGAATCCGGAGCTCTATAATCCGTACAGGAAGCCCAAGAACGCGAGTTCCCGCTCCCGGGAGCTCTTGGATCAGATGGTCAAGCTCGGGCTGGCGGATAAGGACGAGGCTGAGGAATCCTATCGCGCCTATTGGGACAACTACGACTATGCGAAACCCGATCTAAGCGCCTACAACCGCCGATTCGAGACCGATAAGGCTCCCTGGTTCAGCGAATACGTGCATCGCCTGCTCGACGATCTGCTCTACGGGTCCTACGATCTCTACAACTCGGGCCTGGTCATCAATACGACCCTCGACCTGGACCAGCAGGCGAGCGCCGACTATTGGATGGCCAAGGGAATTGCCCAGGTCAACAGGACCTACCAGGCCGATAGCGGCAAGAGCCTCGGCGGGGCGGAGCGCACGTTCGTACCCATCGTCGAAATGCTGGGCCTGGGCTTCGACCTCGAGGATCTCTTCGATGCCAATTCGAGGGCGCAGGAAAAGACGATCGATTACTATAAAAAAAAGATAAACCCGGCCATCGACGCGGCCGCCTCGCTTTTCGGCTTGCCGACCCTCAAGTCCATGGCCAACGCCGCCGCGGTCACGCTGCAATCCGACCTCGCGAAAACGAAGGTGGAGGGAGCCCTCATTACGATAGAGCCGGAAACGGGGCATATCACCGCCCTGGTAGGAGGCTCGAAATTCGAGGAAGCCAATCAATGGATCAGGGCGATCCAGTCGGAGCTCCAGCCGGGTTCGAGCTTCAAGCCCCTGTACTACTCGGCGGCCATCGATTCCAGGATGTTCACGGAGGCGAGCCTCATCGACGACTCTCCCATGATATTCGTTAACGGGGACGGGACCCCCTACGCGCCGCTGAACTACAAAGGAAAATGGGAAGGGCCCGTGCTTGCCTGGTACGCTCTCGCCCATTCCCTTAACATCCCCTCCATAAAAATACTGGATACGATCGGCTTCGACGCCGCCATCCAGCGTGCCGCGGCCCTGCTCGGCATCGCCGATCCCGAGGAGATTCGGAAAACCTTCCCCAGGGTATATTCCCTCGGCCTCGGCGTCATGGACGTGACGCCGCTCGAGATGGCCCGGGCCTATAGCGTATTCGCGAACCAGGGCCGCGAGGTGACGCCCATCGCGATCCGCTCGGTCGAGGACCGCGACGGCCGCGCCATCCTCGAGCTCGAGAAGGATCTTCGGACCGGGCAGAAAAAAAGGGGGGCGAGTCTGCAGGTGATCAGCCAGCAGAACGCCGCCGTCATGGTCGATATGCTCACAAGAGTCATCAAGTCCGGCAGCCTGGCCGGGCCGACGGACGGCGGCAGGATATTCACCTACACCGACACGCAAGGCAATAGATACAGTCTCCCGGCCGCGGGGAAGACCGGCACGACCCAGAACTGGGCCGATGCGTGGACCGTCGGCTTCACGCCCTACTTCGCGACCGCGGTCTGGTTCGGCTTCGATAAGCGCGGCAACTCACTGGGGACGACCCAATCCGGAGCAGCCGTCGCGGGCGAGTACTGGGCGAAGTATATGAGACAGATAAACAAGAACCTGCCGCCCATGAGTTTCCCGAGGCCTCAGGCCGGCCTCGTCGAGACGAGCGTATGCTCGGTGACCGGGCTCCTACCGACCCCGTACTGCCTCAACGCGGACGGGACGGCCAGCACCATCGACCTCCTCTTCTACGAGGGAACCGAGCCGGACAAACTCTGCGAATGGCACAGCCTCAGCGCCGAGCGAGACAGGGCCCTGTTGGACAAGCTCGGCGGGGAAGTGCGCAAATCGGGCAAGGGGGCCCCCGGCGTGGATCCGACGCTGCGGCTGAACCTTCCCGGCTTGGGCCTTGGAGGGAGCTCGCCCGGCGATTAGGGCCGCGCGGAAGCGCGCGAGCGCCCGGATCCCGCCTCCGCCATTAACTTGACCAAGACCTCGGGCATGGCGTAGGCTGATTGCCATGTCGCCCGCATCCAGGCCGGCGAAGGCGGCTCGAATCCTACTCATCGTCGCCATCGCCGCAGCCGTCGTACTCGGCGTTTCCACGGGGGTCGCGCTCGCGGCCACGAGCAACGCCCGCAATTCCGAGGATTTCTCCACCCCCAAGCTCAACCTGCCATCCAGGATCTACGATATAAAGGGACGGCTCATCACCGAGTTCTTCTCCGACGAGAAGCGAGAGATAATCTCGATCAAGGATCTGCCGAAGCACCTGATCGATGCGGTGATAACTCGAGAGGACAAGTCCTTCTATCAGCACCATGGATTCACCTTCGCCTCGATCATACGAGCCGCCCTCGGCGTCATCACCCGCACGAACCGCGGCGGCGGCTCCACGATAACCCAGCAGCTCGCGGGCACGCTACTCGACATCCGCGGCGATATCAGCATCAAGCGGAAGATAATCGAGCTATGGAACGCGTTGCAGCTCGAGCGCCGGTATACGAAGGAAGAGATCCTCGAGATGTACCTGAACCGGATGGTCATGGGCTCCGGGGGCGTATACGGAGTCGAGGCCGCGAGCAAGTACTTCTTCGGCCATTCAGCCAAGGAGGACAGCCTCGCCGAATCGGCCATACTCGCCATTCAGCTCTCCAGCCCCGCCAAGTACGACCCCTACCGGAACCCGCAAAACGCCAGCGCGCGCTCGAGGGAGATACTCGATCAGATGGTAAAGCTCGGCTACACGACCAAGGCGGAAGCCGACGCGTCGTACAGCGATTTCTGGGACAATTTCGATTATACGCGCACTACCGCGGGGGCCTACGACCGCCGCGGCGAGACCGACAAGGCTCCCTGGTTCAGCGAGTACGTGAGGCGACAGCTCGAGGATATGCTCTACGGCTCCTTGGATCTCTACAACGACGGGCTCATAGTCAATACCACCCTCGACCTCGACCAGCAGGAGAAGGCCGACTACTGGATGGCGAAGGGCATCGCCCAGGTAAACAAGACCTACCAGGCCGAGAGCAGCATGAGCCTCGGCGGCGCGGAGCGGACCTATATCCCGATCGTCGAGATGCTCGGCCTCGGCTTCGACCTCGAGGATCTCTTCGTCTCGGGCGCCAAGATCAAGGGCAAGACCTACGACTATTATCAGAAGAAGCTCAACCCGACGATAGACGCGGCCGCCCTCCTCTTCGGCCTGCCGGCCCTGAAATCGATGGCCAACGGGGGCTCGGTCAAGATGAAGTCCGACCTCGCGAAGACCACGGTCGAGGGCGCCCTCATCACGATCGAGCCGGAGACGGGCCACATCACCGCACTGGTCGGCGGCTCGCGCTTCGACGAGGCCAACCAGCTCATCAGGGCGACTCAGTCGAAGCTCATGCCGGGCTCGAGCTTCAAGCCCCTGTACTACTCGGCCGCCATAGACACCCGGAAATTCACGGAAGCCAGCCTCATCTACGACGAGCCGGTCGTGTTCCACAACGAGGACGGGACTCCCTACACTCCCCTCGATTATAAGGGCAAGTACAGCGGGCCAGTGCTCATGTGGTACGCCCTCGCCCAATCCATGAACGTGCCCTCGCTGAAGGTCCTCGACTCGATCGGCTTCGACGCCGCCATCGACCGCGCAGCGGCCCTCCTGGACATCTCGGATCCCGAGGAGATACGCAGGACCTTCCCCCGCGTCTATCCCCTCGGCCTCGGCGTCATCGGCGTATCGCCCCTCAAGATGGCTCGGGCTTTCAGCGTATTCGCGAACCAGGGCCGCGAGGTGACGCCCATATCCATCAGGTCGGTCGAGGACCGGAACGGCAGGGTCATCCTAGAGCCCGAAAAGGACCTGAGGACCCAGCAGAAGAAGAAGGGGTCGGGGCTTCAGGTCATCAGCCAGCAAAACGCCGCAGTCATGGTCGATATGCTCGGCAAGGTCGTCAAGTCGGGGACCCTGTCCTGGCAAACCCTCAATGGGACCTACTTCACATACGCGGACGCGCAGGGCAAGAAATACACGATCCCGGCCGCCGGCAAGACAGGCACGACGCAGAATTGGGCCGACGCGTGGACAGTGGGCTTCACGCCCTACTTTACGACCGCGATCTGGTTCGGATTCGATCGGCCGGGCAATTCGCTGGGGACTACCCAGTCGGGCGCCACCGTGGCCGGGGACTATTGGGCCCGTTATATGAAGGAAATCAACAAAGACCTGCCCCCGAAAATTTTCCAGCGGCCACAGACCGGGCTCGTCGAGGCCACGGTCTGCTCGGTCACCGGCCTCCTTCCGACGCCGTATTGCACCGACGGCACGACGACCCTGCTCTTCTACGAGGGGACCCAGCCCAACAAGCTCTGCGATTGGCACAGCCTGAGCGCGGAACGCGACAGGACCCTGATCGATAAGCTCGGGGGACAGATACGCAACCTGAGCGACGGGTCGAAGGTCGACTCGACTCTCAAGGTCAATATCCCCGGGCTGGACCTGGGCGGCGCGGCGCCGAGCCAGGAGCCCCAGCCGGCGCAGGGCGGAGGGCAGCCTGCGGAGCCTCAAAGCAGTATCCTTAACTAGGGACGGTCCCTGGAGGTATCGATGCGCGTAAACCGTTGCTTGATCGCCTCTGCCATCGCGGCCATCGCGCTCGCGGCTACCGCGGCCGCCCAGGAGGCCGCTCCAAGCGCCCCGCGGATCCTCCGCGTCGCCGATTTCGGCGGGGACGGTATCCTATCGGGAGAGGCCGTCGCCCTCCAGAACCTCGTGACGAGCTACGTGATGGAGCTCAAGATGTTCAGGGTGATCGACGCGAGCGGCCAGGAGCTCGCCCTCAAGGAAGTCGAGATCGCCGTCCAGCTCGGCGCCAGCAAGGATATCGCTCCGCTTACGGCTGATTACGTGCTATCCGCGAAGGCCAACAAGATCGGATCGGTCATCGTCTTCACGATGGACGTCACGAAGGTGACCTCGGGGGAGAAAAAGAGCGTCTCGGATACATTCGCGGCGGTCAACGACCTGATCCTCGCGGCGAGGAGGCTGACGCGAAGCCTCTTCGACAAGCCCCAAGGCGTTCCTTCGAGCGCCGCCGCCGCGCCGCCAGCCACGCCTGCCGTCCCCGCCGCCTCCAATCAGTCTCCCAGCCTCGCCCTCCTAGCCGGCGCCTGGAAAGGCGACAAGAATGTGGACCGCATCACCCTCCGCACGGACGGCCGGGGCTTCGCGGTGCTCTCCTCGGGCGTACGCATGTCGGTTAAAGCGACGATCGAGGGCGCGACCGTCGTAGTGATCCAGGATCAGCCCAATTCGCCCGATTTCTACCGTCCCGGCCTGGACCTTCGGTCCGCCAGGATCGTGGCCGCCGCCGCGAGGCCCTGGCGCTGGGTCTTCGCCCTATCCGCGGACGGAGCCAGCCTCGAAGGGGTAAAGGAGTCGGTATTCGTCAACGTGAGCGAAAAAGGAGCCGTCTCGGTGGACAACGGCTATGTGCGGGACGCCGTCTGGAAGAAGCTCTACCGATAATTCCGCTTGCGCGCCGTCCCCGAGGCTCGGGGAGCGAGGAGCAGGGCCATTACGGCGAGGCCGGCGCCGAGCGCGATTTCCTTCAGCGCGAGGTCGCCGATGGCCGCCGGCTGGGCGTAGGGCAGGACCTTTCCGGCTTCGATCGCCTTCGGACTCTCCGTACGTTCGCCGAGGATCAGGGCTGTCTCCCCCTTCCTGAGGTAGCCGAGGCTTCGGGCCTCCAGCGCTGCCCTATCGGGGTCGGATTTGAGAGACTCGATCTCCGCGTTGAGGCCTTCCCTCAAAGTCCCGAGCGCCTCGAGGTTCGCCTCCATCGCCGCCTTCCTTTCCTCGAGGCGCCTGTAGGCCGCGAGGCCGGCTGGCCCGAAAAGGACCGACAAGCAGCAATATACGGAAAGGCCGGCATAGAGCGATAGGGCGAGGCAGGTTCCGGCCCGCGAGACGCCGCGCCGGCCCGAAGTCGATCCGCTTTTGGCGCGGGCCAAGGTTCCGAGACTCATTACCCATAATTTACGGCCAGGCGGCCATCGGCCTTTATCCGTATCGGCCATCCTCGAAGCGATTATTGACAACCTCAACAGCGACGCTTAGAGTGGAGACGGCCTACTATAGTCGCGAAACCCTACTTCCGGGCTATGCGCGGCTACTAGGACGCAACGCTTCGTTAATGTGCAGCGACTAGCTGCCGATACTGTACTAACGACCGCCCGTAACGGAGTAACCATGGCCATACGTCCCGATACCGATCCTAAGAGCGCAACGCCGCGTTCCGGGGCACCGAAGGGTGAGCTCGAGCAATACGGCGTTTGGGTCAAGGCGGAGCCGCAGGATGTCATCGAGGAAGTCGCCGTACCCGGATCAGAGGACCTGGATTTCGACGTTCCAGGCGATACGGCCTCGCTCCCCGAGGAATCCTTCCTCTCCGAGGACGAGGAGAAGCTCCTCGGCTCCTTCGATGCCGAATTCGAGGCTTCCTCGGTTTCCTCCGACGGGCAATCGGGTCCCCTGCCGGACATAGAGGACATGCCGGCGCTCGAGGAATCCCTCCTCCCCCCCGAACCCGCGCCTCTCATCGAAGAGATCGAGGATATAGGCTCCGGCAGCATCGATATTTCCCTCGAAGACATAGAGAGCGCCCATCCCGCCTCGACGATCCACCCTGGAGCCGATATAGATATGGACAGCATAGAAGGCTTCGACCTTCCTTTAGCCGAAGAAAAGAGCTCCTCGGGAACGATCGAGGACGTTTCATCCGAATTCCTGGACCTGGCCGACGAGCCTAGCCAGGCGAGCTCGGGAAATGCCGAAGAGGTTTCCGATTTCGGAACGGGCCTCGACGACGTAACCTCGCAATTCCTCGATGTCGAGGATGCGGGCTCGCTGCCCAGAGAAGCCGCGCCTTCGGGGGATTTCGAGCCACTCGATATCGATCTCCAGTTCGACGATTCCACGTCCTCCTCCGCGGGCAGGTCGAGCCAAGCGCAGTCTCCCGCCGAGGCCGGCTTCGAGGCTGTCACCGAATTCGACGACTTCCTCTCGGTCGACGATTCGCAGGCCTCCGCCGCTGGCGCAGGATTCGACGACGTATCCGCGGTCGAGCGCGACCTTTCCACCCCCTCGCCGCGATCGGCCCCGCCCCAGGCTCGAGCCGCCGAAAAAACCGACCTTTCTACCGAGATCCTGCTAAAGATCGCCCAGGAGCTCTCCTCGATCAGGGGCGAACTAGTCTCCCTCAAGTCCAAGATCGGCGAGGCCATGGTAGCCTCGGAGCCTCCCTCCGCGAAGAGCCCGGAGGGCTCCCCGGAAGAGGGCGAGGATTCCGGTCCCTCCGGCGGATTCTTCGACGACGAAGAGGACGAGACCATAGCCCTGACCGGCGACGAGCTCGACAATATCCTGAACACCGCGGACTTTACGGAGGAGGTCGCCGAGACCGAGGAGCCGCTCGACCTCGAGTCGGAGAGCCTCTCCTTGGAGATGCCCTCGCCCGAGAGCTCCGAGCTCCTGGACGAGACCCTGCTCCCCGAATCCGGCGATTATTCGGCTACCGAGCCCGCAATCGAGGAAGTCAGGATAGGCGAGGCCGACAGCGTCGACGAAGCCGAATTCCTCAGCGACGAATCCGAGGGGCTGAGCCTCGTAGCGGAGCAGGGGGTTACGCCCACGACTCCCGCACCCGAGGACACCTCCTACCTAGAGGGCGCGGAATCCTTCGACCTCGGCGGTTCCCTCGGCGATATGCCCCTCTCCGACGAGGCCCTCGTAGAACCCGACCTCTCCGATTTCAACATCGAGGCCGAGGAGCTCGAGCCGCGACCCGAGATCGACGAGGAGCTCCCCCTCGCCTCTCCCGAGCCCGAAGCCGATCTGGAGGAGATGACCCTCGGAATCGATGCCGGTCCCGGATACGCCGCCGAGGAGCACGTCGCCGAGGCCGAGATGATCGAGAGCCTGCCCGAGATCGAGGAGCCGGATTTCTCCGAGATCAACCTCCATGAGGAGACGACCGACAATTCGTTCTATTCCGAGCCTGCCGATCTCGAGGAGATCGAATTCCTGCCCGATTCCGACTTGGGAGCCCAGCCCATCGCGAGCGAGGAGCTTCCCCTCGAGGACGAGGAAGACCTGGTCCTGAGCGCCGTGGAAGAGAAGCTACCCCCGCCTAAGCCCAAGGTCGAGCCCAGGGTCGAGCCCAAGGTCGAGCCCAAGCCAGCGAAGCCAGCGGAAGCGAAGGCCTCCCCTGCCCAGCCCCCCGCGGGGGACGGCGACAGGCTGAAATCCGAGATCAAGAGCGTTCTCTCCTATCTGGACAAGCTCCTCGACTCCCTTCCCGAGGAGAAGATCGAGGAGTTCGCGCGTTCGGAGTATTTCGATACATACAAGAAGCTATTCGAGGAATTGGGCTTGGTGTAAGATGAGCCTCCTCGAGAAGGCTATCCGCGGACCTGCGATCAGCCCTGCCCAGCCCCGAACGAGCCTCTTCACGCGAGCCCTGGCCGCCCGCGAGCCCGAGGCCCGGGCAGCCCCCGAGGATTTCGGCGCCGACGCGTTCAACGCCGGCGGATTCGAAGGATTGAGGGGCGAGCTCACGGCGCTTAGGCCCGAATTCGACTCCTTCCTGCAGGCTTGGACTCTCGTTTTCGAGCGCGTGCGCCTCGCCGCGATCGCCCTCTTCCTTCCCAAGGATGGTTTCCTCGCGCTCGCCGCTCAAAACGGCTTTCCCGCGGGAACCGAAGAGGCGATCCCCCTCTCTATCGCCAACCCTCCTCACAGGAGCGGCGAAGCGCTCGCGAACGAGGCCAAGGCCCTGCTCGCGCCGATCCTCGGCGTGCCCCTCTCCTTGAGCCTCCGCGCCTCCTCGATGAGGACTGAATCCGGACTGGCCGGGATGTGGGTCTACCACGATCCGGCCCTGGACTCGTCGCAGGCCGAGGTCCGAGCGGAGCTAGGCGCCATTCTCGCCGGCGCCCTTTCGACCTACCCCGCCATTTCCCTCGAGAGTCCGAGCGCCAATGCTCCCGCCGCCCTTCTCGCTGCCGGAAGGAAATTCTCCTCGGCGGCCGTTCTCTCCTTCGAGTTGCCTACGATACGGGAGATCGAGCTTTCTCGATTCAAGGGCCTCACGCCGAACGCGCTCCGATCCGTCTTCATCGCCGCCTACCGCCGAATCCTGGCTCAAGGCGGCTCCGTGCTGGCCTTCGGAGAGCGCTCCGTGGGCTGCGCCCTCGGCTCAGCCACCGCCGTCGATCCGGACCTGGCGCTGTTCCAGCTCAAGAAGACCATTAAGAGGATCCTCCCCTTCCTCTCCGCCGAGTTTTCTCCCGAAGGCCGAGCCCTTCGCCTCGACCCATCCTCCGAGACGGCTTTCGAGGAACTATCCCGCTTCCTCTCCGAGTGAAATGGACTGGCTCCTCCGTCCTTCGCGAAGCGGGCCGCCGACCTGCGCCGCCGACGGCCTCTGGCTGCACTCGCTCTACGATCCCGAACGCGAGGCCCTTCGCTTCGCCGCCTCCGAGCTCGCCTCCTCGAAGCCCTCGCGCATCGTCCTGCTCGGTCCCTGCCTCGATTACCTCTCGATAGCCGCGCGTTCGCTGCTCCCCGGCACCCGCGTCGTCAGCGTCCAGTACTCAGCCTTCTTCGCCGATCACGGCGTCGGCCGAGCCGACGCGGACTGGTATCCGGGATCGAATTCGTCCCTCGATTCCTTCCTCGACTCCGTCCTGGACGAGGACTCCATTTCCGGCGTAGCGGTGCTCGAGTGGGAACCCGCCGCCCGCGCCTTTCCGGCCGAGGCACTCGCCGCGAGAGCGGCGGTCAGATCCTCGCTCGACAGGCTCGCCTCCTCCGCCGCCACGGTAAAATCCTCCGGGCGGCGCTGGATAGCCAACGCCTGCGCTTCCTTCCTCCTCGTTGAGCGAGCCCTGCGGCCCGAGGGCGCGGCCACGGGAAGGCCGATACTCGTCGCGACGGCCGGCCCCAGCCTCCGGCGCTCCCTCTTGGCCGTAGGGGAGCAAAAAGGCCGCTTCGCGACGATCGCGGTCTCCTCCTCGCTGGCGGCCTGCCGCGCCGCCGGGATCGAACCGGACATCGTAGTAGCCACGGACGGCGGCTATTGGAGCCGGCTCCACCTCTATCCCCTCGCGGATCGCGCCCTGCCGCTCGCCTCGCCGCTGACCGCCCAACCCTCGGCGTCTCTTTATCGCTCCGCGAGTCTCCTCATCCTCGACCAGGGCTCCTTCCCGGAGTCGCAGCTCCTGCCCTTGCTCTGTCCCGCGCTCGCGATGCCGCCTCACGGCACGGTCAGCGGCACCGCGATCATGCTGGCGGCGCGGCTCGGGGCCGGACCCATAATCGTCGCCGGCCTCGACCTCGCGAGCCAAGGAGTGCTGGACCACGCCCGGCCCCACGGTTTCGACGCCCTGCGCGACCGCGCTTCCGCGCGCGAGCTTCCCCTCGAGGGAGAGGCATTCGCGCGGAGCCTCGAATCGGCCCCCATTCTCCTCGCCGAGCGGCCTTGGCGAAGCTCGAGGAGCCTATCCGCCTACGCCTCGGCCCTCGCAATGGATTCGAAGCCCTTGGCGGGCAGGCTCTACCGCCTATCCGCATCGCCCGTCGCGCTGCAGGGTTTCGAGCCGATCGACGCCTCGGCCATTCGCTCCCTCGCCAGCACGGGGAGCACACGCGCCCGCGGTATTGAACTCGCGGATGTCCCCATCCCATCGAGGGCTGAGAGGGAAATCAAGCTACGCCGCATCCTCTCATCCTGGAGGGATATCGCGGCGTCGGCTTCCGAAGGCCTTGGCCGCGGCATTCCTCCCTCCGAGCCCCTGGTTTCAGAACTCCTCAGGTCCATCGACATCGTGGATTACGCAGCCGCGAGGCGGGCGATTTTATCCGGGGGCGAGCCCGCGATCGCAGCGCGCGACCTCGCCGCGAGCTGCGATCTCTTCTTGACTGCACTCTCCAGGAGGTTCGCCCCGTGAGCGATTTGATCTTCAGGCGCAACCTGCTGGCGCTTTCTCGCTCCGACCAAAGCCTCGGGGACAGGCTCCTCGACGCGGTGCCGGATCCTTCGCTCTCCATACGCAACGCCAGGAGCGGCGCGCCCGTTCCGGTCCTGGCCCGAGGAGGCAGGGAATCTCCCCTGCACTCCATGATGGACCCTGAGCGCGAAGCCGACAGGCTCGAAGGCGCGCAACCCGCGGGAGGTTTCATCGTGGCCTTCGGCCTGGGCGCCGGCTACCTCCTCAAGCGCTATCTCGCCTCGGACTCGACCACGGGCCTCCTGGCGGTCGAATACTCGGCGCCCATGCTGCGCGCCCTCCTCGAGGAGATAGACCTCTCCGAGCTCTTCATAGACGAGCGCTTCTGCCTCCTCCTCGACCCGAGTCCGGAGGAGCTCGGGGAGAGGATACTCTCGCTCTATATCCCGCCGCTCTCCGGCGACCTGCGGAGCCTTCCGCTGCGGGGCCGAGTCGACCTCGATCCCGAGGCCTTCGCCGGCGCTTCGGGCGCTCTCAAGGCGATACTCGGGAGCATCTCGGACGACTACAGCGTCCAGGCCTTCTTTGGCAAGCTGTGGTTCAAGAACGCGGTACGCAACCTCTTCGCCGCCGAGCGCCACTCGGCGCCCCTCCCTCCCGTCAGGCGCGCTGCCGTTTCCGCGGCCGGTCCCTCGCTCGAGGACCAGATACCCGCCTTGCGCGAAGCGCAGGCCGCGGGCACCTTCCTGATCGCGACCGACACCAGCCTTCCGGCCCTCTGCGGAAGGGGCCTCGTCCCCGACGCCGTCGTGTCCATCGATTGCCAGCACATCAGCTACTATCATTTCCTAGGTGGCATCCCCGACGGCCTTCCCCTGGTGCTCGACCTCGCCTCGCCCTCGACGCTATGCAGGCTGGGCGACTCGGTCCGCTTCTTCTCCTCGGGCCATCCCTTCTGCGCCTACGTATCGGCCAGATGGAGGCCCTTTCCGGCCCTCGACACCTCGGGCGGGAACGTGACCCACGCCGCCCTCTCGCTCGCGGAGGCGCTCGGCGCCGAGACTACCCTCCTAGCCGGCGCAGACTTCTCCTACCCGGAAGGCAAGAGCTACGCCCGGGGCACCTATATCTACGGATACTTCGGTCAGTCTCAATCGAGGCTCTCGCCGCTCGAAGCGCTTTTCTCGGGCTTCCTTTTCCGCGGCTCACATGGAGAGGGAGGTCGGCGAAGGCTCGGACGGAGTGCCCTACTCGCGCTACCTGACCAAGCCGCTCATGGCCTACCGCGAGCACCTCGAGCGCTTCGCGGCGCGCTCGCCCATGGAGATAATCCCCCTCGAGGGAAAGGGCGTGCGGATCAGGACCCCTCGCGATTTGCCCAAGCGCGAGTCCAAGCTGCGCCGCGTCTTCGCCGCGGGCAGCGCGCCCTGCCCCGCCGCTGATTTCCTGGCGCGTTATGCGAAAGACCTCCGAAGGCTCCCGAGCCCCCGCGATCCCGCAGTCAGCTACCTGGGCTCCCTCGGATCGGAGGAGAAGGACCTCTGGACTACGCTCCTCCCGGCCGCCAGCGCCTTCCAGCGAGGGGCGGGCCGGGGCGGACTCGACCCCGCCTCGCTGCTGGAGGCGACGCGGTCGTGGGCGGTGGAGACCGTGGAGGAGGCGCTGGACGAGTCCAGGCCTTAACGTCGGGTGAGGAAGACCGTTCGGCCGGCCTCGACGCCGTACTTCCGGCGGAGCCAGAGCTCGAGCTGCCTCGCGCGCGCGGGGAAACCGGAGGCGTATTTTTCCATGTAGGCGGCCACGCGCTCCTCCAGCTCCGGGTGCTTCTCGAGGAGCTCCGGCGCCTTGCGCTTCGCAAAATACTCCTCCGCCGCGGCCACCGGCTGCTGCATCAGGTAGGCCTGGAATTCGTTGGCCATCAGGTAGTCCGAGCCCACGTCGTAGGCCGCCCACCCGAGGTAGGCTGTCCAGAACCATTTCTCGCCCTTATCGAGGGAAGACCAAAGCGACCTCGCGAAGGCGCGATAGTCGGCGTCGGAGAAGAAAATCGCATGCGTCGACTCGTGCACGAGCAGTGTCCGACGAAGCGCGGGACCCGACTCGCGCGCGATCGAGATCATCGCGCCCCTACCCGCTCCAAGCTTGCCGCCCGATTCCGCGATGACTCCCTCCCGCAGGAGTAGGGCTTCGAGCTCCTTCTCGGCGGCGCTCAGTGGGAAAGATTTGGCTTTCGCCTCGTTGAAGAAAGCAGCCAGGTCCTCGCTCCTGTAATCATGCGCGTTATAGCCGTGAAGGGGAGCTATCTCCTCGTCCCTCGCGAGCCTGCCCCGAAAGCCGAGCTTTTCGACGAAGAAGGCGAGTCGCTTCAGGTACCTATCCTGGCTGGCGTAGTCCTTGAAATCGAAGACAAGGGCGTTGGGCAGGAGATCCCAATGGTAGAGAGAAAAATCGGAGCTCGGAGCGTCATCGAGGAGGACGCGGCCAAGATCGGCCAGCTCGAAATCCTCTCGTTTCAGCTCGGCGGCATAGAAAGCCTTGATCTCCAGGTCCAAAGGAAGCCTCAGGGCGACAGAGGCCGGATCGGAGCCCAGCAGGCCCGGGTCGAGGACTGTCCTCGCCCCGGCTGGCTGGGCGCGCAGGGTATAGGCGAGGGAAGAGCCATCCGCGCTTTTCGCCTCGAGTCCCAGGGAAACGCTCTGCGAGCCGCTCCGCGGCGAAGGGCCGTACTCGATGAGCAGGCCCGGATGGGCCGTTCCTATCGAGGAAGGAAGGCCCGAAAAAGGCTTCTCTATCGCCAGCTCTTGATAGCCCTCGGTTTTGACGAGGGAAAAGCCCGAGGAAACTCGTAGCTGCATCGCGTCGCCCTCGATACCGCGGAAAGCCGAACCGATGGCGATAGAATCGATGAAGAAGGCTCCGCCTTGTCCCTCCTCGGAGATCGATACCGATACGAGGCGAGAGCCCGCGGCGAGGGGTATGGCCAATGATGCGCGGGCTGCCAATAAAGGGAAGGCTGCGCTCGCGAAGGCGGAACTTCCGTCGGCCTTGGGACTCAGGCTTATCCTGATCCTCGGTAGGTCCGCGGACTCGGTCCCTCGCCTCACCGCGACGATGAGCGCGGAGCCGGCGGGAACGAGAAGGCTTTTTTTGAGTGAATAGCGGTTGGATTGCCGCTCTCGTCCGAAACGGCCCTCTTCGCCTCGAGGCCAGGACGAGGATTGCGCGAATTCGAGTGAGGAGCCCTCCCTGTCCTTCCAGGCGAAACCGCCGACGGCGCCGGCGGCGCAGGAGGAGGCGAGGAGGAGCGCGGCCACGACGAAGGGCAGCAGGGGGCCCGCGGCGGGCGGGCCTTTCGAGCTCCTCATCTAAAGGCTAGCACGCTTCGCGCTATGAGCTCGGCGACCTCGTATTTCTGGTTCCGGCTTATATCGAGGTCGGGTCGCAACAGGGTTTCCCAGCGTCCGTAGAAATCGTCAGGCAGGGACCGAAGCGTGCGCAATTGGGCGGAGACGTAGCGATGAGAGGGCTCGAATCGCTTGTTGGCCGTGAAGAGGGCCGCGGCCGCGTACCTGATGAAGCCGGCCAGGGATACATCGTAGAAATAGCCGTCGTCGCTGAAGGACGCGGCGCCGAGGTCGGCGAGGTAGTGCTCCATCTTGGAAAGGAAGGCGTCGCGCAGGCCCTCCCAGAAAGAGGCCGGAAACCCGCTCAGGTCCCGCCTAACCTCGTTGAGCCACTCGCTCTTCCGGTAGAGGACGCGCGAGTTGATGAGCCTATAGAACATATAGGTACCGGAGTTCTTGAAGATCCATACGATCTGGGAATCGGGACCCTTGCAGCGCGCGATGACGTCGTCGATCATGGCGACATTCTTGTACTCGACGCGAACGGGCAGGCCATCGATGAAAAAGCGATCCTTGGACCTGGAAGCCGAGCTCTCGAAGGCGCCGGGCTGGCCTACGACCTTCGCGAAGTCGGCCTGGCGCTCCTCGGGGGTAGGCGGCGCGTCGCGCATGTAGGCGTCCACGACCAGGGCGAAATAGGGATCGAGCACGTCGGATTCCGAATGCTCGCCGAGGGTCACGCATTCGACGGTGGCCCATGCCGAGATCGCTTCGGTGATCGACTGAGCCAGGCGCTCGACTTTTCGCTTCATACCAAAAGATTGTATCATGGTTCGGTGCAAATGCAAATAATCGCCCTGGAACCGCCTGGCAACATCGCGCGCGACCTCGCCCGGTATCGCCGGGAGCTCTTCTACCGTTTCGGAGAGGGATCGGCCCTCGCCTTTCCCGAGCTAGTCCCCCTGGCCTTCCGCTCGCCGCCCTGCAAGCTCGCGCCGGGAGCCCTCGGGGCTTGCTGGGAAGGGATCGACGGGGGCTTCGCCTCGGCCGCCCCCCTTGTTTCGCGGGGACTGCTCTACCTTGCGATTTCAGGCCCCGTCGCGGAGCTCTCGGCGCGAGCGACCGCGCTCTTCGGCGCCGCCGCCCTCGGCGACGGTTCCGACGGCCCGCCATTGGAACCCGGCATCGGCGTATTCCTCTGCCGTCCCTCCGATCCGGAGCTCGGCCTGAGCGAGGCTCTCAGGATCGGGCCGCCGCGCGTCGATTTCCGCGACTGCTCGCTCCTTTCGCTCGGGTTCCGCCTAGGCTCTGATCCCTTCGCGGCGGCGACCTGGCGCGAGCTCTCTCGAGCGCGCCGCAGGACAGGGCGCTCCTCCAAGCACTAGAGGCGTCAAGACCGGGAAGTCTCCACGGCCACCCTGTCCCGTCCTCCGTCCTTCGCCTTGCGCAGGGCCCTGTCGGCAGCCTCGATCATGTCGGTCGGGCCGACGAAGTCGGGGTAGGAAGCTATGCCCCCGGAGAGGGTCAGGGAAAAAGTCGCGTCCTCGAAGCGATGCATCACGCGTCCGAAGCTGTCGCGCAGCTCATCGATGAGCCTCGCCGCGCAGCGCGCGTCGGCGCCGGGCAATATCGCGCCAAATTCCTCGCCGCCGTAGCGCCCTATTATATCCGTTCGCCTGAGCCGCTCGGAGAGCAGGCGCGAGAGGCTCCTAAGTATCCTGTCCCCGGTCAGGTGGCCATAGCGCTCGTTCACGTCGCGGAACCTGTCGACGTCGACCTTCGCGAAGGAAATGACGGCGCCGGAGCGCCTGGCCCTGAGGACCTCGTTGGAAAGCCTCTCGATGAGGGTCGTGTGGTTGAGCAGGCCCGTCAGGTAGTCGCGCTCCATATAGAAGCGGATGGCCCTCGTGCGCTCGGCGCGCATCGCGACGCTGCTGACCAGGTGCTCGGGTTTGATCGGCTTCTCGAGGAATTCATCGCCACCCCTCCTGATAGCGGAAATCTGCTTCTCCAGATCCCGCTCGACGGAGAGGAAGATGATCGGTATCGAGGCGAAGGCCTCGTTCTGGCGGATGATTCCCGCCAATTCCGCTCCCGTGCAGAGCGGCATGTACATATCGATGAGGAGGATATCGGGCTTCGTCTCGACCAGCATGGAGATCACCTGGGAGGGATCGGTGACGCTGGAGGTCACCATGCCCGCCCGCGCGAGCACGGCCGAGTTGTAAGCGACCTGCTCGGGATCGTCGTCGACGATGAGCACGCGGTACGGCTCCGCCTCGCGCTCGTTGAAGAGCGAGTCGATTTTTTCGGCGAGGCGGTAGGCGTCGACGGGTAGCTGGAAGAAAGCCTCGCCGCCGGCGCGGACGGTCTTTAGCCGCGCGGCGAAATCGTCCTTGTCGGCATAGAATATCACCCTGAGCGCCTGTCCCAGGGATTCCTTGAGCCGCCCGATCTCCGCTACGAAGGAAGGCTCTCTTTCGATCCTCGCGGCATCCACGAGGAAGAGCCCCGCGCCGATGGAAGAGGTGAGGCGCGCGACGTCGGCCACGCCCTCGACGTTCCTGACCGTGATGCCGAATATCCGTAACTGCTCGAGGAGCTCGGTGCCGATCCCCTTGTCGCCCGCGGGAATGAAGACGTTTTTCACTCGATTTTCCTTTAAGGTCGATTATCCAGCGGATACTCTACACTCGACGGGCAAAGGATGCCAGTGGAAAACCAAAGAGGCCGGGTAAGCGTAACCAAGCCGGCCTCCGCGCCTTTTCAAGGTAAGCCCGCCGTGCTATATTCGGTGGAATACGAACGGAGGCATCATGAAGACACCCAGTGCCGCGGCTCTCGCGATCGCGGCGCTCCTCCTCCTGCCCATATCCGGATTCGCGGCGGACGCGCAAGCTAGCGCCGCGCCCGCGCCCGGGGACCTGCCTGCCGCCGCGGACGCGCCAGCCAGCCCCTTCCTGCCGGGCGAGCAGATGATCGGCCTCTCCGCGGGCCTGCAAATTCCCGCCTTCCTAAGCACCCTCGCCTTCGAAGAGGCGGGCGTATCGCATCTCAATCTCGGCGCCTCCTTCTCCTTCTCCTACCAATATTTCGTGGCTCGCGGGCTCTCGATCGGCGGCAACTTCGCCGGCGCCTTCAACGGGACCATCGGCGGCTCCTCCGTATTCACCGCCCCCCTGGGCTTCACGACGTCGTACTGGTGGACGAAGCTTCCCTTCGAATTCACGGTACTCGGCGAGGCCGGGGGCTACCTGACGCGTTACTTGAGCAACGGGATCATCGGGCCCTTCCTGAAAGCCGGTGGAGGAGCCTATTGGCGCGCCACGCCATCGTGGAGCCTCGGCCTCCAAGCCTATCTCTGGTTCGTGCCCGAGCTCCACTACGGCGATTATACGGACCTCGACCGCCTGGCCGGCTTCGTCGAGACTTCCATCGCCGCCGTCTATCACCTGTAGGAGACCACTATGAGAACACAAGGGCGCTTGCTCTGCGCGGCATCGATTCTCCTCGCCTCGATCCTCGCTTTCTCCTGCGATAACTCCTACGGCGTTTACAAGGGCGTCCAAGGCGAGAAATCGCAGAAAGGAACCACGTCCTTCACCAAGACGCAGGTTAGCAACGCCTTTCGGCTCGGATCGAACTACTACGCGGCAACGATGACGCTGAACTCGAAGGCCGTCGGAGATTCGGTCTGGTCAACGGTCGCCATCGCGGGAACGACCGACTATAGGCTCCAAAGCGCCGTGCTCGCCGGGGACTCGAGCGCCGGGACCATCTACGCCCTCGTCGAGACGGGCGGGACGGTAAACGTCTACAGGTCCGTCGACGGCGCGACCTGGACCGCCGACCTCACGCTGCCCGCTCAAACCTACAGCGGGACGAGCGCCTTCATCTTCGACGCCCTCTTCTCAGCCAACGGCTCTCTCTACGCCGAGGGCCATGCCTACGACTCCACGGGCGCGTCGAGCGCGAGCACCTATACGCTGTGGTACCTCAATGGAACGTCCTTCGTTCACGTGAATGCCTTCTCCCCGGCAGCCGACAAGCCGCTCCGCGGCGTCGTATTCGGCGCGGGCAGCTACTACTTCGCCTCCGCCGACCTCCTTTTCAACGGCTCGGCCGCGGACGGATCGGACGCGGCCAGCGCGATCACAGCCTACACCGACCTGTCGGGCAAGACAATATCCGGCATCTCCTATACGAAGGGCATCTCCACTGCCGGCGCCCTCTACGTGGCGACCTCGGACGGGTATCTGTACCAGGGAGGCAACGCGACCGGATCGTCCGTCGCCTCCGTTCCCCTGACCGTCGTCGTCCAGGTCCCCGCCTCGGCCACGAGCGATCTCATCCTGGCCGGGACCGACGCTATCGGGACGACGCCCGCCGTGGGCTATTACGAGGGAACTTTCGGTTCTCTCGCTATCGGCTCCACGAACACCCAGGTCGCGCTCACCGCGTCGATTTTCAAGAGCACTGTCAGCACCTTCCCCATACATGCCTTTTTCTACGACCCTGTCAAAACGACGGTCTTCGTTTGCGTTTCGCCCGGCTCCTCGAGCTCCACCTATCACGGCCTCTACTCGAGCGTGTGGGACCCCGCGACCGCGAAATGGTCGGGCTGGTCGGCGGAGTAGGTCTACACGGACGACAGCCTTTTTTCCCAGGCCGCCCCCCGCACCGCGCCAGGCGTCTCAACGCCAGGCGTATCTTCGCCAGGCGTATCTTCGCCAGAGCCCCTGGCCTCGCGCATGCGCCCTCGAAGCCTCGACGAATTCGCGGGCCAGGAGCACATAGTAGGCCCGGGCCGCCTGCTCAGGCGCGCAATCCAGAAGGACCAGCTCTCCTCGATAATCCTCTCGGGGCCGCCGGGCACGGGCAAGACCACGCTCGCGCGTGTCATAGCCAATGGGACCGCGAGCCGCTTCGTCACCCTCAACGCTGTGCTCGCCGGGGTAGCCGACATCAGGACCGCCATCGAGGAAGCCAAGAAGCAGCGCGAGCTCTACGACCGCAGGACCATGCTCTTCGTCGACGAGGTCCATCGCTGGAACAAGTCCCAACAGGACGCCCTCCTCCCCTGGGTCGAGAACGGCACGATCCTCCTCATCGGCGCCACCACCGAGAATCCCTTCTTCGAGGTAAACCGCGCCCTGGTGTCCCGTTCACGCGTATTCCAGCTGAAGGCCCTCGATCCGGCCGACCTCGAGCAGGTGGCGAGGGCCGCGTTAGGCGACAAGGCTAGGGGCTACGGCGAATGGAGGATCGAATTCGAGGAAGGCGCCCTCGAGCACCTCGTCGAGGCGGCCGACGGCGACGCGCGCAGCCTCCTCAACGCCCTCGAGCTCGCCGTGGAGACGAGCGCCGAGCCCTGGCCGCCGGCGGCCGGAGCCGCGATCGGCGTCAGCCTCGCGGCCGCCGAGGAGAGCATCCAGAGGCGGGCAGTCCTCTACGACAAGGACGGCGACTATCATTACGACGCAGCGAGCGCCCTTATTAAGAGCATTCGAGGCTCCGACCCCGACGCGGCGCTCTACTGGCTCTCGCGCATGGTCTACGCCGGCGAGGACCCGCGCTTCGCGTTCAGGCGCATGCTCATCTCCGCCTGCGAGGACGTCGGCCAGGCCGATCCCACGGCAGTGCAGATCGTGCTCGCCTGCGCCCAGGCCTTCGAGCGCATCGGGATGCCCGAGGGGCAGTACCACCTCGCCCACGCCGCCCTCTATCTCGCCACCGCCCCCAAGTCCAACTCCGCCTTGGGCTTCTTCGACGCCCTGAAGTCGGTCGAGGCCGAGGCGGCGGAGGTGCCCTCCCACCTCAAGGACGCGAGCCGAGACGCCAAGGGCTTCGGCCACGGGGAGGGCTACCTCTATCCGCACGCCTACCGCGACCACTGGGTCGCGCAGCAATACCTGCCCGACAGCCTCCGCGGCCGCGTGTTCTACCAGCCCGGGGCCCTGGGCCTCGAGGGCGAGCGCCGCCTCTCCGTCCTCGAGCGCAGGGAAGGCCAGCTCGCGGCCCTCTTCGAGACTCCCTCCGCCGAGGCGAGGGGAGAGGAGAGCTTCGCTTGGTCGAAGGCCGGGGAGGGCAAGCGCGAATGGCGCGCGCGCGCGGAGGGATCGGCGCCAGCGCGGCTGTCGATGGTACGGCGCGCCCTCTTCGACATCGCGGCTCCCTCTCGCGCCGATCGCGTCCTCGTCCTCGGAGCGCGAGAGGGCTACCTGGTATGGGAGGCGCTCAGGCGCTGTCCTGAGGGCACTGTGGCGGCTGCGGCCCGGTCCGAGGAGGAGGCTGAGCTCGTCACGCAGTACGCGACGACACTCCCCGAGATCGAGCGTCCCCTCGTAGCAGCCCTGCCCCTCGAGTCCCTGAACTCCGCGGCGCTCGAAGCCGCCTTCGGCTTCTCGCGCTTCGACCTCGCCGTCGGCCGCGACCTCTTCTTCGCGAGCGGTTCTCTCGGCTCGGACGATATTCCTGCCGAAATCCTGCGCCGCGTGGCCGAAGCCCTGCCCGGCGCCGCGCTCGCGCTCGCCCAGAGCCTACCCCGCGAGGGAGGCAGGCTTTCGGCAGCCTTCTCCGAGGAGCTCGGCGCTGGGCTCCTCGGCCGCCTGCGGGAGTTCGAGGAGTATTTCTACGCGAGGACCGACTTGCCCTCCCTCGGCCCCGATAGGGCGACGCTCGAGGAATCGCTCAGGGGCTCCGGGATCGATCTCGAGATAGTCTCTCGTCGAGAGAGCTACCTCCGCCGCTTCTCCAGGCAGGAGATAGAATCTTGGATATCGCCAGTCTCGGCCTACGGCTCCGCCCTCGCCCTGAGCCTGGGCGAGGGCGATGCGTCGCGCATCGCGTCCGCCCTGCTCGCCGCGGTCGCCGCGGAGGGCAAGGGGAGGCCCGGGGGCCGCGAATGGCCCCTCGCCGCGCTTTACATAAAGGCACGATAGAATGCCTGGGCGATTCACGGATACCGACGAGCTGTATGCCTTCCTCCTCGGCTACGTGAACGTCGAGAAGGGGCAAAAGACGGTATTCAAGCTCGATCGCATGCGCTCCCTGTGCGAGCGGCTCGGCGACCCTCAATCGGCGTACAGGACCATCCACGTCGCGGGTTCCAAGGGCAAGGGCTCGGTATCCGCCATGATCGCCCGCGTCCTCGAGGCTTCCGGGCGCCGCGTGGGCCTGTATACGAGCCCCCACCTCCTGCGCTGGAAGGAGCGCATCAGCCTCGCCGGCGACGAGATGCCCGAGGCGGAGCTCCTCGAGGCGGCCGACGAGGTCCTGCCCCTCGTGGAGGGGAAGGACCCCTCCGATTTCCCCGGCGACGAGCTCCCGACTTATTTCGAGCTGACGACGCTCATCGCATTTTGCGCCTTCAGGCGCGGGGGCTGCGACCGCGCGGTCATAGAGACTGGCCTGGGCGGCCGCCTCGACTCGACCAACGTCGTAGACTCGGACTTAAGCGTCATCACGCCCATCGAGCTCGAGCACACCGAGTGGCTAGGCGATACGATCGCTCTGATCGCAGGGGAGAAGGCGGGCATAATCAAGCCGGGGAAGCCCTGCTATCTCAGCGGTCAGCCCCGGGAAGCGAGGGCCGTATTCACGCAGGCCTGCGCGGCGAGGGGCAGCCCCCTGAGGGAGGCACCCGAGCTCGCGAGCGTTAGCGCCGTCTCGATCGGGAGGGAGGGGACGAGCGCCCGGATAACCTTCGCCTCGGCCTCGCCTCTCGCGAAGCGCTTCCCTTCCGGAATCGACGCGCGCACGCCCGTCATAGGCGTCGTTCAAGCCGACAACATGGCCCTGGCGATCCTTGCAGCCGCCGAGTCCGAGGGCGGGCTGAACTCGGACGATATCGAGCGCGGAATGGCAAAGGCCTTCCTGCCTGCGCGCTTCCAGGTCCTGGACCTGGACCCGCCGGTGGCGCTCGACGGCGCCCATACTCCCAATTCCGTTCTCATGGCCTTGGATAGCTTTAAATCCATATTTCCCGGTCCCGCGGCGCTCTTGTTCGCCTGCGCGGAGGACAAGAGGCACGGGCCCATGGCGGCCGCTCTCGCGCCGGAGTTCGATCGCATAACGCTCACGCGGCCGGGCACTTTCAAGAAAGGCGACCTCGCGGCCCTCGAGGAAAGTTTCAGGAATACGGGAGCGAGGTTCAGCTCGATTGAGGACCACGTCGCGGCTATCGGAGCCGCCCGCGACGAAGCGGCCAGCCTGGGCCTGCCCCTCCTCGTGACGGGATCCTTCTATCTTTGCTCCGAATTCGCCCGGCTCTATCAGCGATAGGCGGCCGCGGCCTTCTCCGCCTGCGCCTGGGAAGCATAGGCATCCAGCTCCGAATCCTTGACCCAGCCCTTCGAACCCTCTGATGAGATTCCGTACCAGATCCCCGCGTCATCGGACTTGGCCGAGGACTCGCCAGGGCCCTGTCCTTTTGCGTCTTGATCCTTAGCCCCCAGCTCGCGGGCGTCGAGCTTGACCACCGCGCCTCGGCGAAGGTGATCGAGGTCCTTGGACGCGTCGGAAGGGGCTTCCTTCAGCCGGACATAGGCCTCTTTTACCACGGCCCAGCCCAGGCCCCCGGAAAGTATGGGATTGGCCTGGAGCTTGAGTGAAGCCTCGCCCATGCGAGTACAGGAGAGCATCCACATCGAGCTCGCCGAGATCAGGGCAAGGACAATGGGGGAAAAAAGGCGGTTTTTCGCATTCATCGTAAAAGACCTCTCATCATTGTTGATTTTATCCGAAAGCCAAGGCATTTTGAAAGCATGCTCCGAACGCTCACAGCCATCAGCCTTTTGTTCTTGTCATCGGCCTTTGCTCGGGCGCAGCCGGGAGTCCAACAGTTCAACGTCGACCTCGCCGCCTCCGGCCTCCTTCCCGTCACCTGGGCCAGCGACTCTCCCGCGCTCGTCCATCTAGGGTTCGACCTCAAGTTCGGGCTCGAGTACGATTCCGCGATTTCCGTTCCCGTCCGGCTGGAGATCGGCTATATCCGTTCATCCGCCTCTCGGGTCTCGCGCCTGGGCGAGCTGTACAAAGCCTGGGAAGGACTTCGCGTAGACCTCCTCTCCGGCTATGATTTCGCGCCTCGGCCGATCGGCCGTTGGGGAAGCCTCGTTTTCGGCATACTCGGTGGCGGAGCCATAACTGCGGCCGATTATTCTTCCACCGCCCTGGCCTACGCCTATCCGTCGCTGATACTCGAGCCGCGCGTCGCATTGAACCAACGCGTCGGGAAGGGTTCGGCACAGGGCCCCTGGCTCGCCGCGCCGATGGAGCTCATGTTCCGCGCAGGCACGCGCACCCTCGCCCCGGGCTTGGGCCTAGGCTGGCGATACAGATTGGGGGCGGCATTTTGAGGATCGAACGATCGCGCGGGTGTTTTCTCGCAGGGTTTCTGGCCTTCGCCGCCGCGATCGCGTCGGCCGTGTCTCTCGCGTCCTGCGCGCAACAGGTGACGATAAGCGCTCCGCGTTATGCGCTCGTATATGGGGTCCGGGACTATCCGGGAAGCCTGCTCGATTTGTCATTCACGGTAAACGACGCAGATTCCATCGCGGAACTCCTCGCTTCTCAAGGATGGGTAGTAAGGGAATCCACCGATAGCCAGGCGACGAAGGCCAAAATCCGGGCCGACATCGAGGCCCTAGCGTCTCTTTCCTCGGATGCGACGATCCTGATTTATTTCTCGGGGCATGGTACATACATAGATCCCAATGCCGCAGGATTCTCGGGCTATCAGGGGTCGTACATAGTTCCTTACGACGCCGTACTCGCCGGAAGCAATTACCTCGAGCCCGAGAAGGCGCCATACCTGATTTCACCCTCCGACCTGAATGCTTGGCTTAGCGGCGCTGCCAGCAAGAATGTCATCGTACTTCTCGATTGCTGCAACTCGGCCGGCTTCGCGCCGGCGGGAAGCTCGATCGACGCCTCGCCGCAGGACTATTCGCAGAGGCCAAGCTACTCGGCTTTCGCGACGGCCGTGGCGCACTTCGGGGAACTCCTCGTGTCCAACGCGGCGGCTTCGGGCCAAAAAGCGCCCATCGTCATTTCTGCTGCCGGGATCGACGAGTCCTCGTATGACGGCAGCGATGGATCGCTCGGGTCGATCGTCATGAATCACGGCGTTTTCACCTACTACCTGCTAAATGCCGGTGCGGAGGGCGATCTCAACGGCGACGGCGTGGTTACCGTGACTGAGGCCTACGCCTACACCGAAAAAAGCATCAAGGCCTGGTACTCAGGATTAACCGACGCTCAGATCAATTTTTTCGGATTCAATGCCTTCCTTCCCCACCTGTCCGGAGGGGCGCGCGACCTAGTCCTTTTCGATTAATCCAATCCTCGAGCGCCGGCCCGTCGAGGGGGGCGAGATTGAGCCCCCCAAGCTCTGAGGCCGAATAAAAGCCCCACTCGTCGTGGACGGTTAGGGAAACGCTTTCGCCCTCGGCTAGCGAAAAGCGGGCCGGGAACACCAGGAAGACGTAAGCCCTTTCGCCGATGCGCGATTCATAGCGCGTGCCCGGACCTTCGATGACCAACTCGACGCCGAGCTCCTCGAGGATCTCGCGGGCGAGGGCGTTCTCGGGCGTCTCGCCTGACTCCACCTTGCCTCCGGGAAGCTCCCAGAGACCGCCGTGCCCGACGCTCCGGGAGCGCCTGGCCAGAAAGACCCTGGCTCCGCGCCCAGCCCCCGCAGGAACCTCGACGAAAGCGCTCGAGGCTTCGACGAGAGCGCTCGAGGCTTCGACGAGAGCGGCGACCACGGTTACCGACGAGGCTTCATGACTTGAGATAGGATCCGAGGTATTCGTAAAGCCTCCCGGCTTCCTCTTGCGTGAAGGTCAGGCCCTTGCCCATACGCAGGTGGTCCTCCGACCAATCGCGGATGTCGAGCTTGGGCTCGCGATCGTTCCACGAGACCACGTTGAGCTCCTTGCGCCAATTCCTGCCCCCGTCCGATATCAGGCCGATCCTACGGACGATCTCGAACTTGATTTCCTTTATGTCTTCCATAGCGCCTCCATCCGGGGATACTACGCCCTCGGGTGGAGCCGGCGATTGAGGGCCCAAGCTTAAACCGCGAAATCGTCATTGCTATCGCGGGCGAACTCGGGGAAGAAGTACACGACGACCCCGCTCGAGCGGACGCGCATCTCGGCGTCTCCCGCGGCGGACATCTTCTCGAGCAGCTTGCGGGCTTGCTCCACCGACAGGTCGCTCTCGAGGGCGGCCTCGCCGGGGGTCACGAAGCCGCCGTTCTTGCGCGCGACCCTGAGTATCGTCTTCTCGGGGTTCTCGGGCTGGGAGGCCGGCGCAGCGGATCCGTAGCCTGGTAGGCTGGAGAAATTCCCTCCCTCCATTTCGGCCCGGACCCGGGCCCGGATGTTCGCCTCGCGCACCTGCCTGGGCAGGGTGACGGCGTCGTAGACGCAGCCGACACCGCCGAGGCCGGCCGAGACGAGCCAGAGGATGCCGGTCCCGACTTTCCCGAGGTAGAACCTATGCAGCCCGAGGGCGCCGCAGCCCGAAAATAGCCAGAGCAGGTAGGCGAAGCCGACGTTGTATCGCACTATTTTTTACCCCCGTAAATACGCCGATAATGTACTACGGGCGATGCCTCCGCGTGAAGTCTCAGCCCCGGGGCATTTGACCCTTCCGGCCCTTCCGTGATAAACCATGGCATCCCGGAATATCCTGCGAGGAGATTGAGCTCATGCGCTTAACCATCAAGGAGCTATTCGAGCTGCCGCCCGACGGCCGAAGCGTCATCGTCAAGGGCTGGATCCGCACCAAGCGCGAGACCAAGTCCGCGGTCTTCCTCGAGGTGAACGACGGCTCCCGGATGGGTAATATCCAGTGCGTCTTCGACGAGGCCGCCGCCGCCTCCTCCGCGGCCGAGATCGCACGCGCCGGCACCGGGGCGAGCGTGCGCGTCGAGGGAAGCCTCGTCGCCTCTCCCGCCTCCGGCCAGAAGGTCGAGGTAAAGGCCCTGTCCTTCGAGGTCATAGGCGAAGCGCCAGCGGACGGCTACCCCCTCCAGAAGAAGGCGCACTCGATGGAGTTCCTCCGCGAGATCGCCCACCTGCGTCCCCGGACCAACACCTTCGGGGCCGTGGCCCGGGTCCGCAACCGGATGGCCTTCGCCGTGCACCAATTCTTCCAGGATCGCGGCTTCAATTACGTGCATACGCCCATCATCACGACCTCGGACGCCGAGGGCGCCGGCGAGATGTTCCAGGTAACCACGCTCGACCTGGACAGGATTGCCAAGTCGGGTGAGCCGGTAGACTATTCCAAGGACTTCTTCGGCAAGGCTGCCTCGCTCACCGTCTCGGGCCAGCTCAACGTCGAGACCTACTGCCAGGCTCTTAGTAGGGTCTACACCTTCGGCCCCACCTTCCGCGCCGAGAACTCGAACACCACCCGCCACCTCTCCGAGTTCTGGATGATCGAGCCCGAGGTCGCGTTCAACGACATCGCGGACAACATGGATCTCGCCGAGGATTTCCTGAAGAGCCTCGCGAGGGTCGCCCTTTCGGACTGCGCCGAGGACCTCACCTTCTTCGATCAGCGCATCCAGAACGGCCTCCTCGACATGCTAGCCAAGATGATAGCCGCTCCCTTCGCGCGCATGACCTACACCGAGGCGGTCAAGGAGCTCGAGAAGACCCCCGAGGCCTTCGAGTTCAAGCCCTATTGGGGCTGCGACCTCCAGAGCGAGCACGAGAAATTCCTCACCGAGAAAATAGTGGGCGGGCCCCTCATCGTCACCGATTACCCGAAGGAGATAAAATCCTTCTACATGAAGCTCAACGCCGACGGCAAGACGGTCCGCGCCATGGACGTGCTGGTGCCGCGCTTCGGGGAGATAATCGGCGGCTCGGAGCGCGAGGAGAGGCTGGACGTCCTCGAGGAACGCATCGAGGCGCTCGGCCTCAAGAAAGAGACCTACAGCTGGTACCTCGACCTCCGGCGCTTCGGCACGACGCCCCACTCGGGCTTCGGGCTCGGCTTCGAGCGCCTCATGCTCTACGTTACCGGGATGGCCAACATACGCGACGTCATCCCCTTTCCCCGCGCGCCCAAGCTCGCGGATTTCTGAGGCAAGGGACGGCGATCGGAACCGCATGACGCTTACCACAATGTTCAAGAAGGCGACGAGAGCGGCCTTGCTCGCAGGCCTGATAATCGCTGGCGGCAGGCTCTTCGCGGCCCCCGGCGCCGCTGCCTCTCCCGAGCGCAGCGCACCCGCGGTCGGCGCGCGGGCGGTCGTCGTGCTCGACCAGGCTACCGGAACCCTTCTATACGGCAAGAACCCGGACCTCGTCATCCCCCCCGCCTCGCTCACCAAGCTGATCGCCCTGCACGTGGTGTACGAGGAGATAGCGGCGGGCCGCCTCTCCGAGGACGAGATCGTCACGATCGACAAGAGGGACTGCTCCCCCTATATACCCTACGGCTCGTCGCTCATGTACCTGCGGCCGGGGATGCGGGTCTCCGTGCTCGATCTCATGCGCGGAGCGGCGGTGGTGTCCGGCAACGACGCCGCCTTCGCCCTGGCGCGTCGCGTCTCGGGATCCAACGAGGCCTTCGCTGCGCGCATGAACGCTTCGGTGAGGGCGCTAGGGCTCCGCGACCTCTACTTCGTCGAACCCTCCGGCCTCTCCGAGCTGAATCGGGTAACCGCCCGCGGCTATGCTGAATTCTGCCGACTCTATTTGACCCTCCATCCCCAGGCGATAACCGAGCTCCATTCCCTGCATTACATCGAGTTTCCCCGCCCCGAACATTTCACCGCCGACTATCATCCCACGGGGCGGATCATCCAGTACAACAGGAACAACCTCGTGCTCTCCTATCCGGGCTGCGACGGCCTGAAGACGGGCTACATCATCGAGTCAGGCTACAACCTAGCGGCTACCGCTCTGCGAGGAGACACCCGATTCGTCATCGTGACCCTCGGGGGCACGGGCGAGGGCAGCGCGGGAGGCGGGACCGCGCAACGCTCCCACGACGGAGTCGCCCTGCTCGACTGGGCCTTCGCTTCCTTCGTCACCCTCAAGCCCGCGCTCGGCGCCCTGCCCAATCCCCGCGCCTGGTTCGGCGCCTCATCGCGAGTAGAACTCGCTCCCGCGTCGGCCCTCGCCGTGACCCTGCCCCGCTCACTGGCCGCCTCGGTCCAGGCGAGGATAGACGCGCCTTCCGCTCTTGATGCGCCGCTCGCGGCGGGGGATCGCGTGGGCGAGGTCGTCTACTACGCGAAGGGCCAAGTCATCCGCCGCGTCGACCTCGTCGCGGCGGACGCGATTCCCCGGGGTAATATCTTCGTCCTGATCCGTGACGCCTTCGCGAAATTCTTCTCCAGGCTCTTCGGACTGGCCTAGCTCTCAGAAATACATGTTCGCGCCCACCTGCATCAAGAATTTCGCTTCAGACTTGGTACCGGGATAGCCGTAGGCCGAGCCGAAGCCTAACTTCGCGCTCGCCCCGACCGCGTTCTTGCCGGTTTTCAGGATATATTGCACGTCGACCGGGTACAGCGCGAAAGCCCCGCCGCCCTGGGCATAACCGAACCCGTTGCCGTCGGCGGAATTGAAGGATATCGAGCTTCCGAGGAAATTTGGCCAATCGGAACCGAAGAAATCAATGGCCTGGTCCGCCGTCTTCCAATCTTTCGTGAACATCCTCCACATCCAGTTGACTCCGAGGGCGGCGCTGCCGAATCTCATCGTGGCGGGGAAGAAGACCGATTCGAGGTAGAGCCTGCGATTCCATAGCATCCCGTGGACCTGGGTAATGGCCGGCAGAGTCAGGTAGGTCTCCTTGAGCTGGAGCCTGATGTCCCCCATCCCGAGCGCGGGCCCGAAATCGAACTGCTGCCAGAAGCCCTCATCCTGCATCGCCAAGGATTCTATGGTCGTGAGATCGAGGTTGGCGGAAAAGCCGAGGCTCTCTGGTATCAGGAAGAAATTGGGAACCAGGTTCTTCTTGACGTACTTTAAAAAAGGACCCAAGTCGGCCTTCAGGTAGAGTGTCTTCCTCTCTTGGAAATAGTCGAGCGCCACGTAGAAATCCTTCAGGTTCTTCCCCGCGGATGCGGAATAGAAGAGCGAACAGACCAGGGTGCCTCCGCGCAGCGCGAAGTCCCGATAGGAATAATCCAAATCGAGGGCGTTGTCGAAGCCGATATTCCCGTGCAGGCTGAGGATGTCCCTCAGGCAGTAGTACCTGGCGGTGGAGCTCTCGTAGGCAGCATCGTCCTGGGCGAAGATCGCTGCATCGCCGAGCAGAGCGGCGTCGAGGTAGCCGACGAAGGGCTGGGGCAGGTTATGGGCATATTCGCTGAAGCCGCCGTTGGCGAGGGCCAGGGCGGTCTGCGCAATCGGTAGCCCGAGGTTGACCGAGAAGGCGCCGAATCCGAAGGATATATTGTTGAGCGAGAATTCGAAATCGGCGGTATTGGGAAAGGCATCGGAGTTCGACCCGAAGAAAGCATTCAGCATCTGGCTCTTCTCCAAGTTCATATTCACGGCGAAGTGAAAATCGGGAAAGCTCCTGGAGATCGAGTCCATCTTCTGCAGGACGAAGGATTTCAGCTCATGATCGGTATACTCGCTCAGGTACCAGAGGGCGAATGCGTCGTGCGTCGCGGTCGTCGTCCCGTAGCCGACGACCGGAGCGCCGTAGAGCCGCGGCGCCAGGACGACCGTCGCAACGAAGAGCGCAAGAAGCTTTAATTTCATGATGACCCCTTGGGATGCCAAGCTTCGGCGATTATAGCCTGCCATATCGCGGCGTCAAGTGAAGCCCTTCTCGCGATTGCCGCGGGCCTAGCGAATCGCGTTACCTGCCCAATCTATACGCCCCGCCTATCTCCGCAACGAAGCCCTCCGCCTTGAGCTCGGCGAGGGCCGAATCCACGCGTTCCCTCGAAAAGGGCAGGGCCGCCGCGAGGGCGTCGCCATCGCTCGCTCCGGACGCGAGGGCCTTCAGCAGGGCGCCCCTGATGCGGCGGTTCGAGTCGGCGAAGGGGCTTTGCGGCGCGTAATGGGCGCTGCGCTTGTTGGGATTTCCCTCCCTCCGCTTGATCTCAACGCCGTAATCCATCAGGGCGTAATACCAGGTCCTCGGGTCCTCGCGCACGAGGGTGGCACCGACGAGCGGCGCGATGCTCGAGTCGGGGACGCCCTCCTCGCCGGGAAAGAACTCGTGGAGGAAGACCGAGCGGATGTTGGTCTCGATGAGGACTACGGGCTTGCCGAAGGCGAACGCGAGCACCGCTCGCGCGGTATAGGGACCGACGCCCGGTAGGTCGAGCAAGGCCTCCTCCTCGTCAGGGAAGCTTCCCGCGGACGCGAGGAGGGACGCGGCCCTGACGAGGGATAGGGCCCTTCGGTTGTATCCGAGCCCGCTCCACAGCTCGAGGGCCCCGGCGAGGGGCGCCTCGGCGAGGCTGGCCGGATCGGGGTAGGCCTCGAGCCAGGCCAGGTACTTGGGCAGGACGCGCTCGGTCTGGGTCTGTTGCAGCATGATCTCCGAGACGAGGATGGCCCAGGGGTCCCGCGTGGAGCGCCAGGGGAAGGCCCTTCCCGCCTCGGCGTAGAAGCCGAGCACGAGGCCGCGGAAGCCGGCGATCTCGCCCTTGGTCAGCTGCCGCTGCGGGGCGTCGCCGGCCGACGCGTGGCTCAGCTCGTCGCCCCGCGTCCGAGGGAGAGCGCGGCGGTAAGCTCGCTGCCCTTCGCTGTCAGGGCGCGAAGCTCGCCGACCGCCGCCACGAGGCCTGCCCCGTCCTCGACGATGGATCGGGCGGAGCTCCGCGCCTCGGCCGCCGCGGTCGCGATCGAGGCTACCGAGGCTCGGACCTTCGCCGAATACCCGGCCTGCCGCCCGGCCTCCTCGCGGATCGCGGCGCTCGCCGCCGCGAGCGCTTCCATCGATCCGCTTATCTCCTCGCTCGCGCGCTTCTGCTCGTCCGTCGCGCGGCGCACTTCCTCGAGGCGCTCCGCCGTCTCGGTCGAACCTGCGGCTATGTCGCGAAGCGCCTTGCGCACGCTCTCCGCGTCGCGAGCGCCATCGCTCACCCTGGCCGAGATGTCGGCGACGATATCCTTGATCCTCGCGGCGCGCTCCGCCTGGGCGGCGGCGAGCTTCTTGACCTCGCCGGCGATGATCGCGAAGCCCCGTCCAGCCTGCCCCGAATGCGCGGCCTCGATGGCCGCGTTCATCGCGAGGAGGTTGGTGCGCTCCGCGAATTCGTTGACGGCCTCCACGACTTCCCCAATGCCCGCGGAGGAAGCGGACACGCGCTCCATCGCCGCCGCCAGCGCCGAGGCCGCCTTCTCGCCCGATCCCGTAAGCTCGGCGAGGGCGCTCGTGAAGGCGGCGGTGCGCCCGATGCTTTGCGCCACGGACTCGGCGCCGGACGAGAGCTCGGTCGCCGCCGCTGCGGTCCGCTCAACGCTCTGGGTCTGGGAGGCGAGGCTCTCGTTGACGCGGCCGATGGACTCGACGAAGTCGGCGACCAGGCGGTCCGCCGCCTTGGCCTCCTCCGCCTGCCGCGCCGTGTCGTCGCCGATGCGCTCGCTGCGCCGCGCGGCCTCCTCCGCAGCCCTCGCCGCGCTCTCTGCGGCCTCGTCCAGCCGCAGGGCGAGTCTCGCCGCCGCGTCGCCCGCCTCGCCCAGGCGGGACAGCGAGGACGCGAGCTCGGCCTTCTTGGCCTCGACCTCGGTCGCGTAGGCCTCGAGGGCGGACTTGAGCCTCGCCTGCCGCATGGAGAGCGCGACGAAGATGCCGATGTTGAGCGCGAAGAAGGCCAGGCCCTCGAGCCAGGCGAAGGGATCCGTTCCGATAACCGTAAAGTAGGAATCGTAGCCGGCGAGGACGAGGCCTATGACGACCGCGACGAGGATGGGCCAGGCCTCCCTGTTGCCCGAGCGCGCGGCCCGTATCGCGAGATAGGCGCACAGGAAGATCGCGATCATCACGGGGAGGAGGGAGAGATTGAACACGAGGGAGAGGGCCGTGTCGTTGCCCGCGTTCGCGAGGAAGGCGACGGCGTACGCGGCGCCCACTCCCAGGCTGGCGTAGGTCAGGGCCTTTTTCTGGAGGAAGCCGAAGAAGGTAGTGAAGAAGGGGATGAGGAAGACCATCGAGACGACCAGGCTCGCCCGGGCGAAGGCGCGGCTCCAGGGCGCCGTGAAGATCCAGAATTCCGCGCCCAGGTCCATCAGGTAGAAGGCCATGAAGAGGAGGGTGATTGCGTAATAGAGATTGGCTTTGTCGCTTCGCATGAAGATGAACTGGGCGAAGGCATAGAGGCTCAGGAAGAGGCAGAGGGCGGAGAGGATGGCGTAGAGCTGGCCGTTCCAGAAGTTCGCGGCTCCTAGCTCGAAAGCCTGGGCCGCCTCGTCGCCCAGCTGGTAGATGGGAATCTGCACGGCGTCGCCCAGATAGGCGCAGCGCAGGGCCAGGCTGACCGTGGCCCCCGGCTTCGCCAGGGAGGGGGGAAGGAGTAGGGCGGCGCAATGGGTCGAGCGGAGGTCGAAGCTCGGCGGCAGCCGGCCCCGCGAGCCCGCGTACTCGCCGTCTACGTAGAGCTCGAGGGCCACGCCGCCCTTTTGCGTCAGGAACCACAGGCGGGAGGGCGCGTCCGAGGGTATCGTGAAGCTGGTACGGAGCCAGAAGACCTCTCCCGGCTTCCCGGGCTTGACGCCAGCGGGCAGGGAAACGGCGTTCCAGGACGAATCGTCGAAATCCGCCCGGGCGGCGGCGCTATCATCGCCTCGGATCCACTTCCATTCCTTTACGGGAAACCTTATTCCCTGCGCGGACAGGGACGCTACCGCGATCGCCATGGCCGCGACGATCGCCACGCGGAGTCTAGCTCGATGCTGCATGCCCCGAATGGTAATCCGGCGATCCCCGTCGGGGCAAGGGGATCAAAGGTTTTCAGTCGCCGTAAATATGGACGAATTCGTGGAGCAGCTCCTCGGCCCTTGGTTTGCAGCCTCCGCAGACCGTCCCGATCTTCGTAGCGGCCTGGAGCTGCTCCCAATTCCTCGCTCCGTCCTTCACAGCCTGCTCGATGTCCTTGTCGGTAATATTGAGGCAATTGCAGATCACCACTGCGTCCTCGCCCTTGAACTCCCCCGATCGGCCGTTCTTGTCGAGATAGCCGTCTATCGCGGCCCTTAGGGCCTTATCGCCGAGCACGGAGCAGTGGATCTTGTTCTCCGGCAAGCCTCCGAGGCGCTTGGCGATGTCGGAGGGCTTGATCGAGTAGGCGTCCCTTATCGGCATGCCCTTGATCACCTCGGAGAGCATCGATGTGCTCGCGATGGCGCTGGCGCAGCCGTAGGTCTTCCACCGCACGTCGGCGATGCGGTCGTCCTGGATCTTGAGCATGAACATCATCTGGTCGCCGCACTTGATGTTGCCGACCACGCCCTCCGCGTTGCCCTCGAATTTCTCGTCGGGGTCGAATACGTTCTTGGGGTTGGTGAAGTGCTCCTTGACGATCGGCGAGTACAGCCACTGGAAGGTATCGCTCATCGATTATTCCTCTCTGCGTGTTATGCGTCCGCGCAGGCGGACGAGGGCACCGTCGACATGCGCCTGAGACGCTTGATTATGGGCGGAAGCTGGGCGAGGACGTAGTCTACCTCCGCCTCGGTGGTGCCGCGCCCCATGCTGAACCTGATGGAGCCGTGGGCGAGCTCAGGCCCCACGCCGGTAGCCATGAGAACGTGGCTCGGCTCGAGGCTGCCCGAGGCGCAGGCCGAGCCGGTCGAGACCTCGATCCCCTCGAGGTCGAGGGAGAGGAGTATGGCCTCTCCCTCGGCGCCCGGGAAGGACACGTTGAGCGTATTGGGCAGGACCTTCGTTGGGTGGCCGTTGAACCTTACGTCGGGCACGGCCGCCGCGATGCCCGCCTTGAGCCGTTCCCTCAGGGAGAGCAGCCTCGACGCGAAGGAGGCGAGATCGCGCGACGCGAGCTCGGCGGCTAGGCCGAAGCCGAGGATGCCCTGGTTGTTGTAGGTACCGGCGCGGAGGCCGAGTTCCTGGTGGCCGCCTCGGATGAGGGGCTCGAGCGGGGCGCCCTTGCGGACGTAGAGCGCGCCGACCCCCTTCGGCCCGTAGATCTTGTGGCAGGAGAGCGTGAGGTAATCCAGACCCCAGGCCGCGACGTCTATCGGGACCTTGCCGGCCGCCTGGACGGCGTCGCTGTGGACTAAGGCGCCGGCAGCCTTGGCGGAGGCGGCGATGGCCTTCATGTCCTGGACGGTGCCGATCTCGTTGTTGGCGGCCATTACGGACACGAGGAGGGTCGCGCCACCCGCCGACCGCGAGGGGTCGAGCTCCCGCTCTAGCTCCTCGAGCCCGATCCTGCCCTGTCCGTCGACTCCGAGGAAGACCACGTGAAAGCCCTCGTCCGCGAGGCGCTTGGCGGCGTTCATGACGCAGGGATGCTCGATCGCGGTCGTGATGATCTTCTTCCTGCCGCCGGGCCTGCGGCCGAGATCGTACATCGTGTTGAACACCGTGTTGTTCGACTCGGAGCCGCCGGAGGTGAAGATCAGGGACTGGGGATCGCGGGCGCCTATCAAGGCGGCGACCTGGGCCCTCGCCTTCTCGACTCCGTCACGGGCCCGCCGGCCGGCCTCGTGCATGCTGGAGGCGTTGGCGAAGACCTCGAGGTCCTCGATCATCCTCAATCTTACTTCCTCGCGCAGCGGAGTCGTCGCGTTGTAGTCCATATACACGAACATCGTCTCTCCTTATGGCCTCAGCCTTCGATGACGTCCCGGAGGGTCCTCGACCCGAGATAGCCGTCGATCGCCTCCTTGAGGCCCACCCAAAATATCCGCGGGAGGCAGCAATCGCCCTGGGCGCAGACGCCGGAGTCGTCGAGGCAGCCGACGGGCTTGACCTCGCCCTCGAGGGCCTCGACGATCTCGATCATGCGCATCTCGGAGGCGGGCTTGGCCAGCCTATACCCGCCGTGCTTCCCGCGCTCGCTCAATACGAGGCCGGCGGCCTTCAGCTGGGCGAGGATGCCCTCGAGGTATCTGGACGGTATGCCTTCGGCCTTCGCGATTCCGGCGCTGGCCTCGCTCTCGGAGGGCGCGCCCGGCGAGGCCGCGTCTATCCTCGCCAAATGCACGAGGGCGCGGATGCCATATTGCGTTTTCGTAGGTACTGAGAACATGTTTTCTCCGGTATTCCTATCGTTTTAATAGGAATATACAGCCCGGAATGAAGTAGGTCAAGTACGCTCCTTCAGCGAATTTTCTTGAGCTTCCCAAGCAGTCTCAGCTTGTTATCCGGCTGCTCGCACCAGGCCTTGAGGGACTCGAAATCCTCGGCCGTCTCGGTATCCGCGCCTGACAGAGAGAGGAGGCCGTGCGTCCACCTGAACCATAGGTAGTGCTTTTGGCTGACGCCGGAGATCCGCCGGCGATCGCACTCCGACTCGAGGTGATCGTGAAGGACGCGATGGTTGTCCTCGCCGGTGATGAACCATAGGTCCTTCGCCCCGATGAACAGTACGAGTCGCCTGAAGCCCTCGGAAATGGCGGCGTCGTTGCGGAAGCCCTTCACAGACAGCTCGAGCGCACCAAGGCTCAGGTCGTAGCCCTGCACGCGCAGGGCGGCGCGCATTTCGATCAATACCTTGCGGATATCCCGCAGCTCGGCATCGTCGTCCTGCGAGTTGCGCAGCCGGAGCCGCAGCTCGCGGAGCTCCGACTCGTATTGGTTGAAGACCGATGTGCGGGACAGGAAGTTGGTAGTGTCGGAGAGCAGCACCCACGTGGAGGCCCTGCGCTCCGCGAGGGTCTCGGAGATTCGCCGCGCCAGTCCCGCCATCAGCCGCCCGCCTTTCGCCGGCGCTCGGCGCCCTTCCAGGCGACGAGGGCCAGGGCGGTGACCGCATAGGGGACGGCCTGGAGCAGCTCCGCCCCTGAGCTCGCGCCCTGGCCGCCGAAGCCCTGTACGAGATTGGAGAGAGCGAAGAGGAGACCGAAGAGGAGGCAGGCCAGGGCGACCCCGCCGGGCCTCCTACCGCCGAGGAAGACCGCGACAAGGGCTATCCATCCTCTGCCGCTCGTCATGCCCGGCACGTAGGCCCCTATCCCGGCGGCCAGGGCCGCGCCGGCTAGCCCCGACGCGGCCCCGGCGATTAGGTGGGCCGCCAGGCGGTAGGCCCCGCTCCGGATGCCTGCCGCGGCGGCGATCTCGTCCCCCTCGCCGGCCACCCTGAGCCGCAGGCCGAAGACGCTGCGCGAGAGGAAGAGCGCTAGGGCGAGGGAGGCAGAGGCGAGGAGGGCGATGATTTCCCACTGACCCGAGCGGAGCGCCTCCGCGGCGAGGACGCCCTTCGTGCCGTAGGCCGCCTGCGACGCGACCGAGACTATTCCCGGCGCTAGGATGTTGGCGGCCAGCCCGGCGACGAACACGTCGGCCTTGAGGCCGACGGCCGCGCCTCCCACCAGGAGGGAGAGGAGGAGGCCGGCGAAGGCTCCCGCGGCCATCCCGGCGGCCGCGCTTCCCGTCGCGTGGCCGACGGCCGCCGCTGTGAAGGCGCCGACCAGCATGGAACCCTCGAGGGCGATGGAGAGGGAGCCGGAGGCCGCGGCGGCGAGTCCTCCGAGGGCGGCGAGGGCGAGCGGCGCGGCGGAAGCGAGCGTCGAGATGCCCAAAGAAGTTAGCCGCTCGAGGATCACGTCGCGGCCCCCGTCCCGCCGAGGAGGGATCCGCGGGGCTTCCCCGATCCCGCTATCTTGGCCGTAATGAGGAAGAGGGCGACCGCCTTGAGCACGGAGCTCGCGTCGGGGGAGAGGTCGGCAAGTATGGATGACTGCCTCGACCCCGCGTCGAGCCAGGCGAAGAAGAGGGCGGCAGGAAGCGCCCAGAGGCCGTCCGAGCCGGCGATGAGGGCCACCGCCAAGCCGTTCCAGCCCACGCCTCCAGTCATTCCCTTAACCGCCCTGCCCGCCTGCCCGAGCACCAGGAAGGAGCCGGCGACTCCCGCCAAGCCTCCGCTCAGGCACATCGCCAGGTCGCCGAGCCTGGGGGAGAGCCCGATGGTCAGGGCGAACTCCGGATTCTTGCCGCGCAGCCGGATCTCGCTGCCCAACCTCGTCGCCTTGGTGAAGAAGACCGTGCAGGCAGCGAGGGCGAGCGAGGCGGGAAAGGCCAGGCTGAGCGGCGAGGGCGGGGCTATGAGGGATAGCCGGGCGCCTTCGCTCAGCGGGGGCATGGCTAGCAAATTCGAGCTCGAGTCCCTCAGGGGGCCGCCGATCGCCCAGTCCACCGCGATTATCGCCGCCTGAGCGAGCAAGAAACTCGTGAGCATGACCTGCGCGCCCGTGCGGCGCTCCGCCTCCGCGGACAGCAGCGCGAGGCAGGATCCCGCGGCGGCGGCGGCAAGCATGGAAGCGGCGACGACGAGGGCCGGCGGAAGTCCGGCTGCGCCGCCGAGGGCACTCGCGACGAGGGCAGCGGCGAGGGTGCCGACGGAGGCCTGCCCTTCGCCTCCGAGGTTGAAAGCCCCCGCCCTGAAGGCTATGCAGGCGCCCAGGGCGCAGGCGAGAAGGGGCGCGGAGGATTCAAGCAATGCGCAAAACGTATAGGCGCTCGCGAAGGGACCGAGGAAGAAGGCTGACAGGGCCGCGCGCGGGTCCGAGCTCGCCAGCAGGGCGTAAAGGAGGGCGAGGAGGAGGGCCGCCCCGAGGGCGTGGATCCGCGGCCTCGCGCGTTCCCAATTCATGCTCATGCTACCGCGCCCGTCATGGCTGCGAGGAGGCTCGCAGCCGTAGGCGAGCCCTCGTTCGCGCCTTCGAAGGCGGTCTCGCCGCGGTAGAGCGCCATCACCCGATCGGCTGAGCCGAGCGCCTCCTCGATGCTCGATACGAGCAGCAAAACCGCCGAGCCCTTCGCCGCGAGCTCCCGTATGAGTAGCGCCGCCTCCGCCTGGGTCGCGAGATCGAGACCCTGGAGCGGCTCGGCGAGGACGAGGACGGCGCGGGGCCTATCGAGCTCCCGCGCGAGGAGTAGGCGCTGTCGGTTGCCTCCGGAGAGGGAGGCGGCGACCTGTCTCGGCTTGGCCTCGAGGGAGAGCGGCGCGGCCGCCTCTCGCGCGGCCTCGTCCCGGCGCCGTCCGCCGATCCAGTCGCGGGCCCGGAATTCCCGCCTGCGCAGGGCGAGCAGGTTGTCGCGCGCAGTCGCGGGCAAGCAGAGTCCCCTCCGCTCGCGATCCGCGGGCGCGTAGCCCATCAGCTCGGACCTCAGCCTATCCCTCGGGATGGAGCTCAGGCTCGCCCCCCCCACGAGGACTTCCCCCTCGTCCGGCGTTCGCAGCCCCGAGGCGAAATCCTCGAGCCGGCCCAAGCCGTTGCCGGCCAGGGCGGTCACGGCGAGCACCTCGCCCGGCGAGACCGAGAGGTTGATCGGCCTCGCGCCCGCCGCCAGCCTCAAGCCGCGTATCTCGAGCGCGGGTGGGCCGGCGCAGGCCCCCATGCCGGCGGCCGCGGCAAGGCTAAGGGCGGAGGTCCTCGGCCTCGTCGCGCCCCTGGCCATGAGGCTCGACAGCTCGGCCTCGTCGGCGCCGTCGGCGGGGACCTCAGCTATGACGCGCCCATCGCGGAGCACCGTGACGGAATCGGCGATTTTTAGCACTTCCGAAAGCCGGTGCGTGATGAGGAGTATGGCCTTCCCGGCGCTCGAGAGCCTCGAGAGGAGCTCGAAGAGCTTGGCGGATTCGGATTCGGAGAGTATGGACGTGGGCTCGTCCAGTATGAGTATCTCCCCGCCGCGCGCGAGAGCCCTCGCGATTTCGGCATGTCGGCGCTCCGCTGCGGTCAGGGAGGAGACGAGGGAATCCGGATCCAGCCTGAAACCGAAGCGCTCGACGAGCATAGCGGTCTCGACATAGGCCTTTCTCCTCGAGACGAAGAGGCCTAGCGACCGCGGCTCGCGCCCGAGCGCGAGGTTCTCGGCCACCGTCAAACCCTCGGCGAGCAGGGAGGACTGAGGCACGAAGCCGATCCCCGCCGCCTCGGCCTCGCGAACGCTGCCGGGCCGCACGCGCCTTCCCCGGACGCGCACCTCGCCCGAATCCTGGTGAACGAGGCCGGCCAGGACTCGCGCCAGCGTGCTCTTTCCCGCGCCGTTCTCCCCGACCACCGCGCGCGTCTCCCCCTCGATCAGGCTGAGAAAGACGCCGTCGTTCGCGAGGGTGAGGGTGTCGCGGTAATACTTGCGTATCCCGCTCGCGGAGAGGAGCTCCATGAGCCGCTAGAGTCCGGCTACCGGCAGGACGAGGGCGCCCGACTTGAGCCGCGCGACCTGACCGTCCATCGCGGCCCGCGCGGCGGCAGGCAGGCCCAGGTAGGAAGGATCCCCAGATGCGAAGTCGACGTAACCATCCCTGACCCCGACGACGACTGCGCTTCCGTATAGGGTTGACGCCGGTCCCTGCGCGAGCAGCGCCTTGACGCGCTCGTAGACCAATTTGTCCTGCCTCAGGACCGCGCAGCCGATGACGGTGCCCGGCGCCAGGCGGTAGCCCGAATCGTCGTCGAACCAGAGGACGAAGCGTCCCTTCGAGGTTGCGGCGCTCACGACGCCCTGACCGGCGCCGCCAGCTATCGGGAGGATGGCCGCCGCCCCCCAGTCGAAGAGTCCGTTCGCGAGCTCGGAGGCCTTGGTCGCGTCGTACCAGTTGCCGAGGACCCGCGTTTCGAGCGCGGCGCCCGGGTCCGCCGCCTCGAGGCCCCGCTCGAAGCCCGGCGCTATCAGCTTGTCGAACGAGGGGTAGTGCTGGGCGACTATGAGGCCGGCCTTGTGGCTCGCGGCTCCGCCCGCGAGCCTGCCGGAGCTGGCGAGCCCGGCCATGAAACCGACTAGATAGCCCTGCTCCAGCTGATTGTAAAGGACGGTATGGATCGATTTGTTGCCAGGGAGCCAGGAGTCGGCGATAAAGAAGCGCACCTCCGGGAAAGAGCCCGCGACTTCGGCGCAGAGCTCGGGAATGGCCGGGTTGGAAGACACGATCAGTGAGAACTCCCCGGTCGCCGCGAGGGAGCTGATCTTCCCGAGCCACTCGGCCTGGTTGAAGCCGCCCTCGACGACCTTGAGGGTGGCGCCCGGGATCTCGGACGCGGCGCGCCTGGCGCCGGCGACGAGCTGCTCGTACACGGGACTGCCGGAGACTACGCCGGGCACGAAGACGCAGACTTTCGGGGCAGGCGCGGCGAAGGACAGCATCGAGGCGAGCGACAGCGAGATAAAGGACGTTGCGATCCTGTGCATGTTTATTCCCCTCACTTCTCAATGTACTACGGCGCGCAGTATAGTGAATCAGCTTGGGAGCATCGAGACCCATAAATTTACCGCCCCGCGAAATTGACGTGAAAGGTGCGATTCGGGATATGGATAGCGAGGACGAGGGAAGAACCTACCGCATCGGCGAGCTCGCCTCCCTTTTCGGCGTGACCGGAAGGACCATCCGGTACTACGAGGAGCTCGGACTCCTCGAGGCCGCCGGCCGCCAGGACGGGGCCCACCGCAAGTACCACGAGAGAAACGCCGTCTACCTCAAGCGCATCCAGCAGCTCAAGGATTACGGGCTGACGCTCTCCGAGATACGGGAGCTGTTCGACCTCGCGCGCCGCGATCGCTCCGGCGGCGCAGTCCGGAAAAGGCTCGCCGAGAAGTATCGCGAGAAGCTGGAGGAGGCCGAGCGCCGCAGGCGCGCCCTCGACGAGTACGCTGCCGACCTGGCCTGGCACCTCGAGCAGCTCGAGCTGGCGCCCGATTTCTTCCAATGCCCCGGCGCCTCCTGCTCGAACTGCCCCTACGCCGCGAAGTGCGACGTCAGGCTCCTGATAAAAGGCGATTGAGAGTGGCCTATCTATGCTTCGACATCGGCAGCTCTAGCCTCAAAGCCGCCCTGGTCTCCGAGGAAGGCCGGCTACTGTCGCTTGCCCGCCGTCCGGTTCCCCACGCGCACGGCGAGGGAGGGGCTCACGAGTCCGACGCCTGCGGCTGGATAGAGGCGGCCTTCTCCGCGGGAGCCGAGGCCCTACGCGAGGCCCGGGCCGGGGACGGCGGGCTCGAGGTCCGCGCCCTATCGGTGAGCGGCAACGGCCCCACCCTCCTCGCCGCCGATTCGAGCGGGAAACCCCTGGGACCTGCCCTTTCGTGGCTAGACCGCAGGGCTCTTCGGGAGGCGGAAGAGGTGTCGGCCCTCGCGGGGGCAACGATAGACCCTACCTTCTACCTGCCCAAGGCCCTGCGCCTATGGCGGCTCGCCGATGCCGGGCTCCGCAGCAGGATACGCTGGTTCTTCTCCTGCCCTGAGTACCTCCTGTACGCGTTATGCGGAGAAGCCCTGACCTACCTGCCCCATCCCGGCTACGAGCCCTATATCTGGAACCGAAGGATGCTGACCGCCCTCGGCCTGCCCCTCGAGCGCTTCCCGCCCTTCGCATCCCCCGCTACCAAGGCGGGGGGCCTGCTGAAGTCGGCCGCGGCCAGCCTCTCTCTATCGCCGGGAATACCCGTCGTGACCGGCTTCCCGGACTTCCTCGCCGCGATTGTCGGCTCCGCCTCCGTGGATATCGGCGTAGCCTGCGACCGCTCGGGCACCTCGGAGGCCATAAATCTCTGCGCAGCGAGGCCCTTCCCGACCCGCGCGCTGCTCTCCCTTCCCCATCCCGTCGACGGCCTCTGGAACGTCTCGGGCGGCGTCTCGACGGCCGGCGCGGCCCTCGAGTGGCTGGCGGCCATCCTCAAGGCGGGCGGGCCGGGAAACGGCGGAGCCGGAGTGGCCGAACTCCTCGCCGAGGCGAGACTCTCCCCTCCCGGCGCCAGGGGCCTCGTCTTCCTGCCCTATCTCGCGGGCGAGCGCGCCCCGCTCTGGGATCCGCGCCGCCGCGCGGCCTTCGTCGGCTTCTCGGCCCTGCACGGCCGATCCGACATGGCCAGGTCCGCCGCCGAGGCCCTCGCCTACGGCCTCAAGCTGGCCACCGGTCTCGCCCTCGCCGAGGGCCTGCCCTTCGACCTCGTTCGAGTCAGCGGCCAAGCCGCCGGCGACGATTTCCTCTGCGCGCTCAAATCCGACATCCTCGGGGTGCCGGTCGAGGCGCCGCAGGTCGGCGATTGCGAGCTCGTGGGGGACGCCGCCGCCTGCGCCCTGGCCCTCGGGGATTCGTCCTCCCTACCCGAGTCCGCGCGCACGCTCGTGAGGCTCAGGCGCCGCTTCGAGCCGAAGCCCTGCGAAGCTTACTCCGAGGCCTTCGCCCACTACGAGGCAGCGCTCGCCGCGCTCGCCCCCGTGGACGGCTGTCGGAACGAAGACCCATGAGCCTCTCCCCCTCGGTCGTGCAGACCCTCGTCCTCTTCCTCCTCATGGCCATCGGCTTCGGCGCGGGCAAGGCGCGCATCCTCGACGAGGCGGGAGGCAAGGGCATTTCGAAGCTCTTGGTCAACTTCATCCTGCCCGCGCTGATCATAGAGTCGATGCAGCGCCCGTTTACGCCGGAGCTCCGCGACCTCGCTTTCCGGATGCTGGGCGTATCCTTCCTGGCCTACGCGATCGCATTCCCGCTGGCGTGGCTCCTCGTGCGCGTCGTAGGCGCCGGGGGGGCGGAGCGGGGCGCCCACGCCTTCGGCGCGATATTCTCCAACTGCGCCTTCATGGGCTTCCCCGTCGTGGAGGCCATCCTCGGCAAGGACGCGATCTTCGCCGCCTCGGTGGCCAACATCCCCTTCCAGCTCTTGGCCTTCTCCATCGGTCCCTTCATCTTGGCGAGGGCGGCGGGGGGCAGCGCCAAGCTGAGACTAGGCTCCTTCCTCACGCCGGCGGCAGCGGCCTCCGTGGCCGGCTTCGCCCTCTTCGCGGGCGGCCTGACCCTCCCCTCCCCCCTTGGCAGGGCCCTGACCCTCCTCGGCGACACGACGACGCCCCTCTCGATGGTCCTCATCGGCTCCATCGTCTCGAGGATGGATTTCCGGAAAGCGATCGGGCGCCCGCGGCTCTACGCGACTTCCCTGTACCGCCTCGCCCTCTTCCCCGCGGCCCTCTTCGCCCTGCTCTATTCCCTCGGCCTCAGGGGGCTCCTCCTCTCGCTTCCCGTCATCCTCGCCGCGATGCCGGTCGCGGCGAACTCGGCCATACTTGCCGAAGCCTACGGGGGGGACGCGGAGACCGCGAGTTCCCTCGTCCTCGTTTCGACCTTCATCTCCCTGCTCACGATCCCGGTCCTGGCCGCGATTCGCTTCCCATAAAAAGCGGCCTCGGCTATACTCCTCCGATAATGGAAAAAAGCGAGAGGAACCGCCGGATCGGCGCCTACGTCGCCCCGTACCGGGGCCTCTTCGCGATGGGCATAGCGGCCATGCTCCTCATGACGGCGGCCAACCTGGCGGGCCCGCTGATACTCCGCTCCATCATCGACGACAGCATCCCGCGGGCCGACATGCGCGGCATGGCGCTTCGGGCCCTGGCCTTCCTCGGGATAATCGCGGTATCGGGAGCAATCACCTACGTCGGCTCCATCGTCGTCGCGCGCCTCGGCCTGAACGTGGTCACGCAGGTCAAGAACGAGGTCTTCGGGCACCTCCTCACCCTACCCGTAGCCTACTTCGACGCCCACCCGGTCGGCGAGCTCATGGCGCGCGTCGAGAGCGACAGCGAGAAGGTCAAGCAGCTCTTCTCGGAGATCGGGATCACGCTCATCACCGAGGTCTTCTTCTTCGCCGGCGTGCTGGCGGTGTGCTTTTCGCTGGATCCCGCGATCACGATCTGGATCGCCGCCGCCCTCCCGCCGATCCTCGCCTTCGTCATCCTCTTCTTCGACCGGCTCCGCGCCCTTTACGACAAGTCGCGAAAGATGTGGGCGCGCATCTCCGCCTCCGTGGCCGAATTCGTCCAGGGCATCGAAGTGCTCCGGGCCTTCGATCGCGTCGCCTGGGCGGAGTCCTCCCTCGACGAGACCGCCCGCGCCAAGCGGGCCAACGACGTGCGGACCTCGTTCCTGGAGTACGGCGCCATGAGCGGCCTCGGCTTCCTGGTCGGGCCCGCCTTCATGGCGGCCATAGTCGTCGTCATCGCGCCCAAGATCCTCGCCGGGGCGATGACCCTCGGGACCCTCCTCGTCTTCCTCGAGTACGGGAGGCGCCTGCTGGAGCCGATCATGGCCATCGCGGAGAACGTCCGCGGCTTCCAGCAGGCCCGCGTTTCCCTCGACCGCATCTTCGCCATCCTCGCATTGGAGGGCGAGCCCGGCTCCGCCGCGGGGATCGCGTGCGCGCCCCACGCCTTCGAGCGCTCCATCGATTTCGAGGGAGTCTGGTTCCGATACAGGGAGGACTCCTGGGTCCTTCGCGACATCTCGTTCTCCATCCCCAAGGGATCGACGATCGCCTTGGTCGGCCCCTCGGGCTCGGGGAAGAGCACGGCCGTGAGCCTCCTCTGCCGCTTCTACGATCCCCAGCGCGGCAGGATCCTCGTCGACGGGCGTCCCCTGGGCGAGCTCGGCCTCCCCGAATGGCGCAGGCGCATAGGCTTGGTCCTACAGGACGCGTACCTCTTCCCCGGCGCCCTCGTCGAGAACGTCCGCGTATACGACGACGCCATCGGCGAGGATCGGGTGCGCTCCGCCCTCGATGCGGTGGGCGCGAGCGACTTCGTCGATCGGCTGCCCTCGGGACTTCGCTCCGAGATCCGCGAGCGCGGCTCGAACCTGTCGGGTGGCGAGAGGCAGCTCGTCGCCTTCGCCCGCGCGATAGCCTTCGGTCCCGAGATCGTCGTCCTCGACGAGGCGACCGCCAGCGTCGACGCCCAGACCGAGAGGAGGATCCGCGAGGGGATGGCCGGACTCCTCCAGGGCAGGACCGCCCTCGTAGTCGCCCACCGCCTCTCCAGCATCGTGGGCGCGGACGAGATCCTGTTCATGAAGAACGGGGCCATCGCCGCCCGGGGAAGCCACGAGGGGCTCATGAAGGGCTTCCCCGAGTACGCCGAGCTCGTGCGCCTGCAGTTTCCCGAAGCCGCGGCGGGGGTGGGAAATGCCAGGGGCTAAGGTATCGCGCATCGCGTGGATCTGGCGCATCTGGAGGGAGCGCAAGGGCCTCATCGCCCTCCTCTTCGCGCTCACCCTCCTCTCGAGCGCGGTCGCGGTCGCCTATCCCTATCTTTCCAAGCTGCTCATCGACCTCATACAGGGACTCGTCGAGTCGCGCGTCCCGGAGCCGGAGTCCGCCGCCCGCATACGCCGGCTCGCGCTGCTCGTGCTCGCAGTCGGGGGCGTAGGCTTCGTCGCCAACCTATTCCCAGGGGTCCGCGGCGCGGTCAATAGCGTCTTCGACTACATCATCAGGCGAAGGTATTTCGGCGAGGTCATGCGCAAGGACTATCGATTCTTCGCGGCCTTCCGATCGGGCGACGTCGTCACCCGCCTGACCGACGACATCTACGACTTCCCCAAGCTTTCCTGGTTCCTTTGCTCCGGCATCTTCCGGGCGGTCGAGTCGGTCAGCAAGGTCTGCTTCTGCCTGACGGCGATGCTCCTCCTCGACTGGCGCCTCACGCTGATAAGCCTCATACCCCTCCCCGTCATGATCGCGGTCTTCGCGATCGCCCAAGACCGCATCTACGACAGCTTCAAGGCCAACCAGGAAGCGATCTCCGACATCAACAGCCAGCTCGAGATGAGCTTCTCCGGCCTCCGCATCATCAAGGCCTACGCCTGCGAGGGAAAGTACCGCCGCTTCTTCTCGGAAGCCCTCTCGAAGCGCTTCGGCACGGAGATGGCCGTCGCCAGGCTCGAGACCGTGCTCCGCATGGTCTACATGTACATCGACTACGTCATGCAGCTCGGCGTGGTCTTCGTCGGGGGCTGGATGGCCGTCAAGGGCGACATCAGCATCGGCACCTTCTACGCGCTCTACAATTACCTCGGCATGCTCGTGTACCCGATCCTTGACATTCCCCAGCTTTTTGTATCCGGCAAGCGAGCCTTCGTCAACATCGATCGCCTCGAGGAGATGCGCGCCTTCCCTCCCCGCAGGTCCTCGGGCCTCCCCTTCCCCGCCGGGCCCCTCGAGAGCCTCGAGGTCGAGGACTTGAGCTTCCGCTACGCGGACCGCGATCGGGAGGCGGTCCGCGGCCTGAGCTTCGCCCTCGCCAAGGGCGAGAAGCTCGCGGTGATAGGCCAGGTCGGCTCGGGCAAGACCACGCTCGTCAAGCTCCTCGCGGGCCTGCTCGAGCCCGCCAGGGGCTGCGTCCGCATCAACGGCCTCTCCCTCGCCGAGGCGGACGAGGCCGGCCTGGCCCGGATCATGGGCTACGTTCCCCAGGAGGCGTTGCTCTTCTCCGGCAGCATACGCGACAACATTGCCTTCGGCTCCCCCGGCGACGGCGGAGCGATAAGCGACGACGCCCTCGCCGAGGCCCTCGCGCTGGCCCAGGTATCCGAGGAGGTCGAATCCTTCCCCTCGGGCTCACAGACTTCGCTCGGCCAGCGGGGTGCGAGCGTCTCGGGGGGTCAGCGGCAGAGGCTGGCCCTGGCGCGGGCGGTCGCGCGCGGTCCCCGGCTCCTCCTCCTCGATGACGTCACGGCCAGCCTCGACGCCCGCAACGAGGAACGGCTCATGAGTGCCCTGGGAGCCTGGTCCAGCGACCTCGCCTGCGTGATCGTCTCCCATCGCCTCTCCACCCTGAAATACGCCGACAAGGTGCTCTTCCTGGAGGCCGGCGAGCTCCGCGCCTTCGGCGTCCACGAGGAGCTCGTGGAGAGCAACGCCGCCTATCGCGCCTTCATAGAGGAGCACCTGTCGAGCTCAGGAATCGCCTGAGGCCCGCGCAGCCCATCGGCGGGCCTTCTTTGCAAGCCGCGATAATAGAGATATACTTGTCCAAGAAACATGGATGAGCTCCTAAACGAGATCCGCGTCGTCTATCCGGATGCCGAGATCAACGCCGTGATAGCGGCCATTCCCGACCACGCGCGCGGCTTCTCCTGCGCCGTCCGCTATAACCATAGCGAGGAGCTCTTCCTCGAGCTCGGCGCCGACATCGTGATGCCGCGCTTCCCCATCCATCACGACGTGCACACCGAAATCCCGAGCGCCCCCTATGCCTACGCCCTCCGGGACCTCGTGCGCCAGCTCTCCGACGTCCTCCCCGACGTCTTCCGCGGGCTCACCTACTATTTCGATCCCTCCGAATCCCTCAAGCCGAGGTTCTACAGGCTCTACAAGGTCGAGAGCACGGTCTATCTCTTCCTGCTCAAGATCGATCTCGTGTTCCGGCATTTCCAGGGCGAGATAGTCGAGGCGGCGACCAACGACGTCACGCCCGCCTTTCGCACCAGGCACCTCTTCATCGAGAGCGAATTCATACCCCTCGAGGCGGTCATGTGGGAGCTCGGGAAGGCGCGCGCCTTCAAGGTGAAGCAGCTGATCTCCGACACCTGGATCGGCGAGACCGGGCGTGGCTACCTCCTGCACGGCATCTGGATGGACAACGACCTCTCCAAATTCTTCTCCAAGATCATCCTCCCGGAAGGGGTCCGCACCTACCCCTTCTATCCGCTCTTCTGCAAGTACAAGACCGTCTGCGCCGAGGCCGTTCCGCCCGGGATGGAGCGCAGGAAACGCATCCTGCCCCTGCTCCACAGGGCCATATCCTTCCTGTCGCCCGAGATGGAGCGGATACAAAACGCCCTGAAGGAATCGAGCTTCTCGGAGACGATGCCCGAATTCATTGAGTTGCGAGATCGGGTGCCCGCCTCCTGGAAGGAGATACTCAAGGGCGTCTCGATGCGCTCCTACCTAAACGATCGGGACATGAAGGAATACGCACTTGAGACCGACGATAGCGCGAGCTGAGGATCTCCGCGGCCTCAAGGCCACGGTCATGGGATTGGGGCTGAACGGCGGCGGCCTCGCGAGCGCCCGCTTCCTGGCGGAGAGCGGCGCCCTCGTAACCGTGACGGACACGAAGGACGAGGCGGCCCTGTCCGACACACTCGAGGCCCTGCGGGGACTGCCGATCCGCTACGTCCTGGGCCGCCACGAGCTGGACGATTTCTCCTCCGCGGACCTCGTGATAAAGAATCCCGCGGTTCGGCCGGATTCGCCCTATATCAGGGCCGCCAAGACGGTCGAGACCGACGTCTCCCTCTTCCTGCGCTTCTCCCCCTCGCCCGTCATCGCCGTCACCGGCTCCAAGGGCAAGTCCTCCGTCTCGAGCGCCATCTTCCACTCGCTCTCGTCCTCGGGCAAGGCCGCCTTCCTCGGCGGGAATATCACGGTCTCGCCGCTATCCTTCCTGGGCCGCTGCGGGAGGGATACGCCGGTGGTCCTCGAGCTCTCCTCTTGGCAGCTCGCGGACATGAAGGGCCTCGGGGTGCTCAAGCCTCGGATCGCGGTCCTCACGAGCATCATGCCCGACCACATGAATCGCTACTCCTCGATGGAGGAATACGTCGCGGACAAGCGCCTGATCTACTCCGACCAGGACTCCTCCTGCTTCACGATCTGCAATCGGGACGAGCCCTGGGGCAGGTCCTTCGCCGCCGAGACGCGCGGCTCGGTGCTCTGGTATTCCTCGGCGAGCGCGAGCGTCCCGGGCGCCTGGCTCGAGAGCGGACCTTCCCGGCGCGGCCTCTACTCGGCCGCCGCAGATGGCGCGGCCGCCGAGGAGATCCTACCGGCCGAGCTCCTAGTGCCCGGGGAGCATCAGCGCAAGAATCTCCTCGCGGCGGCCCTGGCCTGCCGCACCTACGGCCTGGCCGCGGCCGAGGTCTCGCGGACCATGGCGACCTTCCCCGGCGTCGAGCATCGCCTAGAGCGCTTCGCGGAAAAGGATGGGGCAGCCTGGTACAACGATTCCGCCGCGACCATACCCCAGGCCGTGGGCGCCGCGCTCGATTCCTTCGTGGGGCCGGTGATACTCATCACGGGCGGCACGGACAAGAATATCGACTTCGAGAGCGTCCGCTCCGTCTACTCGAAGGCCAAGATCGTGATCCTCCTCGCGGGCACGGGCACGGAAAAGCTGCTGCCCCTCCTCGCGGAGGACGGCGTTCCTTACCTAGGCCCCTTCGACGAGCTCGCTCCCGCCGTCGAGGCGGCGCGCTCCCGCGCGAAGAGCGGCGACACCGTGCTCCTCTCCCCGGGCTGCGCATCCTTCGGGATGTTCGTCCACGAGTTCGACCGCGGCCGCAAGTTCAAGGAGACCGTGAGGGAATCGCTGGGTCAGCCTCCGGGCTGAGTCAGCCCGCTCAGCGTCCCTCGCCCTCGCCGCTCACCAGCTCGGCCTGATCGCGCAAGTCCTCGAGCTCGGCGGTCCAGAACCCCTTGCCTCCCCATTCCGGGAAGCTCTCGCGGAACCAGCGGTCGTTGCGCTGGCGGGAGCGCCAGGCCAGGAAATAGACCATGCGCATGAAGCGCAGGCCCTCGACCAGGGAGAGCTCCCGCCGGTCGAAGGGGAGAAAGGCCTCGTAGCCCTCGACGAGGAGGCCGAGCTCCCTCCTGCACTGGGCGGCGTGGTCGGGCAGGAGGAGCCAGAGATCCTGGACCGCCGGTCCCGTCATCATGTCGTCGAAGTCGATGATCAGCAGCCCGGATCCCGGGCGATCCAGTATGTTCCCGCGATGGCAATCGCCGTGGATGCGGCGGAAGGCCAGGCCCCCGAAGCGCGGAGCGAGGAATCGCATGACCTGCGAGCAGAGATCCTCGAATTCCACCGCGAGCTCGGGATGGACGAGCCCCTCCTCGAGGAGTCCGCGCATCAGCGGCAGAGTGAGGCTCTCGGGGTCGCAGCGAAGGCGCGCGGGGGCGGAGCGGAGGCCGCCGACCGCGTGGAGCCGGCCGAGGACGGCCCCGAGGCGCAGCCAGTCGTCGTCCGTCTCGGCGTCGAAATTGCGCCCTCCCATCTTCGGGAAAAGGGCGAACAGGAAGGGGCTGTCGCCCGAATCGCCCTCCAGTACGAGCTCCCCGAGGGTGTCCCCGCCTTCGAGCGCGAGCGGCGTGGCCACGGGCAGCTCGGCTTCCGCGCAGTCCCGAAGGAAGCGGTGCTCGTCGAGGATGCCCTCCCGCGACCACCTGCCCGGCCTATAGAACTTGGCCACGACCTCGCGCTCATCATCGAGCCTCATGCCGTACACGCGGTTCACATAGCTCGGGTAGGCGCTGATCATGCCGTCCGTGCCGACGCCGAGGCTGCCCTCGACGGCCGCGGCTATCGAATCGGGCGAGAGGAGGTCGAAGGAACCCGGCGAGGGTACGCCCGGGGGAAGGGCCTCAACCCGGGGCATCGGCGCCGTCGTTGGCAGTCGGCTCGGCGGCCGTATCCTCGGCGGCCGTATCCTCGGCGGTGCGCTTGGCTATCGCGAGCAGCTCGAGGAGGGTCTCGAGGGCGCGCACCCGTATCGCGGTCGCGTTTTCGGCGCGGATCTCGACGCTCCCGACCGACGCGGCCCGCCTTTCGGCGAAGCCTGCATAGCCCTCGGCGTCGACCTCCTCGCCGTCTACCTTGAGGGATACGATGACCGCTCCGGCCCTATCGAGGATGTCGTCCGCTTCGGCCAGCAGCTCGCCGAGGGTGCCTCGTTCTTTCTCGTCGAGGGCCAGGGGCGCCCCGTTCACGGTGATCCGCATTCAGCATCCATCCTTATTGGCTATCATTGGCCCGAATTCTGCTTGGAGAAACTGTCTATCGAGCTGCCGGCGCTCTCCATCCTGTTCAGGCTCGATTCCATCATTCCGTACTTGCGCTTGAGCTCGGATTCCTTGGAGACCAGCTGCGCGTCGAGGCTATCGAGCTTGCGCTTCTCGTTGCCGATCTGCGTATCGAGGGTCCCCGTCTTCAGCGAGAGTATTCCGCCCGTCTCGACATAGGGCTTGAGCAGGGCGTCCACCGCGTAGGCTATGCCCGAATCGACGATGAGGTCGCCGTTCGTGTCGTTACCGAAGAGCTGCTTCGCCGCCTCGAAGTGCTCGTCGAGCGCCTTCGCCAGGGTCTCGTCCTCGATCTCCAGATAGCCCCTCATCTTGGCCGAATCGAAGCCGCCGCCCGCCCCCGGCTGGCTCGCGTTCGTGGCGACGCCGAGCTGGGACAGGAGGACCATGGCGGATCCGTCCTTCGTCTGGTAAGGAGTGGTGGCCAGCCTTTGCAGCGAGCCGCTGAGGAGATTCAGCGTCGAGTCGCCCTGGAGGGTCCCGAGCCTCTCCTTCGCGGTCTTCTTCTCCTCGTCGGTGAAGTAAGTGATTTCGTTGATGACCTTTTCGTCCGAGCGGGTGAGGATGTTTATCTGCCCCATGAGCTTGTTGTAGTTGCCGACGAAGGCGACGATGGCGGCCTGGACCGCCTCCCTGTCGGGCTGAATCTTCAGTCGGATCGGCTTTTCCGAGGCCGCCTTCACGTTGAGCGTCACGCCCGGGATCACGTCGGATATGGCGTTGGAACTCCGGGTCACCTCGATTCCGTCCACGGATACCACGGCGTCCTGGGCAGTCGAGACGGCCTTGAGGGGGCGGAAACCGCCCGCCTCGGCGGGGTCGTAGACCCTGGCCTTGAGGATCTCGAGCCGCCTGGTGGTGTCCCGGACGCGGAAGCCCAGGGCCGCCGCGGAGCCGCCGTAGCCGTCGAGCTTGACGGTTATGGTTCGGGTGCCCTCGCCGTCCGCGAGCTCGGGCAGGGGCCGCACCGCGCCGTCGCCCCCGATCACGCTCGCCATCGAGAGGTCCTCGAGGACGGCGGGGGAGGGCGGGGCGGCCCACTCCGGCAGCCCCGAGGCGGAAGGCGCGCCGGTCACGGTGATGCCCTCGAAGGTGGCGGAGCCGACCGGGCCGAGGCTCGGGCCGGTCGGGGTCGAGGGCGTGCGGTCCCGCGGCAAGCGGGTCAGGCGGTACTCGACCTCGAGCACCATGCCCGCGGTCTTGACCTGCGGCCGGAGCTCCAGCTTGGCCTCGCCCCCCGCGGTAAGGACGAGGCTGTCGGCCTTGATCGCCGAAGCGTCGAGCGGCTTGTCCCACCTGACGGCCTTCGCGCCCTCGAGTTCCTGCCTGGATGAGGAGACGCGCTCGACAAGCCCGGTATCGAGGGCAAGCTTCACCGCGTCCCCGGAAAAACCGAGCCGGCTCGCGGCCCCGGTCTTGAGCGACTCGACGACCAGGGATTTGGTGTCCGTCTTGATCGATACGACCTGGGCCCTGAGCAGCTCGCCGCCCTTCCGGGTCAGGGCGTCGGCGAAGTCCTGGAGGCTTCCTCCGCCGAAATTCAGCTCGACCCTCTTGTCGCCTATGGAGAAGGCGTAGCTGCCCGCGGCCACCTTGTAGTCCTTGGGGAGCTCCGAGGAGATGAAGCGGTCCGCGGCCGCGGCCTGCTTCACGAGCACGTTGCGGGTTTGCTCGAGGGCCTCCCTCGTTGCCGTTGCGGAGAGCGAGTCCTCGTCCGATGATTTGGCGAGCCTCGCATTGAAGGGGTTCTTGAAGTTGTAGAGGTTTTGGGCCCCGGTCCGGAGCGTGCCGAGCCGCTGGTTGAAGTCGAGCCAGACCGTTTTCTGGGTCTGGAGAGTCTTGATCTTTTCGGCAGTGGCGTCTCGCGGCACGCGCTCGACCTTCATGAGGCCTTCGATGAGCTTCTGGGTGCCGTATTTGTCGCTGGCGGTTCCCGGGATGGAGATGTCGGACATAATCGCCTCGAGGGAGGATCGGGCTCGGTGCGGAACCGCCCCACTTTCGTGGGCGCCACTGCGTAGCGGGGGTCAGGCTGACTTGTCGAAAAGGATGCCTATGACCTCGCGGATCCGCTCGTAGACGTGCTGCAATTCCGTGGGCGGAATCTCCCTCACTACCTTATCGGTGTCGTTGTCGATGACCTTGACGACGACCTGGCCGAGCTTCTCGTTGATGCTGAACGAGAGGCGGCGGTTGAAGGCCTCGCTCACGCGCTGGAGGTCGCGGATGATTATCTTCAGGTCGATCGGCGCCTCGGCGGCGGCTCGCGCCGCCGTTTCCTGCGCCGCGGCGGCCTGCTCGGGAGGGATCGACGCGCGCTTCGCGCCGTCGATCTGGATTTGCGAGGCGGAGAGTATCTGGGATACGTCGAGAGCCATATCAAGCCTCCGACACGAAAGCTGAAAAAAGCGGGAAGGGGGCGCGTTCCCCTCCCGCCGATAGCCGGCGCGTACGCGCCGGCGCGAGGAATTCGAGAGAAGACGTCCAGAAGTCTCTCGTTACCTCATCCTTGATGAACGGTTTACCGTCAGCCTAGAAGAGTCATTACGTTCTGCGAACGCGTATTGGCCTGAGCTAGCATGGCGGAGCCGGCGCGGTCGAGGATCTGGTTCTTCACGTAGTTCACCATCTCGCTCGCCATGTCGGTGTCGCGTATGCGGCTCTCGGCGGCCTGCAGGTTCTCGGCCGCGACGGACACGCCCTTGGCCGCCATTTCGAAGCGGTTCTGGTACGCGCCGAGGTCGGCTCGCTGCTTGGACACGACCTTGAGGGCCGAGTCGAGCTTCCCGATAGCCTGGTTCGCCTTCGCGGGGTCCTCGATCGTGACCATGTCCGTCGTACCCTGGGCTCCCTTGAGCCCGAGGGCCTCGGCGGTCATCGTTCCGATGTAGACCTGTTTGTTCTGGTCCATGTTCGCGCCAACCTGGAACTGCATGATCGCCGGGCCGTTCTTCGCGAAGCGGCCGGTGAGGATGTTCATCCCGTTGAACTGGGCATGACTGGCGATTCGGTTGATCTCGTCGACCAGCTGCGATACCTCGACCTGGATCTGCATTCGATCCTCGGTGGTGTATACGCCGTTGGCGCCCTGGACAGCGAGTTCGCGCATTCGGTGCAGGATATCCTGGGTTTCCCCGAGATAGCCTTCCGAAGTCTGGATGAAGGATATGCCGTTCTCGATGTTCTTGGTGGCCTGGTTGAGGCCGCGGATCTGGCCGCGGAGCTTCTCGGAGACCGCGAGCCCCGAAGCGTCGTCGCCCGCCCTGTTGATGCGTTGACCGGAGCTGAGCTTCTCGATGTCCTTAGCGATGTCCACGCCCGTGTTGCCGAGCGTGCGATTCGCGTACATCGCGCTCATGTTGTGGTTGATGATCATGTAACCCTCCTTGAGGAATTTCCACGACGGCCTTCCATGCCATCGCGTTCCTTGCGCGCACGCCGACCGGGGAAAGGGGCGAAAATTCGCGCCGTCCCATTCCGTTCGTCCCCGTGCGGCAAGGAGCGCGCCCCTTCTGTAGGGCGCCCTCTATGCCTGTGCGCGCGGGAGAGTATCTGTCAAAGACCGAAGGGGCAGACGGCCCCGAAGGTCCGTCTGCCCCCTAATGATACTATGCTACTGGAGCAACTGCAAGACCGACTGCGTCCTCTGGTTGGCCTGGGCCAGCATGGCGCTGCCCGCCTGGACCAGGATCCGGTTCTTGGTGTACTCGACCATCTGGCTGGCCATGTCGGTGTCGCGGATGCGGCTCTCGGCAGCCTGCATGTTCTCGGCGCCGACGTCGATGCCCTTTATGGCGTGCTCGAGGCGGTTCTGGTAGGCGCCGAGGTCGGCGCGCTGCTTATTGACCGCCTTGAGGGCGTTGTCGATGACGCCGATCGTCCTATTGGCGCCGTCGGCGTTCTCTAGGGTGACTATGCCGTCGTTCCCGGGGTTCCGCACGCCGAGGGCCTTGGCGGTCATCGTGCCGATATAGACCCGCTTGCGCTGGTCCATGTTGGCGCCGATCTGGAACCACATGGAGCCGGTCACCGAGTTCCCGCCGTTGTCGCGGGCGAACCTGCCGGTGAGGAGGTTCATGCCGTTGAACTGGGCGTGGCTGGCGATGCGGTCGATCTCGTCGACGAGCTGGGATACCTCGACCTGGATCTGCATGCGGTCCTCGGAGGTATACACGCCGTTCGCGGCCTGCACGGAGAGCTCGCGGAGGCGTTGAAGGATGTCCTGGCTCTCCTGGAGGTAGCCTTCCGTGGTCTGTATGAAGGAAATGCCGTTCGCCGCGTTCTTGCTCGCCTGATTGAGGCCGCGGATCTGGCTGCGCATCTTCTCGGAAACGGCGAGGCCGGAGGCGTCGTCGCCGGCGCGGTTAATCGCCATGCCCGAGGAGAGCTTTTCCATGTTCTTGCCGGTAGCGTCATTGGTGACGCGAAGGGACCTGTCGGCGAACATGGCGCTCAGGTTGTGGTTGATGATCATGATAATCCTCCTTGAATTATGTCGCGGGGCATCCATGCCCCGGTTTTCCCAATGCAAATGCGACTTTTACGCCCTGCCTGCTCCCCGATCCGCCTCCTTTCATGCCAAGCCAAGCGAAAAAGCTAATGCCGGAACCCCGGCATCCGACAATATAAGAGGAGGACCGGAGTCTCCGCCCCCTCGAGGCCGTCGGTTCACGGTCCCTCGCCCTGTATATCGGCAGATAGCCCCATAAACTTGAGTCATTCCCTAATTCTTCACCCGTTGTCCGATCCAGCAGGAGGACGTACAATGCCAGAGGACCGCGAATCGGAGGCTAAGGTGAAATCATCCGACTTTTTACATACGACTTCCGACGGCAAGAAGGTATTCGTCCGTAAATGGCTCCCGTCCGGGACCCCCAAGGCCCTTCTCCTCCTGGCCCATGGGATGGCGGAGCACTCCGCGCGATACGAAGGCCTCGCCGCTGCCATGGCAGCCTCGGGCTGGGCGACCTACGCGCCCGACCATCGCGGCCATGGCCGAACGGCTGACGGCGACTCGGGCGAGCTTGGCTGGTTGGCCGAGCGGGACGGTTTTTCCAGGGTCCGCGACGACCTCCACGAGGTCGCCCTGGCCGCCGCGGTCGAGTATCCGGGCCTTCCTCTCTTCCTCCTCGGCCACTCGATGGGCTCCCTCCTGGCCGAATCCTATCTCTTCTCCTACGGTAAAGAGCTCGCCGGCTGCGTGCTTTCGGGCGTACCCGCGCCTCCTTCTCCATTGCTAGGCGCCTTCGGCAAGCTGATCGCTGGGCTCGGCTCTGCTATAAAGGGCCAAAAAGCGCCTGCGAGAATCCTCCATAAGATGAGCTTCGAAGCGAATAACGGGGATTTCGCGCCCGCTCGCACGCCCTGCGATTGGCTCTCCCGCGATGCCGCGGAGGTGGACAAGTATGTGGCCGACCCTCTCTGCGGCTTCGTGTGCAGCTTCGGCTTCTACCGGGATCTCTTCGCGGGCTTTTCCTCCCTATACGGGCCGGGGGCGTCCTTCTCCGGGCTGCGCAAGCCCGTGCCGATCTTCATTATCGCCGGGGCCGAGGACCCGCTGGGAGGCGCCAAAGGCTTCGTTTCCCTGCTCTCGGGTAAATTCAAGGCGGTCGGCCTCCAAGACGTCGCGACCCGACTCTACCCCGGCGCTCGGCACGAGGTCCTGAACGAGACCAACCGGGACGAGGTGGTGGGCGATATCAAGGCATGGCTCGAGGCCAAGCTGTCGCGAGGCTAGGCCTCGCGCGCGAGCCCTAGCCTCGCAAAGGTTCGGCAAGACCTGATTGACCGCTCTCCGCCCTTCGATTGTATAATAAACGGCATTTCATCCGTAGAGCGACGAGGCATAAGCATTGCTCATCCGCTATCGTAGATCCGAGGACGGCAAACCCGTCGCCAAAGCCGTCGTGTACACCCAGGCGGAACACAAGATCGAGCGCTCCGGGATAGACCCCGACGCGCTGCGCATCGTCGAGCGCCTGCGCGAGAACGGCCACGAAGCCTATATCGTCGGCGGCGCCGTACGCGACCTCCTCCTCGGGCGCAAGCCCAAGGATTTCGACATCGTCACCGATGCCCCTCCCGCCCGCATCAAGCGCGTGTTCCGCTCGGCGCGCATCATAGGCAGGCGCTTCCGCCTCGTGCACGTCTACGCGGGGCAGGAAATCTTCGAGGTCTGCACCTTCAGGTCCATCGCCAACGGAACCGTCGGCAACGAATTCGGCACGATCGACGAGGACGCCCATCGCCGGGATTTCACCCTGAACGCGCTCTATTTCGACCCCTACGACTCTACCCTGGTCGACTACGTCGGCGGTTTCAAGGACATCGCGGCCAAGCGAATAGAGCCGGTCATCCCCCTAAAGACGATATTTAAAGAAGACGCGGTCCGCATGATACGCTGCGTCAAGTACGCGGCCATGGCCGGTTTCCGCATCCCGCTCAAGCTCAGGTTCGCGCTCAGGCGCGACGCGGAGCTCCTGGGCGATGCGAGTCCCTCGAGGCTCACCGAGGAATTCCTGAAGATCCTCGCCTCGGGCTCCTCCGCGAAGATCATCGAGGGACTCGAGCGCTTCGGCCTCCTCCGCCATATCCTTCCCGAATGCGCCGATATGATCGGCTCGAACCCCGCCTACGCGGGCGCTCTCCGCTCCGCGCTGGTAGAGCTCGATGCGCACGCCATGGACCCCGCGAGGGAGCGCAGCCTCTCGTCCCTGCTCGCGCATTACCTCAAGCCCTTCCTCGAGTCACGCCCCGATAGCTTTACGGATACGCCCGACGCCTACCGCGAGGCGGTCCACGAGGCCCGGCTATTCCTATCCCCGCTGAACCCCCCGCGGGTCGAGCTCGAGGCCGCGGTCCTCATCGTATTCAAGAAGCGGGGTATCTCCCCGACGCAGAGGCCGCGCAAATGGCCCGAACGCGGCGACCAGCGCGGCGCGGAAGGCGCGCGGAAGGAGGCTCCGAAGAGGGGACCCCAGCCTCGAATGGCGGAGAGGCCCGGAGTCGAGCCCGGGGGCGCGGAGGGCGGCGAGGCGGCGAAGCGCAAGAGGCGCAGGAAGAGGTCGAGGCATAAACCCCAGGGAGGGCAAGCCCCCCGCGGGCCCTTGGGCGAATGAGCATTCCAAGCGCGACGCCTTGACAAGTCTTCTCCATATTTTCCAGAATGGCAGAGTGAAGACCGACAAGCTCGATGCCCTATCGCTCGAGGAGCTTTACGCTCTCGCCGACAAGACGGGACTCGACCTGCCGCCGGGCCTCGAGAGGCCCTTCGTCATCGAAGAGATCCTCGACGCTCTCGAGGACGACTCCGAAGACCGGCGCGAGGCCCAGGGCGAGGCGGGGCATATCGACGAGAAGAAGTACTCCGGCCTTCGGATGGGCGACTTCGACGTGGATACCGGCCTAGGCGAATCCATTGCGACTCGCTACAACGAGACGATGATCCGCGCGATCGCGCGCGACCCGTCCTGGGCCTTCGCCTTCTGGGACGTCTCCGATTCGGATCTCGATTCCCTCCGGGGCGAGGAATCCTCGGCGGGACTCTTCCTCCGCGTGGCCGAGATCGGGCCGGCCGGGGAGCCGGCGGACGCGCACCGCGAATACTTCGATATCCCCGTCGTCGACACGGACCTCCAGTGGTACATCAACCTTCCCCGCTCGGGCGTGCGCTTCCGCATCGATCTCTGCGCTAGGCGGGCGGGCCAGAACGGCAAGTTCCGCGTCCTCGCCCGCTCGAACGAGGTGGAATCGCCCCGGCAGAGCCTCGTTTCCTCGAGCCCTGCCCTCAGCTCCCAGTCGTACGAGTTGCTCGCGCTGTCCGGCGTGGAGGATCTGCCGGTCGAAGATCGATCGGAGGGTAACCCGCTCCGGATACTGCCGTCCGGCCTCGCTAAGCCGGGCGATCGCGCGGACTAAAGGGGCGGAATATGGATAACGGATATCTCGCCCTCGTCCTGAACGCCCACATGCCCTTCGTCAGGAGGACGGAATACCCGCGCTTCCTCGAGGAGCGCTGGTTCTTCGAGGCCGTCTCCGAGACCTACCTCCCGCTGCTTCGCGTCTTCCGATCCATGGAGGCGGACTCGGTTCCCTTCCACTTGACGCTCAGCATCTCGCCTACCCTCGCCGCGATGCTCGCGGACAAGGCCCTGGGGGAGCGCTACGTCGAGTACCTCGATGCGCAGCTCAGGCTCGCCGAGGCCGAGGAGGCGAGGCTGGCCGGCGACGCCGCCTTCGCTCCGCTCGCCCGGATGTATCATGCCCTCTACCGCGCGGACAAGGACGACTTCCAGGAGCTGTATTCCCGGGACATACTCGGCGCCTTCGACTATTACTATAAAAAGGGCAGGCTGGAGCTCATGACCTCGGGCGCGACCCACGCCTTCCTGCCCATCTTCCGCGATTGCAGGGAGGCCGTGACCGCCCAGGTGGAGACCGCGATAATCGCCCACCGCAAGGCCTTCGGCAAGCAACCCTCGGGCTTCTGGCTCCCCCAGCTCGGATGGTACCCCGGCGTCGGCGAGATCCTTCGATCGTATAACCTGCACTACACCGTCGTCACGACGAGGGGCGCGGTGCTGGGCGATCCGACTCCCCGCAACGGTTCCTTCGCCCCCGTGGAATGCCCCTCGGGGCTCGTGGCCTTCGTGCGCGACGCCGGCGCCACGAAGGCGGTCTGGTCCGAGTCGAGCGGCTACCCCGCCGATCCCGTCTACCGCGACTTCTACCGCGACATCGGATTCGACCTGCCCACCGAGTACCTCGGCGCCTACCTCGAGGACTCGGGCCAGCGCGTCTTCACGGGCTTCAAGTATTGGGCCGTCACGGGCCGCACCAACGAGAAGCGGGCTTACGATCCCGTGGCCGCCGCCGCCCGGGCGGCCGAGCACGCGGCCCACTTCCTCGCCGAGCGCAGGGCCTCCGCGTCGGCCGCAGGCGCGCTCATGGACCGGCCTCCCCTCATGGTCTGCCCCTTCGACGCCGAGCTCTTCGGCCACTGGTGGCTGGAGGGCCCCGCCTTCCTCGAGGCCCTCTTCCGCCAGGCGGACTCCGCGGGCGAGCTCCGGATGATCACGCTGAGCGACTACCTGAGGGATCATCCCGAGAACCAGGCCTCCGTGCCCGAGTTCTCCTCCTGGGGAGACGGCGGCTTCGCCGAGGTCTGGCTCGACGGCTCCAACGACTGGATCTACAGGCACGCGGGCAAGGCCGTGGAGCGGATGTCCGAGCTGGCGGAGCGCTTTCCCGACGAGTCAGGCCTGCGCGAGCGCATATTAAACCAGGCCGCGCGGGAGGTCCTGCTCTCGATGTGCTCCGACTGGGCCCTCCTGATGCGCGCCGGCAAGTCGGCGGGCTTCGCGCGCCGCCAGGTCGAGGAGCCGATCTCCAATTTCCAGCGCATCTACGACATGCTCTGCTCCAACACGGTCAGCACGGAGTGGCTGACCCGGCTGGAAAAGCGGGACAACCTCTTCCCCTCGATCAATTACCGCATGTTCAGGCGCAAGCGCTAAAGGCCGGGGCGCCCGTCATGCCGGCGACGAACGTGACCCGACTGCTCGATTCCCTGGGCATAGCCCATCGCGTCGCAGGCTACGAAGTGGACGCCTCCGACCTTTCCGCGGCGTCCGTCGCTAGGAAGATAGGCCTCCCGGAAGAGCGGGTGTTCAAGACCCTAGCCCTGCGCGGGGAGAGGCTCGGAGTCTTCCTGTGCTGCGTGCCCGGGGACTCGGAGGTGAATCTCAAGAAGGCGGCCAGGGCCGCGGGCGAGAAAGCGGCCGAGATGCTGCCCCTCAAGGACCTCCACGGGGCGACGGGCTATATCCGCGGGGGCTGCTCTCCCCTCGGCACCCGGAAGGCGCTGCGGGTATTCATCGACGAATCGGCGATGCTCCTCGACGAGATCTCCGTGAGCGCCGGCGCTCGCGGCGCCCAGGTCCTGCTCGCGCCGGCCGAGCTCCTGCGGGCCCTCGGCGATCGCGCGTCCTACGCGGACCTCGCCTAGTCGGGGCTTGATCTTCGCTTTCCGGCTGTGGCATAGTTCGGCATGGAGACCCGCGACATCTTCGAAAATCTCTCCCCCCTCGACCACCGCTATTGGATCGCAAACAAGGAAACATTCGATTCACTGTCCTCCATAGTCTCGGAGAAGGCGCAGGTCCGCTGGTGCGCCAGGGCCGAGGCCGCCCTGCTGATCACCCACCTGGAGCTCCGGGGTCGAAACGACCCGGAGCTCTTCGCTTTAATAGAGGCCGCGGCGGAATCGATCGACCCGGCCGAGGTATACCTGGAAGAGGAAAAGACGCGGCACAACATTCGCGCTCTCGTCAACGTCCTGCAGCGCAAGGTCCCGACGGACGTCGCGAGCCTGGTCCACCTCGGCGCGACCAGCGTGGACATCCTCGATACGGCCAAGTCCCTGGCCCTCAGGGAGGCCGCGAGGCGCGTCGTCCTCCCCCTTCTGGCCCGCGTCGAGCTCGAGCTCTGCCGCCTGGCCGTCGACGAGGCGGAGACCGCCCAAGTAGGGCGCACGCACGGCCAGCACGCGGTCCCGCTGACCTTCGGCTTCGCCATGGCCGAGTACGCCAGCCGACTCGGGAAGTGCGTCCTCCGCGCCCAGGCCCTCGCCGGAGAGCTCCGAGGGAAGCTCGCCGGCGCGGTCGGGTCGTATAACGCGCTTTCGATGAGCTATCCCGACCCCGAGGCCGTGGAGAGGCGCTTTCTCGCTCGGCTCGGCCTCGAGCCGAGCGAGCACTCGACCCAGCTCGTGGAGCCCGAGCACGTGCTCAGGCTCCTCCTCGAGCTCAACGCCGCCTTCGGCGTGATCGCCAA
>JANXYQ010000116.1 GCA_025355995.1 Spirochaetaceae bacterium | reverse complement strand
CGCCTTCTTCTGCCCCTCCTGCCAGCCGGATCTCGCGGGGCGGGGACTGGATTGGAATAAGCTGCCGAAGGGATAAGGTTGGGCTATTTTGCCTTTGGGGAGACCGAACATTCGAACGGAACCGTACCGCCATATAATCCGCATTTGAACGTGAGGACTACCTGAGAAAAGCGTGAGAGAAGCCGTTTTCAGGCTACGACGGCCCTGTTCCTCCCTGCGCGCTTCGCCTTGAGCAGGGCCTCGTCGGCCCGGGCTACGAGGGAGTCGAAGCTCTCGTCGGGCCCCCGCTCCGCCGCGCCCGCGCTGGCGGCAATCCGCTCGGAAGCGTCGGCCGGGCAACCCTCCTCGATGGCCCTGCGGAGCTTCTCGGCGATGGCGAGCGCGGCGGGAGCGCGGCAGTCGCGAAGTAGTACGAGGAACTCGTCGCTGCCCCAGCGGCAGAGGAGGTCGGAATCCCTGATGGCCGAGCGGGAACGCTCGACTACGCCGACGAGGACCGCGTCGCCGGCGGGATGGCCCAGCTCGTCGTTGACCTTCTTGAAGCCGTCGATATCGAACATGATCGCGGCCAAGGCCTCGCCCGAGCGTCGGGACGCCTTGACCGCATGCTCGGCGATCGCGTTGAAGGCCAGCCGGTTCAAGGCTCCCGTGAGCGGGTCGCGGGAGGCGCTCCGCTCGAGCCTCGACTGGAAGCGGTTTACCGTGAGTATCGACGCCAGCAGGACGAGGCAGAGCTCGAAGGCGCAAAGGCCCAGGTTGAGGTAGAGGGCCCTGCGCGCGAGCGCGGCGGCGGCCCCCTCGGGGCGCTCGACGAAGACGTACCAGGAAAGCTCGGGAAGCTCGAGGGCGCGGAGGAGCATGCTCTCGCGGCCGCGCTCGTAGCGGAAGGAACCCCCGCAGGTGGCGAGGGCCCGGGCGGCCGCGGCTGGGAGGGACGGATCCGCCGAGGCCGAGGAGGGCGCCGCAACGATCGCCCCGTCGGATTTCACGAAGTAGATCGACGTGGCGAATTCCGAGTGGAAGCGGGCGACCATGCCTCGGAGGGTATCGACCGAGATACCCACGCCCGCGGCGCCGATGAAGCGGCCCCCCGAGTCGATGACGTGGTAGTTCACGAATATATTGAGGGCGTCTCCGTGAGCGAGGTCGGGGTCGATGTTGAGTTCATAGGGCCTCACCACTTTCTCGACCTTCGCCTACGAGACGATCGACCTCGTCCGGCACGGCGCCTATCTCAAGGCGGCGGCCAACTTCAGCCTCGACGCCTTCGGCGGCTTCGCCCTAGCCGGCCTCGGCCTGGCCCTCGGGCTTCATTTGGGCTCGCGGTCTACCTCACCCTAATCGGCAATACTACGTTCGTGATCCCCTCCCACTGCAGGCGTCTCTGGATGGTGAAGGCCGACTCGTTATGCAGGAGCCGGTAGATGAAACGGTCGCGGGAGAAGATCAGGTTGCCCGAGAATACGGTCGAGCGCGGGAAGTCGTAGGAGAGGGCGTTGCAGAGCTCCGAGGCCGCGTCCTGCACGTTGGTACCGATGGCACTGTGGGCCTCCGACCAATAACCGTACCTGCGCGCGAGGTCGACGTAGCGCGCGAGGCTCGCGTCGACCTCGGCGGCCAGCTCAGCCACGCTCTCGCCCGTCTTGAGGAGCTCCTGGTTCACGACGGCCACCGAGGCGAAGACGAAATTCCTATAGAGGCCCGGGAACGAGGACTGGATTTGGAGGAAGCTGTGGATGCCCATGCCGTTGTAGCCCGAGACGAGCTGGATGGCCGTCATCGCGTGCGAGTCCTTCTTCCGGGGCGAGCTCTTCCTCGGCTCCATCTCGGCGGCGGGCACGAGGGACTCGAGGGAGCGGAGGGCCTGCTTCACACCGCGATAATGGCGCCTGGTGCCGAGGCAGGCCGCGATCAGCAGGCCCGTAATGAGGACGGTGAGCCAGCCCCCGTCGAGGAATTTCTCGTAGACCGTGAGGCAGAGGATCAGGACGCAGAGGACGAAGCCGGCCCCCTGGATCGCGATGCTCCGGAGCTTGATCCTTTCGGCCTTGCGGACCTTGAGGAAGTGCCGCGTCATGGCGAACTCGGAGAGGGAGAAGGTGAGGAAGACGTTGATCGAGTACATGACGACGAGGGCCGAGATCGAGCCCTTCGTATAGACGAGGATGGCGATCGCGGCTCCGCCGATGATCAGTATCCCGTTGCGCATCGTGAGGCGCTCAGAGAAGTCCGCGAAGCGGCGGGGCAGCCAGGAGTCGACGGCCATGTTGGCCATGACCCGGGGCGCATCGATGAAGCCCGCCTGGGCCGCCACGAAGAGGAGGGCGCCCTCCGAGAGTATCGTGACCAGGGCGACGGTCTTGCCCGCCCCGCCCCAGGGACCGTAGAGGGCGTCGGCGAGGGTGGCGTTGAGGGTCCTGCCATGCTCGGGGGAGATGCGCACGAGGAGGTAGCAGACGACGAGGCCGCCCGCCGTAATAGCCAGGGAGCTCGCCATGTACGCCATCGTCTTCTTGCCGTTGCGGACCTTGGGCTCGCGGAGTATCTGCATGCCGTTGGATACGGCCTCGATGCCGGTGTAGGTGCCGCCGCCGAGGGAGTACGCGCGCAGGAAGATCGACATCAGCCCCACGAATCCCATCGCGGATAGGTCGGATGCCAGCCCGCTGCGCGTGCTCTGTGCCAAGGCGGCTGCGCCGGCCGCTCCCTTGACGAGGCCGAAGCTCAGGAGGAGGACGTGGGCGGCGAGGAAGACCAGGAATATCGGCATGAGGATCGTGATGGATTCCTTGACGCCGCGGATATTTAGGACGATGAGGACCATGATGAGGAAGACCGCGACGGGCACTTTGTAAGTTTGCCAATCCGGGGGGCAGTAGCTGAAGACGGCGTCGGCGCAGGACTCCACCGATACGGCGATCGTCAGGATATAGTCGACGACGAGGGCGCTGCCGGAGACGAGTCCGGCCTTCTCCCCTAGGAGCTTGGTCGCGACGATGTAGCCGCCCCCGCCCTGGGGGAAGCGCTCGATTATCCTAGAATAGGTGTAGGATATTATGAATACCGTCACAGCCGTAGCGATGCCGATGAAGAGGGCCAGGTAGGTATGGCCCGAGAGGTTCCGGAAGGCTTCCTCCGGACCATAGGCCGAGGAAGAGAGGCCGTCGGCCCCGAGGCCGATCCAGGCGAGGAAGGGGATGAGGGCGAGTTTGTGGAAGACTCCCGGGTCCCTGATGTCTCGGGGGGCCCCGAAGATACGCCTCTTTATCCTCTGGCCGAGGCTCTTGGCCTCGGCTTCGTCAGCGTCTCCCATTCATCCTCCGGCGCTCGCATTCGGTCTGGGCGATACTACCGATGCGGGCGCGCCGATGGATATTAAGGGAGCGTTAAAATTTCGAGCCTATAGCCCACTCCCGCCTCGGTGACGATGAGCTCGGGAGCGGAAGGATCGATTTCCAGCTTCTTCCTGCGGGCGTTGATATAGACGCGGAGGCTCCCCTCCTCGTCCTCGCCGGCCGGTCCCCACACTTCCTTGAGGAGGCGCTCGCGGGTGACTATCTTTCCGGCGTAGCGGGCGAGGATGTCCAGCACGGCGTACTCGGTGGGCGTCAGCTTGATGAGCTCGCCGTCGACCTTCACCTCGCGCGTCTCAGCGTCGATCCGGAGCCGACCCGACTCGAACACGGGTGTTCCCAATAATGGGATAGTGGTAGCAGACGATCTGCCGTGATACTGGGTATTCCGCCCAATTCTGCCGGGCATTTCGGAGTTATTCTGCCACCTGTTTACATCATGCTGACTTCTGAACGGGAGTCTACTCCGGTGGCAGGAATGGCGCAAGCCTCCGATAGCTCGCGTTGTCCTTTGATCGCCCGCATGGACATGCCGGAGAGCGGGATCCTGATCGCCTGAGGCACGATGCGGTCGCAAACAGCATCGGCGATGGTCGGATCGCCGATGACGTCGAACCATTGGGCGACCGGGATCAGGGTCGCGATCATGGTGGCGTGGTGACCGAGCCGGTCTTCGACAATCTCGAGGAGCGAGAGCCGATCCTGCGCGTCGAGGGGCACGAGCCCGAAGTCGTCGAGGATGAGCAGCGGCGTCCGGCCGATGCGGCCGACGAAGCGCTGGTAGCCACCAGTGGAACGCTTTTCCTTGAGGGTCTGGAAGAGCTTCGCGCAATTGAAGTAGACGGTCCTGTAGCCGAGGCTGCAGGCATGGGCACCGAGGGCTTGCGAGAGGTAGCTCTTCCCGACGCCGGTGGGCCCGGAGATAATGACGCTCTTCGCGGCGGTGATCCATGAACCATCGGATAGGCGCAGGAAGGCGTTCCGGTCGAGTCCGCGCTCGATGGAGAAGTCGACCTCGCTTAAAGCGGTGGACTTCCCCTAAATCGGTAGACACTTCTCTGCTACAATTGTAACCAAGGGAGGCAGTCGTGGGAGTCGCAGTTTATTCGGACGAGTTCAAGCGGGAAGCGGTTAAGCAGGTCGTCGAAGGTGGCCATCCAGTTGCGGAAGTTGCCAGCCGGCTCGGCGTTTCAAGCAAGTCGATCTACACGTGGCTCCGCGATGGGCACGGTCGAGCACGGGCGACTAAAACCGCGGAGACCATGGATGGGCTGCGCGACGAAGTAGCTCGCCTGAAAAACGAGCTGAAGCGGACCAAGGAAGAGCGAGATATTTTGCGAAAAGCGGCCGCATACTTTGCCAAGGCATCCGAGTAAGGTACGCGTTTATCCGAGACCATCGAGCCGAGTTCAGCGTGACAGCGCAGTGCCGGATCCTTCGGGTGCATCGCAGTGGCTTTTACAGATGGCTTGTGGAGCCTCAAACGCCTCGAGAGCAGGAAAACCAAAGGCTTTTCAGCTTGATCAAACAGTCGTACGAAGAGAGCGATAGCTCGTATGGTAGTCCCCGGGTATTCAAGGATCTCCGGGAGCTCGGCGAAAGCTGCTGCGAAAATCGGGTGGCAAAGCTCATGCGGAGCAATGGAATCAGTGCTCATCGGCGATATCGCAAGCCGCTGGAGCTCCCCCGTTTTAGTGGACAACAGGTTAAGCCTCTCCCAGACTACAGTGATCCTTCCCCAATTGGTAGACAACCAAAATGCGATTTTTTGATCTTCAAAGACCCTGCAAAGCCCCCTGCGACCCAACAAATTCAAGGGGTGTCTTGTTTCCCAACGAGCTGTGAGGTCGGTACTCATTATAGTCGCGA
>JANXYQ010000115.1 GCA_025355995.1 Spirochaetaceae bacterium | reverse complement strand
TCGAGCTCGACCCCTGGACCCTGGAGCCCCTGCCCCTCGGGGTATGGCTCTGCGTCGACGGGGGCCACGTGGTCGCTCCGGACCGCGCGGCGGCCGCCTTGCGCTCCGGGGTCGCGGATGCGCTGGGCGCCTGCCTCACCGAGCGCTTCGACCCCTCGGGCGGCGGACAGCAAGCCACCGCGGCGGCGAGGTCCGCGTATTTCCGGTACGGGCTCCTTCCCCTCGAAGAGCTGCCGCCCATCGCGGTGGAGTTCCTCGACCCCGCGCGCAGGGCGCCTGTCAAGGGAATCGGGGAGCTCCCCTTCGACACGGTGCCCGCCGCCTTCCTCTCGGCGATCTCGCAGGCCGCCGACGCGGCGTTCTCGAGCCTGCCGGTCCCCTGCGCCAGGCTCATCGGCGCCCTGGGGGTACGATGACCGTCTCCTTCATCCTCAACGGCGAGGACGTGAGCGCCAAGGCCCGTTCGGTGGACCGCCTCTCCGACCTGCTGCGCGAGGCCTTCGGGCTGCTCGGGGTCCGCTCCGACTGCCGTTGCGGGCGTTGCGGGCGCTGCCTCGTGTTCCTGGACGGCCGCCTCGTCCCCTCCTGCATAGTGCCCGCCTTCAGCGTCCGCGGCAAGGAAGTGGTGACCATCGAGGGCTTCGCCCAGACCGAGGACTACCGCGAGATGGTCGAGGGCTTCGCCGCCGCCGGCGTCGAGACCTGCGGCTTCTGCGAGGCGCCCAAGATAATGGCCGCGGCGGCCTTGCTCGAGCGTACGCCGAGGCCCTTGCCCCGGGAGATACTCGAGCACACGTCCTCCGCGCCCTGCAGGTGCACGGACCCAGAGGCGATCGTCAAGGCCGTGCAGGCCGTGGCAGAGTTGCGAGCCAGGAGGCTCTACCGCCGTGCTGGCCAGTGACGTCCATTTCGCGAAGGACCTGGCCGATGCCCTCGACATCCAGCGGAGGCGGCCGGGCATCCTCGTCTTCGCGGGGGGCACCGACATCCTCCGCGAGCAGGGCGGCCGCGGCATTTCCCTACCCGCCGAGCTGCTCTGCATCCAGTCGATCCCCGAGCTCAGGAGGGCGGGACTCACCGAGCGCTTCCTCGAGATCGGCGCCGCAGTCACCGTCGCGGAGCTGCTCGAGCTCGGCGACTCCGCCCTCCCCCCCCTCCTCGCGGAGGCGGTTCGGGGCATAGGCACGCCGGCAGTGCGCAATCTCGCGACGCTCGGGGGGAATATTTCCTGCCGGAGCCGCTTCATGGACAGCTGGCCGGCCCTCGCCTGCCTCGATGGCCTGGTAGAGCTCCGCGACCAGGGCGGCGCAACCTGGATGAACGTCAATCGACTCCTGGGAGAGGACGGCAAGCCGTCGGTCCCTGTCGGCGGGCTCCTCACCCGCGTTCGCATACCCCTGGACAGGTGGGACGTGCATGCCCTGCGCAAGGTCGGCCCAAGGTCCTACCCTACCCCGGAGACGGCGGTTTTCGCCTTCGCGGCGCGGGCGGAGAAAGGTATCCTCGCCGAGGTGCGGATCGCCTTCGCCGGGGAGATCGGCCTGCGCTCCCAGGCCCTCGAGTCCTCGATCATCGGGCGGAGCCTACCCCTGTCCTCACGCGAGGCCACCTCGATCGCCGAGGGCTATAAATCCCTGGCAGAGCCCCTTCCCGAAGGTCTAGCCCTCCAATTCGGATCGCTGCTGGACGGCGCTCTCGGCCTCCTCTCGAGCTAGCGATGGGAAACCGACGCGGCGTCCTCTACCTCATTCCCAACCTCCTCGATCCCTCCTCGTCGCCGGAGGCGGCCCTGCCCGCCGCGGCTCTGGATCGCGTCCGCAAGCTCCGCCGCTTCGTGGTCGAAGGAGAGAAAGCCGCCTGGCGCCTCCTCTCGCGGCTCCTCGAACCCGAGGCGTCCGGCGAAGTCGTCATGGTGAGGCTCGACGAGCATACGCCCGAGAGCGAACTGCCCGCCCTGATCGCACCCCTCGAGGCCGGCGAGGACCTGGGGCTCATATCGGAGGCGGGCATGCCCTGCATCGCGGATCCCGGCGCTGCGCTGGCGGCCTTGGCCCACGATAGGGGCTATGCGGTCGTCCCCCTCGTCGGCCCGTCCTCGATCCTCCTCTCCCTGGCCGCGTCGGGGCTCGACGGCCAGCGCTTTAATTTCCTGGGGTACTTGCCGCAGGAACCCCAGGGCAGGAGGGCCTCCCTCCTCGCCATGGACCGCGGCATCAGGTCGGACGGGGCCACGCGCATCTTCATCGAAACGCCGTACCGGAACGCCCGCCTGCTCGAGGATTGCCTCGCCCTGCTCTCCGAGGGGACGCGGCTCTGCGTCGCCGCCTCCCTCTGCTCCCCGGAAGAGCGCATACGCTCCAGCCTCGTCTCGTCCTGGAAGGCGAAGCCATGGCCGCTCGCGAAGGAGCCGGCGATATTCCTGGCCGGCCGCGGCGCGCGCACCGGTTCCGCGACCCGGCCTGCCCTCGGCCTTGACCGAACAGCCCCTCGAAGGCATAGTTAGTCACCGTGCACAAACAGGAAACCCTGAGCTTCGAAGAACAATATAAAGACGTCGTCATCTCCTTCAGTCCCTTCGTCCTCCACTCGACGGGCATCATCCAATCCCAGACGAGCCTCAAGGTCGACACCTATACCCTCGCCTGCGTCCCCTACCAGATATCGATGTCGAGGGCGGTGCTGATAGGCTCATTCACGAAAGAGGAGATCGCCTTCTTCCAGCGCTTCAAGGGCGCGCTCGCCGGGCTCACTCTCACGGTCCAGGGCGCGATCGTAAAGGAGCCGGAAAAGATCTTCTGCCGCTGCCAGGTGTCGGCGGTCGGCCTCATGAAGGGCAGGGACAGGGTCGGCCTCATCGTCTGCGACTTCAAGCCCATTCCCCCGGCGCTGGCGAAGATCCTCGGCGAGCATCTCCTCGGCCTCGACAAGCTCCGAACGCAATGGGACGATTTCCGCGACAAGGCGATCCAGGTCAACCCGGAGAGCTCCCAGAAGCTCGGCTACAACAATTACGCGGTCATGGCCTGCGGCTCCGAGCAGCACAAGCTCGCGCTCTACACTTTAGCGGTCAACCGCCTGGACTTCCTCATGCCCATGCGCTCGCCGGATATTCCGGTCGGAACGCCCGTCGCCGTCAGCCTCTATTTCCGCAAATACCGCTTCACGGTCAACGGCAAGGTCGAATCGTCCCTGCGCCTGCCTACGGGCGTGCAAAAATTGCGGGCCGGAATCGGCTTTTCGCCCGAGCTCTGCGACCTGATGTCGGATTATCTCTTCGCCTCGAGCATAGCCGCCAGGCGAGCCTAGCTCGCCGCAAGGCCTGATTCCCCGTATCCAAGGAGCAAAGGAAATGCGTTCACCTCAAGGGCAGGGCCGCGATATCTTCGCGACCGGCATTGGCGCCTTCACCGCCACCGTAGGTTCCGCGATCGGCTTAGGCAATATCTGGAAGTTCCCCTACCTGACGGGCTCGAACGGCGGAGCCGCCTTCGTCCTCGCCTACCTGGCCTGCGTAGCGCTCGTAGGCCTGCCGATCATGGTCGCGGAGCACGCGATTGGACGGAGGACGAGACTCAACGCCGTCCAGGCCTATGGCTCGATCATACCCGGCAAGAGGGCCTGGTCGGTCATCGGCTGGGCCGGACTACTATCCGCGGTCCTGATCATGGCCTTCTACACTGACGTCGCCGGCTGGGTCTTCGCCTACGTGCCCAAATCGATAGCCGCCTTCGCGCGCGGATCGGTCCTCGGTCCCGCCGACTTTGGAGCCCTCGCGGGCGGCACCTGGGAGCCGATCCTGTGGCAGGCGGGCGTCATCGCCCTCACGGCCGCCATAGTCGCCGCCGGGGTTTCCAAGGGCATCGAGCGGGTCACGAAGGTCCTCATGCCCCTGCTTTTCGTCCTCCTCGTCGTCTGCGACGTCAGGGCGCTGACCCTTCCGGGCGCCGGCGCCGGAGTCGCCTACCTGTTCACGCCCGACCTCACCAAACTCACCGGACCCGTCCTCCTGTCCGCCCTGGGCCTCGCCTTCTTCAAGCTCTCGCTCGGCATGGGGACGATGACGACCTACGGCTCATACCTGCCCGCGGCCACGAGGATCGCGCCCAACGCCGCTCGCGTAGCCCTGGCCGATACCGCCGTCTCCATCCTGGCGGGCCTCGCCATCTTCCCGACCGTCTTCGCCTTCGGCGGCGCTCCCGCGGGCGGCCCGGGCCTGCTGTTCAATACCATCCCCCTCGTGTTCAGCAAGATGCCACTCGGCGGTCTCTTCACGGCCCTTTTCTTCGTGCTGACCGCCGTGGCGACCATAGGCGCGATGGTGAGCCTCATGGAGGTCCCCGTGGCCTGGCTGTCGGAAAAGGCCAAGATGAGCCGGCCCCGCGCCGGAGCGCTGACGGGCGCCGCGATGCTCGCGCTCGGGCTGCTCGCGACACTCTCCCAGGGTCCCGTGCTCGGCGGGGTAAAGATACTCGGCAAGAATTTCTTCGACCTCTTCGACTACGCCTCATCCAACCTGCTCCTGCCCCTGGGCGGCATAGCCATCGCGATAGTCGCGGGCTGGCTCCTGGCGCGCAAGGACTTCGTCGGGGAGCTCGACAAGGGCTATCGGGGGCCGCGGGCTTTCAACGCGGCATTGGCCGGAATAGTCAAATTCCTCGCGCCGGTCCTGATAGCCGTCATCCTGCTGAATAGCCTGGGAATACTGAGGCTGGCCTAGGTAGGGGCGGGGTTCGAGGGAGGGGCTAGGCCTTCTCTATCTTGAGAAAGGAGCCGTCGTAGCTCACGATGGCCTTGGCCGGCTTGCCGAGCCTCTCCCAGAATTTCGGGCCTATCTCGACGCTCTCCTTGGGGCACTCGTTGCGCAGGTGTACCTCCGCGCGCAGGCCCTCGCCCAGGTCGACGGAATAGCGCGTCATCATCAAGCCGAGGTCGGCGCCTTCGTTGGGGTGCATATTGAGCTTATAGTCCGGCATGCTGGCGGTGCAGAGTATGGTCAGGGGGGTCGTGCTTTTCACGCAGGGCCTCCCGCCGGCTTGGACTCGAGGTATTTCCTGATCGCGGAATCGTCGATATAGCCTTTCTCTATCGCTATCTCTCCGAACATGCGCAGCTCCTCGTCCTCGTCCTGGGCCTTGATCACTTCGCCTACCTGGCCCTCGGTCATCGCCCCGATCCGGACGAGGAAATCGCCGATACGCTCAGCCATGGATGCACCTCCGAGGGATCTTCACAAGGCCATGATAATGGATGCCGTTCCGTTTTTCCACTTCAAACGAGGAGCGAGGCCAGGCGCTCGCGTATGAATTCGCTTTTCTCCCGGAGCCCGATGTTCCCCGTCGTGATGAGGAGGATGTTGGGCCTGTGCGGATCGAGCTTGATGCGTCCCCCTCCCTCGCGGATGAGCCGGAGGAGCCGCTCCACGGAGACCTTGGCCACCTTGGAGAATTCCGCCGTCACCGTGCCCCCTCGCTCCTTTAAGCTGGCTATCGAGAGGCGCTTGCAGATGACGCGGATCTCCGCGAGGGAGAGAAGGCTCGATACCTCCTCGGGAAGGGGGCCGAAGCGGTCTATAAGCTCCTGGTAGAGGGTGTCGAGGTCGGCCTGGCTCATGATGGAGGCTATTTTCTTGTAGACCTCCATCTTCATCGTGGGCAGGTTGACATACTCGTCGGGGATGTAGCCCGCGTACTCGAGCTCGAGGTAGGTGTCCTCCTCGGCCTGGTAGCCCGAGTCGGAGAGCTTCTGGACGGCGTCGTCGAGCAGCTTCAGGTAGAGGTCGAAGCCGACCGCGTAGATGTCGCCCGACTGCTCGCGGCCGAGGAGGTTGCCCGCCCCGCGCACCTCGAAGTCCTTCATGGCGATTTTGAAGCCGGAGCCGAGCTCCGTGAAGTCGGAGATGATCTGCAGCCGCTTCATGGCCAACTCGGAGAGGGCGCGCTTGTCCGGGTAGAAGAGATAGGCGTAGGCGACCCTGTCCGACCGGCCCACGCGTCCCCGAAGCTGGTAGAGCTGGGAGATGCCGTACATGTCCGCCCGATCGATGATGATGGTGTTGACGTTGGGGATGTCGATGCCGTTCTCGATGATGGTGGTCGACACGAGGACCTGGAAGCCGCCGTGGATGAAGCGGTGCATGATGTCCTCGAGCTCTGAGGAGTCCAGGCGACCGTGCGCCGTCTCCACCAGGACCTCGGGCACGGTCGCCTGGAGGAAGCTCTGGATCTCCTGGAGGCTCTCGATGCGGTTGTGCAGGTAGAAGACCTGCCCTCCCCTGGCCACCTCCTTGCGTATGGCCTCGGCTATCACGACCGGGTCGAATTCCTCGACGATCGTCTCGATGGGGTGGCGGTTGACGGGCGGGGTGTTGAGGACGGACATGTCCCGTATCTTGAGGAGGGACATGTGCAGGGTCCTCGGAATCGGCGTCGCCGTCATCGTGAGGCAGTCGACGCTCGCCTTGATCTCCTTGAGCCTCTCCTTGTCCTTGACCCCGAAGCGCTGCTCCTCGTCCACGACGAGGAGGCCGAGGTCCTTAAACTCGATGTCCTTCTGGAGTAGCCGATGAGTGCCGATCACGACGTCGACCCGGCCCTCTCGGAGTCCCTCGAGCGTGGCCCGTTGCTCCCTCTTCTCGACGAGGCGCGAGAGCATGGCGAGGTGTACGGGGAAATCCCCAATCCGCTCGCGGAAATTCTCGAAGTGCTGCTCCGCGAGGATAGTGGTCGGAGCCAGGAAGGCGACCTGCTTGCCCGAGGCCGCCGCCTTGAACACCGCGCGCATCGCTATCTCCGTCTTCCCGTATCCGACGTCCCCGCAGATGAGCCTGTCCATGGGCTTGTCGCTCTCCATGTCAGCCTTGACTTCCTCTATGCAGCGTACCTGGTCGACCGTCTCCTCGTAGGGGAAGGAGGCCTCGAAGGCGAGTTGCCAGTCGTTGTCCGGAGGGAAGGCATAGCCCCGCGCCGCCCTCCGCCTGGCGTAGATGCGGATGAGCCGCTCGGCGAGCTGCTCGACCGAGGCCCTGACCTTGGCCTTCCTCGTCTCCCAGGATTTGGAGCCGAGCCGGTCGAGCCTGGGATCGTCGCTGTCGTTGCCTATGTAGCGCTGGACGAGGTTGGCCTGCTCGATGGGGACGAACACGACCTCGCTCTCCGCGTACTCGACTTTTATGTAGTCCCGCTCGAGGCCCAGCACCTTCATCCGCTCTATCGCCGCGAATCGGCCGATGCCGTAGTTGACGTGGACGACGAAATCGCCGGGGGAGAGCTCGACGAAGGTATCGATGGCGACGGACCTCGCGGTCTTCAGGGATTTCGGCTGCCGCTTGCGGCGCCCGAATATCTCGTTCTCCTGGACGACGAGGAGCTTGAGAGCGGGGACTACGAAGCCGGCGGACAGGTCGGCGACCTCCACCTCCACGGGGAAGTCCTTCAGGAGGGCGGAGATGCGCTCGCCCTGGATCTCGGTTTCCGCGAATATGATCGCGCCGTAGCCCGTCTTCATAAGCGTCGCCAGCTCGTCCTTGAAGTACTGTACGTTTCCGAAGAAGGAGCGGGGCTGCTCGACGCCCATCGCGATCCTGTCTCCGGCCGCCGAGTCCTTGAGGGCGAAGCTTCGGGCCACGCGCCGCCGGCCCTCGGACCCGAGGGCCTCGGCCTCGAGGGACGCGAAGGAGAGGAGGAGCTGGTCCGGGGGCGGGACGGGGCCCTCATGGAGCGCGCGGCGATAGAGGCCCTGGTATTCCTTGCGCGCGAGGTCCTCCTGGGCCTCGAGCCGCTCATGATCGATGAAGATGACCGCGGCGCCGGGACCTAGGTAGTCGAGGACTGAGGCTCGGCCCCCGGAGGGGGAAGCCGCAAAGGCGAGCGGGTAGAACAGCTCCTCGCCCTTCGCCTCGCCCTTCGCCGCGAGCTCCTCGAGGAAGACGGCCTCGCGACCGTTCATCCCCGGCAGGCCGCGGATGGCCTCGGCGAGGCTGGCGACGCGTCCCTCGTCCCATAGGACTTCCTTCATCGGCCGCACGGCGATCCGGTACAGGATCCCCGAGCTCGATTGCAGGCCCGGATCGAAGGAGCTTATCTTCTCGATCTTGTCGTACTCGAAGACGACCCGCGCCGCCTCCTCGTCTCCGGGCATGAACAGGTCGAGGACCTCTCCGCGGAGGGCGAACTCTCCGGGGAGGGACACCCGCGGAACTCGCAGGTAGCCGTAGGACGACAGGCGGTCGCCGACCGAGGTCGGATCGATGGAGCCGCCCTTCTCCAGGAGTATGGCGAGGGGCGCGAAGGCGGCGCGGGGAGGAACGGGCGTGACGAAGGCTCTCTGGCTTGCCACGACTATCAGGGAGTTCCCGAGCGAGTCTTCGCGAAGGCAGAGCTTGGAGAGGCAGGCAGCCCTCTCGCCGAACACGCGGGCACGGGATGAAACCGGCCTGTACGCCGCCGTTCTCCACCAGGGCAGGCTCGCCGTGCGGGCTCCGAGGAAGGAGAGGTCCCGCTCGAGGGCCTCGGCCTCCTGGTCAGTCGGGACTACTACGAGCACCTGCCCCGGCGAGGATACGCCCGGCGAGGATACGCCCGGCGAGGATACGCCCCGCCGTGCGCCGCCGCGAAGGTCCCCTTTGGACCTGGCTAGGGCGGCCGACCTCGCGAGGTCACCGCCGCGAGCCGCCTCGGCCGCGACCACCGCCGCGAAGGGCCCCTCTGCCTCGCCGAAATCCACCGGATACGGCCCCGCCTCGAGCCGCGAAAGGAGCTCGACGAGGGGGGCGTGTGAGCGCAAGCGCGCTAGAACCTCTTGCGGGCGTAATGTATTCATCGTAACATTCCGACAATAAAGCGATGGATCGGACGGCAGTATACGCCGACCCGCGCACTTGTTCCAGATCGAAGGAGCCATACGCCGTGACCCGCAGATCGCTTTGCGCAGCCGCGCTCGCGGCCTTTCTCCTCGCCGGCACCCAAGCGGCCGCCGACGTCACGCTGTCGATCCGCTTTTTCGACAAGCGGATCTACTTCCCCGGGAGCGAGATCCCGCTCATGGTCACGATATCGAACGAGAGCGATTCCACGTACCGCTTTAAATTGGCGGACGACCGCGTCTACAGCCTCTCCTTCGAGGCGCGGACGCCCTCGAACCGCCTCCTCGACCTCTCGGACGGCTATAAAATCGCCATGAGCCAATCGAAGCCGGTCTTCTACCGCGAGCTGGCCATCAAGCCGGGAGAGGAATACTCCTTCAGGGAGGCCCTCGACCGCTTCGTGCGCGTTGACGGCCCCGGGAACTACTCGGTCAAGGCCGCCTTCTACCCCGAGCTCGCTGCCTCCTCCGCAGCCGCGCCCATCTCGTCGAACATCCTCTCCCTCTCGGTCAGGCCCTCGCCGGGCCTTCCGCCCGCCTCCGAGTCCATCCGCGCGGTGACGGGAGAGGCCCTGAAGGCGCAGGCTCTGCCCCCGGACGAGGTCGTCCGCCGGACGATCGTTGCCCGGCAGAAGGGCCTCTGGAACGAGTTTTTCCTGTACCTGGACCTGGAATCCCTGGTTTCGCGGGACCAGGATCGCAAGAAGGCCTACGATGCCGAGTCCGACGAGGGTCGCCGGCGCCTCCTCGATCGCTATCGGGCCGACCTCCAGACCAACGTCATCGACAACGATATCGTGCTGCAGCCCTACTATTTCGAGATCCTGGAGACGCGGTACACCGAGGCCAAGGGCTTCGTGAGCGTCCTTGAGAAATTCCAGAGCGGGCAGCTGCGCGCGGTCAAGGAATACAGCTACGAGCTCCATCGCCGCGACGAGGTCTGGTACATCTCGGATTATTCCGTATTCAACAAAGGCACCGAATGAAGGCCCTCCTGCTCGTCGAGACCGATCGCATCGCCGATATTGCGCGGTTCTACCTCAGGCCCCTCGGCTTCGAGACGATCCGCTACCGCAACCCGGTCAAGGCCATCGACAATCTCGAGGAGATCGACCCCGACGCCATCGTGGTGAGCGCCCGCGATTTCCCTCGCCACTGGAAGGTCCTCGCCCAGGCCGTGCGCGCCGAGAAGTCGAAGGACGAGTGCGTGATCCTCCTCCTCAAGGGCGAGGCCTTCCCTCTGGACGAGGCGGCGAAGGCCACCCATATAGGCGTTAACGGCGTCCTGAAGGACGATCTGGACGACCGCCACGAGCAGGGCCGCTTCCAGGCCCTGCTGAAGCGCTACATGGTAGTGGACGACGAGAGGCTGAGGGACAGGATCATGATCTCGACCTGGGATAGGCTCGATTTCATGTTCGCCCATCCGACGAGCCTATCGCCGATATCGGGTAAGCTGGAGGCTATCTCCCCGGACGGCCTTTCCTTCGTTCCGGACTTCCCCGCCCTCGCCTCCGACCTGGCGCCCGGCGACCTCATCGAGGACTGCTCGATGAGGGTCGGAGCCGACATCCTGGCGCTCTCCTGCCGGGTGGTGCACGCCGGACGGGTTCTCGGCCTCGAAATCGAGGCGATAGCCGACGACGACAGGTCCAGGCTCGAAGAATACCTCGCCTCCTGCCCTGAACGCGAGATGCAGGCCATCCTGGACAGGGGCGGCGAATCATTCGAATAATTAACGAGTCCGTATATATAAGTAATTGAAAAATATTCGTTCTGAGGTTATTCTTCCCCCATGCCAAGCTCCGATCAATCGTGCTACGACGAAGTCATCGCGGAATTCGCCCAAAAACTCAAGGCCGTCGGCCATCCGATCCGGCTCAAGCTCCTCTGCCTCATCGACGAGGAGGACGATCCCTGTGTCACCGACCTCTGGCGCTGCCTGCAGCAGCCCCAGCCGGTGATTTCGCAGCACCTCGCCATCCTGAAGGAAAACGGCATAGTCAGCGCCGAGGTCCAGAAGACCAAGCGCGTCTATACGATCATCGATCCCTTCATCAAGGAAATCGTATCCAAGGTGAGGGCCGAGGAAGCGAAGGCCGTCAAGGCCGCCTCGAAGCGTTCCGCGAGCTGATGAGAAAAGCCGCCGCGCGCTTGCCCCAGGGATCCGAGGCTCCCAGCGCGCGGGATACGGCGGCCCAGATCTCCCTGGCCGTCTCGCGGTTCCCCGATGCCGAGAGGGCCTCGCCCAGGCGCACGAGATCGCGCCAGAGTCCCGACTCCGAGGCGAAGCGAGCGGTATCCTCGCCGGCCAATATCCTCGAGGCGAGGTCCGGGAGATCCTTGTAGGCGAAGCCAGGCGAATCGGCCTTTATCGCCGCTATCTCCCGCGTTAGGACGGCGTTGACCGCCGCGGCGAGGTACCCAACAGCGAGGGGCCTTCCGGCCTCGAGGTAGAGCGCGCCCAGCTGCGAGTAGGCGGCGATAGCGAAGCGATCCTCCACCCTATAAAGCGCCATGAACTTGTCGAAGCCCTGCAGGGCTAGGGTCCTCTCCATCGCGTTGCGGTAGTACTCGTCCTTGCCCGCGAAGAGGTCGGAGGCGTCTGCGATCTCCCTGAGCCGGAGCTCGTAGTCCTTGCCGTCGCCCCTCGCCCTATAGATATCCGCGAGGGCCTGAAGTATCGAAAAGCGATCGTCCGTTACCTCGAGCGATCCGCTCATGCCGTAGGCTCGTATCGCCTGAAGCTCGGCCAGGCGGGACTCGCCCTCGGCGAGGTATATCTTCGAGATCCAGAACTCGGCCTCGGGATACCGCGCGAGTTCCTCCGTGGCCTTCGCGAGCGCGGCGACGGAGTCGCCGACGCGGGCGAGCCCTCTCTCCTCGACGACGAGGAGGGCGGCGTCGAGGAGGCCGTGCAGCGGCCTCGAGGGGGATCGTTCCCTGAGCAGGCCGAGCTCGGCCAGGAGCGAGCCCGCCGCCTTCGCGCGCAAGGCCTCCAGTTCCTGCGGGATGAGCTCGCGAGCCGCGAGGAGCTCCACCAGGCGCGAGAGCGAGCCCTGCGCTTGCAGGGCTTCCTTGGTGGCGGTCGCCGCTGATATATCCTTCGCCGCTCGATCGAACAGGGCCTCGCGGGAATCTATGGCCTTTTTGAAGGACGCGAGCGACTCCCCCAGCCTCTTTTCCGCGAAGAGCCGCATGCCCTCTTGGTAGAGGAGCCAGGAAGGGTCGGCGGCCCGAGGCGGGAGGGCGTTGGGCCGCAAGGGCTCGAGGATCCTGGGTTGGGGCGGGCCGACCGGGGCGACCTCGGCCTTGCTACCCTCGGCCGGATAGGCCTGGAGGGCGAGGATGAGGGCGAAGGCTGCCGACGCGGCGATTCTCGTTATTTTCATCAGAGCTTTTTGAGCTCCTCCTCGAATACAGTATCGGCTTCCTCGGGAGAAATCGTGCGCGCTATCTCACCCTTGCGCATGATGATCACCTTGTCCCCGGCCCCCGTGATCCCGAGGTCGGCGTGCCTCGCCTCGCCCGGGCCGTTGACGACGCAGCCCATGATGGCGACCGTCGCCGTGGCCTCGAGAGAATAGAGCCGCTGCGCCCAGCGAGCGGTGAAGGCGTGGGTGTCGAAGGACGCGCGGCCGCAGCGCGGGCAGGAGACGATCGAGATTCCCTTGCGAGCCAAGCCCGCGCAGGCGAGGATCTCCCGCCCGGCCAGGACCTCGCTCTCCATCGTATCGGAGAGGGAGACTCGGATGGTCGAGCCGATGCCCTCGCGCAGCAGGGGCACGAGGGCCGCGGTGTTCCGGGCGACGCCGGCGATGAGGGGCCCCGCCTCGGTGACGCCTAGGTGCAGGGGGATCCCGTGTCGCGAGGCGAAGCGCCGGTTGACCTCGATCGTCGTATCGACGTCGGAGGCCTTCATCGAAACGATGATTTCCGAGAAGCCGAGCTCGTCGAAGGCTGCGACCTCGCGCTCGGCTGCCTCCACTATCGCCCCGGCCCTATCCGTGGAATCGCGAAGGTCAGGCGGCAGGGAACCCGAGTTCACGCCTATGCGTATCGGCAACCCGTTCGCCTTGGCCTTGGCCGTCACCTCGGCGACCTTCCAGGGCGCGCCGATATTGCCCGGGTTTATCCTGATCTTGGCTATGGGAAAATCGAGGCAGCGCAGGGCGATCCGCCAATCGAAGTGTATGTCCGCCACGAGGGGCAGGACGCTCCTCTCGGCGAGGGCTCCGAGGGCCTCCGCGGCCTCCTCGTCCGGCACGGCGAAGCGGAGGACGTCGCAGCCCAGCTCCGAGAGCCCGGATATGCGCTTCAGCGCCGATTCGAAGCCTGGGCTCCCGGGTATGGGAAGGGGCTCCTTCCACATAGTCTGCACGGAGACGGGCCAATCGCCGCCGATGATTACCTTCCCCACCTTGACCGCTCGGATACCGCTCATGGGAGGATACTATCAGGCCTTGCCTAACCTTGACAGTCCATGAAAAACCGCGCGATGTGAAAAGACCCCCTGGAAGTAGACACTTCCGGGTGGTCTTTTCATGGCCAATGATCCTTCCCCAATTGGTAGACAACCAAAATGCGATTTTTTGATCTTCAAAGACCCTGCAAAGCCCCCTGCGACCCAACAAATTCAAGGGGTGTCTTGTTTCCCAACGAGCTGTGAGGTCGGTACTCATTATAGTCGCGA
>JANXYQ010000081.1 GCA_025355995.1 Spirochaetaceae bacterium | reverse complement strand
GAAGGCGCTCGTCGCGGTCGAAGGAGCCCAGGAAGGAGCCTGCCTCGAGCCGGCAGGCTGCTAGGGCGCGCTAGTACGCGCGCTTTTCCCGGAAGGAGGCAACTCCCATATTCCGGATTTGCGCGGTATGGTAGCCGTCGTGGCCGCAGAGCCAGGCGACGGTATTCTCGAGGGGCTCTTTCCATTCGGCGACCTCGCGCTCCAGGTCCGGCTCGCCGGCGCAGCGGATGGCGCCGATCGCCAGCAAGTGGACGCGCCTCGGATAGCCGAGGAGGCCCGACCAGGCTTCGGGGCTCGCATCCGGAGGCGCGCAGAAACCGCCTGAGCCCTGCGGGTAGGGATAGGGACCGAGCTCGCCCTTCCCCTCCTCGCCGAGGAGGGCCTTGGCGACCACCCATTTGCAGTAGGCTAGGTGCAGCGCGACAGACCAGGCGCTGTAGCCCTCGTGGCTCGAATCGGCGGCAGCTTGCGCCGCGCCCAGGCCTCCCAGTGTCGCCATGAGGGATTTTCCGTTGTAGGACTCGCCGCCGAAATCCGCGTCCGCGTTGTCGGCCAGTAGATCCATTTGATAGCCCATGGGGTCGGCACCGGATAATCGTAGAACCTCGCCTTGTTGATGAAGGCGAGGAGGCTTGAATCGTCATAGCTCGACTTGTGAGCGGTCGCGATGGCATCGGCGTAGCCATAGTTTACCTTCAGGCCATCGAATTTGTTGATGACGTAGACGTATCGAGCGGAGGAGCCATCCCTGAGATTGGCAGCGAAGATCTCGTTGGCGGTTAGGGGAGCATAGGTCGAATCGCCCGAGGCATAGGGTACGAGGAGAAGATAGAAACTGCCCTCGCTCTCGTCGTACCTAAAGGCATAATGCAGAGGAGCTAGCATTGGGTAAACGAAATGAATATCCGTCCGCGATAAGTCGAGGCAGATCGATACCGGACCGGCTACGCCGTTAAATGCCGTCGTCGCGAGGGCGCGATAGTGCTATCGACCTTCGAGCAGGTACAATAGAAGTTCTTCCCCGTGGTCGTAGACTGTCCGAGATCGATTACCGCGCCCATGAGGTCCGCGTCGGTCAGGCTCAGCATCTTCTGCCGCAACTCGTTGAATACCACTGCGGATATCGATTCGAAGCCCCCGTTCGCGAAGGCGTCGACGAAGGCGGGCGTGGTGGCCATGGGTTCGGTAGAGGGGTCGAAGGTAATTATAGTCTTGCCCGCGCTCGCTATCCCTAGGGGATCTAGACTTGCTGGCGAAGGCAACTTGGCGATTGCCTCCTCGAAGTTGAGGTTTTTCGGAACATCGCCGTTATTGATCCCGTTCGCGCAAGCCGCTATGAGGATGGCCACGACGCTAATCGAAAAATAAACCAAAACCCATTCTTCATGCGATTCTCCTTATTAACTATCCCTGAACAATTTATCACGGAAGCTCCAAGGGCACAATTCAATCCAGATGGCCGTAGCGGCCTAAAGAGAGGGCCGCCCTTCGCAGGGCGGCCCTCTCGCATTGCGAGTTGCGCGATGCCGTTTACTGCTTTTCCCCCCTGCGCCTTTCTATCTCCGCCTGGGCCACCGCCGTTATGGACAGGGGCACCTGGTAGGGAGAGCAGGAGACGTAGTCCAGCCCCGCCGCCATGCAGAAGCGGATGTTGTCGGGGTTGGCCCCGTGCTCGCCGCAGAGGCCGGTGACGAGGCCGGGCCTGGTCAGGTGGCCGCGTTTTGTGGCCATCGCGACGAGGTCCTTGACCGGGTCGGTCAGCAGAGAGAAGGGATTGCCCTGGATGAGGTCGTAGAGGGAGTAGTCGGGCATGAATGAGTTGAAGTCGTCGCGGCTGATGCCAAGGGTCGTCTGCGTCAGGTCGTTGGTCCCGAAGGAGAAGAACTCGCTGTAGCGGGCGATCTCGCCGGCGGAGAGGGCGGCGGCGGGCAGCTCGATCATGGTGCCGATCTTGTAGGGAAGCGCCTTGGCGCCCAATTCGGCCCGGACCTCCTCCTCGATGTCGATCAGGCCCTTGTAGGCTTTGCCCTCGATCTTCTTGCCGTAGACGATGAGCTTGAGCTCCGAGGCGTTCATCACGATCGGGATCATGACCTCGGGGCGTACGTCGACCTTCTCCTTCTGGAGCTTGTAGGCCGCCTCGAAGATGGCCCTCACCTGCATCTCGTAGATCTCGGGATAGCTCACCGCGATGCGGCAGCCGCGGTGGCCGAGCATGGGGTTGAACTCGCCGAGGGCGTCGATGCGCGCCTGGATCTCGGCCTTGCTGAGCTTCTTGGCGCTCTTGCGGGCTGCCATGTGCTCCGAGAAGGCGGCGAACTCGGCGTCGTTGTGCGGGAGGAACTCGTGCAGCGGGGCGTCCAACAGGCGTATCGTGACTTCCTTGCCAGCCATGACTTTAAAGAGGCCGTAGAAATCGTCTCGCTGCATAGGCTGGAGCTTTGCGAGGGCCTTGATCCGCTCTTCCTTCGTGTCGGATAGGATCATCTCGCGGATCACGTTGATGCGCTTCTCGTTGAAGAACATGTGCTCCGTGCGGACGAGGCCTATGCCCTCGGCGCCGAAGAGCAGGGCGCGGGCCGCGTCGCGCGGCGTATCCGCGTTGGCGCGTACGTGGAAATGGGTCATCTGGCCCTTCGCGAGAGCGATGAAGTCCAGGAGGCCCGAATCCTTGGGATCGGGGGAGATGAGGTCGGCCTTGCCCAGCCAGACCTGGGGCTCGCCGTAGTAGGGCACGTTGATCGTGATGTAGTCGCCCTCGCTCAAGGACAGGGCGCCTATCGTGGCCTTCTTGCCGCGGATCTTCATGTCCGTCTTGACGAGCGAGACCTTGCCGTACTGGCGCGCGACGACCGAGGCGTGGGCCGAATAGCCCCCCTCGGCGGTGAGGACCGCCGTGGAGTTCTCTATCGCCTTGACGTCCTCGGCGAAGGTCGAGTCCATGACGAGGATGAGGCGCTTGTCCTCGCTCTTCTGCTGGGCGTTGCGGTAGGCCTCGAGCAGGGACTCGGTGCTGAAGTAGACGCGGCCGATAGCGGCGCCCGAGGCGCCGGCGATGCCGCCCGAGACGCCCGGCAGCTTCTTGACCGAGTTGAGGTCGACTATGTCGTGGAGGATCTCGTTGAGGCGGCCGGGGGCGATGGACTGGACGACGTATTCCTCGTCGACCACCTTGCGCGAGCAGAGGTCGAGAGCGAGGCGGAGGTCCGCCTGGGTGCTCTTGGCCACCACCTGGCGCTGCTCGATGAGCCAGAGCTTCTTGTTCTCCACCGTAAAGCGGATCTGGCGGATCTCGAGGTGCTTGTCCTCGAGCTTGCGGGCGATCTTCTCGAGCTCCTTGAGGTAGTCGGGGGCGATCTTGTTGATGTCCTTGCCCTCGGCGCCAAGCTCGTTGAAGCGCTCTTGGTAGAACTCGCCCTGTAGCCGCAGGTCACCGGTGACGATGTCGCGGGTGAAGAAGGCGCCGGAGGAGGAGTCCTTGCCGTAGTTGCCGTAGACCATGGGCTGCACGAGGATGGCGGTGTCGTCGGCGTCCTGCTCGTCGAGCTTGATGAGCCGCGATACTCGCTTGAGCGCAATCTCGAGCTGCTTCTCGGCGCCGTCGAAGAAGCCCTTGGGGAGGACGGCGGCGTAGTCGTCCATGAAGGCGGCGGCGCTCTTGGCGGCCTTGTCGGACTTGAGCGACTTGGTGCAGCGCTCGGAGGCCTCGGCGGCCGCCTTTTGATCCTTCTGGCGGCCCTCGAGCTCAGCCACCTTCTCCTCGACGGCTAGCATACCGCGCACGAGGAAGAGCACCTCATGGGCCGCGAAATTCTCGCCGACCCAGGAAGCGAAGCCCTTGACCGTGTCGCGCGCGAGACCGAAATCGTGGAGAGTGGGATAGTTGGAGACGGCCAGGTTGGGCGACACGACGATCTTGAAGAGCAGCGGGTTCTTGGAGTCGCCCAGGCGCTTGCCGACGATCTCCTCGACCTTCTTGACGGCCGGGCGCATGGCGTCGGCTACCTTCTGGTCGGCCAACGAGGACGCGGCGTCGCAATCTATGACCAAGCCCGGCAGTATGGGCAGGGAGAGCTCGGCGAACTCGTTGGCCTGGCGCCCGCGCATGCCGAGCTTCTCGAGGTCCACGCCCTTCTTGACGGTTTCCTTCTGGCTGAAAAAATGGATGTTATCTTTCATGGCCTTTACCTTTCCTCCGCTCGCGCTTTCAGAAAAGCGCCATGACACTGTTGACGGGCCCCTTCAGGAAGGCCTCGTACAGGTGGCTCGCGCCCTGCGCCAGGTAGCGCTGCAGCTTGGCTACGTCGCAGATATCGTCGCCCGTGATCGCGAACTTGATATTCGAGCCGTGCTTGACCTTGCCCCACTTGAAGAGGGCGTTGATGTCCATGATGCGCTCGCCGTCGTAGTAGACGAGGACCTGGAGACCGGGGTGCTTGGTCGTATAGCTGGCGATGATGCGTTTCCAGGCTTCGACGTTGCCGTTGTGGAAGAGCTCGTTGGTGACCAGCACGTTGTACATGGGAGTCATCCGGGCGCCCGGCTTGACCGCCTGCGCGGCGGCGACGGCGGCCTTGGGAGGCTCGACCGCTACAGGTTCCGGCGCGACGGCCGCTGAGGCCGAGGCGGCCTTGGCTGCGCCGGCGGAGGGCCTTCCGCGCTTGGCGGGGGCCTTGGGGGTCGCTTTCGCCTTCGGGCTGGCCTTCGCGGGAGCGGTTTCCTTCTCTTCCTTGACGGGCTTGTAGGCGCAATCGCCCTTGAGGAATTCCGGCTTGACCTTGGCCTTGCGGCCCGAGAATAGGTCGATCACTGCCTCGCAGGCGGCATCGAGCAGCTTGGGCTCCCCTTCCTTGGCGAAACGGCCGGCGTAGACGACCAGCAGCTCGGAGCGGTTGAGGCGATCGATCTGGGCGAGGCGCTTGGCGTTCTTGGGGTTGACGACCAGGGCGCCCAGGTCGGGGTGGTGGTAGATGACGACGAGGTCGACACCGTTCCACTTCACCGTCTCGGCAGCGATGGCGCCGATGTCGGCCGCGGTCGACGTGAGGTTCGCGGAGACCGAGGCGTAGCGGAATTTTTGGCCGAGGACCATGGAGACGACCGGACGCACATCGTCCTTGTCCAGCGACTTCTCTTCTATCAGCTCGTCCACCGCGTCCGCGAGATTCTCTTTTGCGGCGACGCGGTCGACGATCCCGACGACCGTCTTTATATGGCGCACCGAGGCGTTAAAGCCCTCGCGCTCGGCTAGACCCTCGAATTGGCTGACGAGGCTCTTCATAAATCTGGACTCCTCCTACGAGCGAAGGGCCGCCCAACCTCGATTGGTGGACGGCCCCCCGGGCGTAACTATCATTGTCGGCCGGCCGCCGGCCGCTTCGCGCGACCGGCGGCATTGACCGCCCGAGAAACCGGGTTTAATCCCATGGGATCAGAGCTGCCTAAGGCCGCCGTCCTCGCCCTTGCCGGGCCGTCCGCGCTTCGCGGGAGCCTTGGAGCTCGCCTTGGCGCTCGGCTTGCCCGAGGGCCGGCCGGCCTTCCTGCCGGAATCCACGACGCCCTTGGGCTTGGGGCCCCTCTTGCCGGGAGCCTTGATGCTGATCGGGGGCGATACGGGCTCGGCGATGGCCGGGGCCGAATCGCTCGTGTTGAGCATCGAGAGGTAGTCGGCGCCGGGGGCGCCGCCATCCTCGGGCATCCCCTCGTTCGGGGAGAAGGACTGCGCGATGTCCTCGCGGACGGTGGAGCGGCGCCTGGAGAACGAGGCGAAGGCCGCGTCCTGGAAGCCCTTGGATACGCCGTGGAGGAACTCGTTGAGCACGTTGGCCATGCCGTCGAGCGTCGCCTTCTTCCTCTTGATGGAGCAGATATCCACGTCGAGAAGGAGGCCGGGCTGGATGTGGTAGGGGTTGATCATGTAGTCGAAGCGGTCGAATTCCTTGCGGAGGAACACGAGACGCTCCTCGACGACGCGACGCTGGATCGGGTACTGGTAGGAGTACATGGATTTCAGCTTGTCGCCCATGAGGATGATCCGGCTCTTGACCTTGTCCTTCTCGTAGAGGTAGGTCCGGTTCATCTTCTCGACCTCGGTCTCGGCGGGCTTGACGAAGGATATCTCGTCCCAGACCTTGGCGATGTCCTCGTATACGGGCTCGCCGGTCTTCGCCTTGATCCTCGTGCGGATCTTGCGGCGGTAGATCTTGGCGAGGTCGTCGAAGTCGCTGATGCGCTTGAGGAACTTGGAATCATCGTACATCATCTCGAGGACGTCCCAGAGGTGGGCGACCTCGGTCTCGAAGCTCTTGGCCTGCACGTCGTAAGCCTTGCGCTCCTCGATGAGCTGGGCGTTGTCGTAGTACTGGAGGCGGAGCTGGTAGCGCTCGTCGGGCAGGTGGGCGGTATCGGTGTCCTCGTACTCCCGCAGGATGAGCTCGCGGGCGTTCTTGAGGTTCTCGATGTACTGGTAGCCCATCTTGGAGACGTCGAGGATCGAGGTGATCGAGTTGACGGCGGTGTTGTAGCCGCGGTTGCGGATGTTCTCGATGTCCACGATCTTCTTGAGGTTCTCGCGGACGTTGAGCTGGTCGAAGGTGGCGGGGTCGATCTCGGCGCGGAGGTTGGAGATCCTCTCCATGAGCTCCTTGCCGATGATGGAGTAGCGCTTGGACTTGGGGTTGTCCGAGTCGTCGTCGGTGTAGTCCCTGATCCGGTTCATGCGCTCGAAGATGATCTCGGTATCGGAGAGCTCTTCCTTGCCGGCGTCGATGAGCCGGTCCTTGAGCTTCTCGATCTCCTTGTCGATCTGGTCGATGAGGTGCTTGGAGATCAGGTCCTTGATGAGGTACTCGACCGTGACCTGGTAATGGAAGATCGGGGAGATGAGTTCGGAGTCGAGGATGTTGACCGAGAGCTTGACGTTGGTCACCGTCTTGGGCTTGTAGTTGTCGTCCTTGAAGGAGCACTTGACGACGGAGTAAGCGTTCTCGCCGCGGATGAAGGCGCCGACGTCGGTCTTCTGGCGGAGCAGGGCGTTGGTCAGGTTCTCCAGCTCGTTGACCCCGCGCTGGATGTGGCCCTGCAAGTGGCCGAACATGTTGACCATCGACTTCTCGACTTCGCCCGTGTTGAACTTGTCCGCGCCGCCGACCTGGTCGAGGAGCTCGCTGATCTCCTTGGGGGTGTAGCGGGCCAGGCCCTTCATCTCCTCTTTGTCGATGAAGTTGCGGACCTTCTTGACCATCTCGTCTTCGGTCGTGACCATGAAGCGGTTGAACATGTTCTGGTAGTTCTGGTTGAAGTAGTTGTAGAGCTTTTCCTTCAACCCGCCCATGACGTCGATGCGATCGAGGACTTCCTTGGGGAGCCTCGCGTTTATGTGGTGGAGTACCTTGTTGGTCTCCTCCTCGAGCAGCTGGTTGACTTCCCGCTGCTGATCGCGGCCCTCTTGAGCCAGGGAGTTGCGGGAACCTACGGCAGACGGCTTCTCGGGATGGAATACGTTTGGACTTTTGGGAAGATCTATCGCGCCCATATGATCTCCTTTACGCGATTGCTGATTCTTGGGTTATAGTATCGGGGTAAGGCCTGAGTTGTAAAGTACGGCATAAAAAAAAGGCTATCGTTTTTCGTCCTTATATCGTAGAATATCGATTATGGAGACTAAAAGGCCAAAAAACGGCCCGCAGGACTCCGCTAAAAGGTGGCAGCCGTGAATTATCTTCGACGCCTCGCCCTCCTAACATGCGCCTCTATCCTGGCCCTCAACGCCCTTTCCGCCCAATCCGCGGCCGGAAAGGAGCTCAGGTCGGGCTCCCTCGACATGATACTCCTCCTCGACAAGTCGCTATCCATGGCCCCCTTCTTCGGGGAGGTCGAGGAATACGTGGCGGGCAAGGTCCTCGGCCCGATCCTTGTGCCGGGCGACCGCCTGATAGTGGAGACAGTCTACGGCAAGGTCCAGCGGCTGCTTTCGATGAGCATCGGGTCGGAGGAGGACAAGGCCAAGGCCATCCGAGCGCTGCGCTCGGTCAAGGCGAACGGGCGCTTCACCGACCTCGGAGCCGGCCTCGACGCCGCGAAAAGGGACCTGGACGAGCTGGGACAGCCCGATAGGCCCAAATACGTCCTGATGCTCACGGACGAGAGGCAGGAAGCTCCCAAGGGTAGCCCCTACCAGGCGCCCGACTACAAGCTGAAGCACCCCTCCCTGGAATACGTGAAGCGCGTCGACCTAGGCAAATTCCGGGCGATCACGGTCGGCCTCCAGGTCGGCGCGAAGGTCGAGAAAACGGCTCCCGCGGTGATGGAGCTCCTGCTCGATCCTCCGGTCAGAGGAAGCGCGGGCGCGCCCCTTTCGGCGGGAGCGGTCGGGGCGGGATCCGGCGCAGCGGCCGCCGGCGGCGCCTCCGCGGGCGGCGCAACTCCGGCCGAGCGGGCCCTCCCCGCCTGGCTTCTCTACGGCGCGGCCGCCCTTTTGGCGGCGGCGCTCGCCGGTTTCGCGATAGTGCTAGTACTATCCAGGAAGAAGGAAAGGGAAAAACAGAAAGCGGCCGATTGAAAGGCGGGTGACGATGACCCTCGACAGCCTGGCGGAGTACCTCAAGGAGCGCGACGACTACGTCATCGTCTCTCACGACGGGCCTGACGCGGACGGTCTAGGGGCGGCCTTCGCGCTGGCGCTGGCCCTTACGGCCCTCGGAAAGACGGCGATAGCGGCCGTTTCGGATAAATTCCCGGCCAAATTCCGCTTCATAGACCGCCGCGCGCTCTTTAAAACCCTCGCCGAGGAGGCTTGCCTCCCCTTCCCCGCCGCGTCGGCCACGCCGATAATCGTGGATACCCACGACATGGGCTATCTAGGAGAGAGGTCGGCTGACCTGATCGCGGCCGCCTGCCCTCCCCTCGTCATAGACCACCACGAGCCCAGGGCGATGCCCGGCAAGCTCGAGCACCTCGACGCCGCGGCCTCCTCTACCTGCGAGATAGTCTATTACCTGAGCCTGGCCCTCGGGGTAGAGCTGCCCCTGGACGCCGCCGAGGCCCTCTTTTCGGGCATCGTCTACGACACGGGCTCCTTCGCCTACCCGAAAACGAGCGATAGGACCTTCGCCTGCGCCCTCGAGCTAGTCAAGCTGGGCGTCAAGCCCTACGAGATCCACAAGCGGATGTACGAATCCTCCTCGAGCGGCGTCCTCATGCTGCAAAAAGCCGCGATCTCGAGCCTGGAGCTGGGATTGGAGGGCTGCGTCGCGATCCAGTCCCTCGACAAGGACGACCTCGCGGCCTCGGGCGCCTCTTACGAGGACGCCGAGGACCTCGTAAACATCCCGCTCCAGGACTTCCGCGTGGAGGTATCGGTGCTCTTCAAGGAAAACATCGAGGGACGGCTTCGCTGCAGCCTGCGCTCCAAGGGCGGCGTCAACGTGGCGCGCATCGCGCAGGCCTTCGGCGGAGGCGGCCACAAGACTGCCGCGGGCTTCACCTGCGCCTCTCCCCTTGCGCGGGCCAAGGCCGACGTGCTACAAAGCATCGCCCAATCCATGCCTTCCTAAAGAGCCGATGAAGCGAATCGTCCAACTGGTATTCCTGCTCGCGAGCGCCCTCGCGCTCGTTTCCTCCATTTATTTCCTCGTCCAAGGCCGCTCCGGCGCCGCGGCGGCAGCGCGGCCGGTCGCGACGCGCCAGGTCCAGCCCGAGTCGGGCGCCCCCGCGGACGCCTCCGGCGCACCCTCGACTTCCGAGGGAACGGGCGCGGTAAACCACGTTCCCGCCCTACCGAACGAGGTCATCCTCAACGTGACCAGCTTCAACGTCGACCAGGAGGAGGGAGACGAGCAGGTGCTAACGGTCCGCAAGACCGACAGGGCGGACGGCAGGCTGTCCATAGTCGTGGCGGACTACAGCCAGCAGAAAAAAGCCTGGGCCAGGTCCTGGGAGGGCGATACGCTGAGCACCAAGCTCACCACCTTCTCGATCCAGGCCAAGGACCTCCTGGGCGACCACAACCTCGATATCGTATGCACGGGCATGGACGATTCGGGCGAGCAGACGATCTCCGTCTTCCGCCGCGGCCAGGGCTCGTCCGCCTACGCGCAGATACTGAGCCTCGCGGCGGACTCCATAGCCATCGGCGAAGCCGAGCGCAGCGAGGGCTACCAGCTCGGGCAGACGAACGGCGAGAGCTGGCCCATATACGCCTTCATAGGGGACAAGGAATCGGCCAACGTCCTCGACCAGGTCAAGGACAAGTACGCATGGGACGCCCGCAAGGGGCAGTACCTCAAGATCGGCAGCGAGCGCATCCCCGGCGCCCAGGTAGAGCGCGAGATAGTCTCGAAGGTCCTCACCGGCTCCGAGAAGGATTTCGAGGCCTTCCTCCAGGGGGTCTGGTACGAGTCCGGCAAGGGCCCCTTCGACCCGGATACGAGGCTCATCGTCTTCGACAAGGAGGGAGGGAGCATCTCCTTCTACAGGACGGAGGCCCAGGAGATATTCCGCTGGACCGAGTCCCACTCGACGCGGTACGGGCTCTACGCGCGGGGGCAGAACGAATCGGTCGACAACCTCGTGAGGCTCATGGACATCGAGCTGACGGGTTCGGACCTCGTCTCGATCCGGGTGTTCGATGACCTGCAGATGAAGATGGACCCGGAGGACCGCTGGGACGGCAGCTACAGGAAAATGCCGCTGGGAGCCCGGGACGCCCTGGCTGCCAAGGGGAACGGCCTCTCCAAGCCGGCCATCAAGCTCGAGGGCCCCTATCGCTCGCGCTCGGGCACGGAGCTCAATTTCGCGCAGCCCCGCTACAGCCTCAAGCCGGCTGGCTCTACGGACAAGCCCGGGGCAACCAACGAGTCGGGGGGCTTCGAATTGTATACCCTCGCCGGCGACACCGTCCTCGTGCTGATCGCGGTACGGGCCGACGGTCTGCCGATGGATAGGAAAACCTACAAGGCGAGCTTCTCGGAGACGCGCAGCGGCAAGGACCTGCTGCGCCGCCTCGTACTATCGCCGGCGAAGGCCGCGATCGACGGCATCGAGCTCCTGCAAGAGGAAGACTTGATCCTGGAGCAGCGCGTCAAGGGATAGCTCTACTCGATCACATAGGACTCGTAGCCGGCGTCTTTAAGCGATTGCATGGTCTTGGCTATGTCCTTCCCGCCCTCGACCACCACGATCCAGCGCTTTTCCTCGGTCTTTCCCGATCCTGCGGCCCTGAAGCTAGCCTCTATCGAGGCGGGAAAGCGCTTGGCCGCGAGCTCGGCCTTGAGGGCCTGCGCGTTCTCCTCGAGGGAAAAGTAGCCCAGCTGGAGGCGCTTGGCCCGAGCGGATGGGGCGGCGCTGGCCACGGGCATCGGGGAGGGCGCGGCGGGCTGCGGCGCGGCGGACGGAACCGCGGCCGGAAGGGTTGCGGAGGGCAGGAAGCCGCTAAGTCCGCCGAGGTACCAATGGGGAAGCGGCGGCGCGGAAGCGGCGCCGGCGGAAATCAAGGCTTCGGGGCTGCCCGGAAACTCCGCCGCGAGCGCCGCCGCGGCTGCCGCCTTCGCTTCCGGCGCGGCGCAGAGCCAGAGTATGAATCGCGCCTCGCACCTCTGCGCGGAGCCTTTGTCGCCGAGGCTCGGGTCGCCAGCCGTCGCGAGGGCTATCGCCTGGGCGTCCGCCTGCCGGTCCTGGAGGACGAGGGCCCAGGCGCCGACGAGGCGGGCAGAGGCGGACTGGATGCGGTCCGCGCCCGCGACGAGGTCGGCGGAGAGCCGGGCGGCCTTCTCCGCGTCGCCGGCCGCGAGGTAGCAGCGCGCGGCGCGGAGAAGGAGGGGGCCGTCGGGGACGCCGGGCGCCTGGCCCGGCGCTGCCGCGGCCGACTCGTAGCGGGACGCCGCCTCGCCGAAAAGGCCGAGGAGGAGGGAAAGGTCGCCAGCCTTGGCGAGGAGGGGCCTGCGCAGCTCGATCCCCGCCGAGGCGAAGTCGTCGGAGGAGAGGCCCCGGCTCAGGAGCGCGAGGGAATCCGCGGGAGGCAGCGCCGAGGACGAGGCGTCGAGGATCGACGCGTATTCGGCCGGCGAGGAGGCCTTGGCCAGCCTGGCGACGGCTTCCTTGAGATCGAGCGGCGGCGCCGGGGCCTTGTCGGCGCCTTCGGCCGCCGCGGGAGGGAGCGCGGCCGCGAGGGCCAGGAGGAGAACCGCGCAGGCCCGGCCTAGCCTCATCCGGCGACCTCCTCCGCCTTGAAGGTATTGCCCGAGAGGCTCGCCAGGCGGACCGTCACGAAGCTCCCCACGCGCGAGGCCGCGGCCGGGAACACGACCATCTCGTCGCGTTGGGTGCGGGCGAGCAGCTCGGTCTTCTTGCGGCGGGACGGCCCCTCGACGAGCACCTCCTCGATCGAGCCCAGCCTGGAGCGCATTAGGTCGGCGGTGAGCCCCTTCTGGAGCTCTATCACGCGCGTTAGGCGCTCTCGTTTCACCTGCTCGGCTATCCTTCCGGGCATCGAGGCGGCGGGCGTGCCCTCCCGCGGGTTGTAGTGGTACATGTACGAGTAGGAATAGCCTACGCTCCGCATCAGGTCGAGGGTTAGGCCGAGGTCCTCCTCGGTCTCGCCGGGGAAGCCCACGAGGATGTCGGTCGACAATGAAAGGCCCGGGATGGCCGAGCGCATCCTGCCCACGAGGCTCAGGTAGTCGCCGCGCGTGTAGCGGCGGTTCATGGCCTTCAGGACAGCGTCGGACCCGGATTGGACGCAGAGGTGGACGTGCTTGCAGTAGAGGGGGTCCTCGGCCAGCACCCGGATGACCTCGTCCGAGAGGTCCTTGGGATGGCTGGTGAGGAAGCGGACCCAGCGCAGGCCCCCGATGCCCCTCTCGCGGATGGACGACGCGATGAGCCGGAGCAGGCCGGGAAAGCCCAAGTCGGCCCCGTCGGGCCCCTGCGCCCCGGCTTCGGCCTTCCACCTATACGAATTCACGTTTTGCCCTAGGAGGGTTATCTCGCGCACCCCCGTTTCCTCTAGGGAGGCGAGCTCGGAGAGGATGGCGCTCGGCCGGCGCGACACCTCTCGGCCCCTGATATGGGGCACGATGCAATAGGAGCAGAAATTGTCGCAGCCGTGCATGATGGGCACGAAGGAGCGGAAGGACCCCGGCTCGTAATAGGACCGCGCGAAGACGAAGGCCGGGCTCTCGTCTATGTCATCGAGGGCGAGCCGGCCGCCCCCGGCCGATTGCTCTACGGCGTCGAGGACGAGGCCGAAGGCCTGCTTCTGGAAGGTTCCGACGACGAAATCGACCGCCGGCTGCCTGACCTTGATCTCACGCTTCATCCTCTCGGCCATGCAGCCCGTCACCACGATGGCGAGCCGCCGCACGCCCTCGGCCGCGCGGTCGCGCTTGGCGGCCGCGTAGAGGTCGATGCGCCCCCAGGCGCGATTCTCGGCGGTCGCGCGGACCGAGCAGGTGTTTATGAGCACCAAATCGGCGTCCGCGGCGTCGGAGGAAACCGCGGGAAGCCAGCCGCGCTCGCGAAAGATCAGCTCCAGGGCGGAGGACTCCGCCTTGTTCATCTGGCAGCCGTAGGTCTCTATAAAGTACGTCATGACTTACTCGCAGCTCGCCAAGGGCGAGCACATCCAAACCCTTTCCTCGCAGTCAGCGCCTGCACGGCGCTAGGCACGACTGCGGAGCCCTTTTATGAACTTGAAGATGTTCCAACCGCCGTAGGCGAGGAGGGCGAAGGCTCCCAGCCCGAGGAGGCCGCGCGTAAAATGAGGCAGGAGGATGCCGGCGAGGCCGGCCGCGCCCGCGGCTATCATCACGGTGCCCGAGGTCTTGTCGGTCTTCGACTTGCCGAACAGCCCGCCGAGGCCGAGGAAGACCAGGGCCCCGCATAGCACCCAGCCGACGACCGGGATGCTTATGAGGGCGCTGACGCCCATGAGCCCCAGGCCTCCGACGGCCGACATGACGCCCTTGGTGCCGCGACCGCGCAGGTCGGTGGAATCTACGGGATAGTTATCCATGGAATGTACCTCCGTTCGCCGCCACGGGCTCGGCCCAGGCTCCCCAAGGAAGGGCAAGCCTCGGGCTCGATGGATTCCTGGCGCGAATATCGTGCCAATAATACGGAATTTACGGCTGCGGGTAAAGCGCCGACGAATTCAATGCTTGAAGCACCTTTGGCCGGTGAATTTCATCGTCGCGCCGTATTCGTTGCAGGCCTCGATGGATTCGAGGTCGCGCATCGCGCCGCCCGGCTGGACGACCGCCGCCACGCCCTCGCGGAGGCCGACCTCGATGCCGTCCCGGAAGGGGAAGAAGGCGTCGGACACCATCACCGAGCCCAGGAGGCCGGCCTTGGAGGCTGTCACCTCCTCGCGGACGCGGGCCTTCCCGGCCTCGTCGCCAGACTCGTTCCAGCCCTTGCCGGTCCGCTCCCAGAGGAGGCGGTCCTCCAGCTTGCGGTAGGCCTTGTCGCGGGCCAGCTCGGCCACCCCGACACGGTCCTGCTCGCCGGCGCCCACGCCGAGCGTGACCCCGCCCTTCACGAAGATCACGGAATTGCTGGTCACCCCCGTCTCCACGCTCCAGCCGAAGATCATGTCCTCCCACTCGGCGTCCGTCGGCTCGCGGGCGACCTTGTAGTGAAGGCCATCCTTCACGCACTCCGCGCAGAGAAAGTCCTCGCGGGACGCGATGCGCGAAATGAAGGAGGTCTGCACGACCAGGGCGCCGTCGACCATCGACTTGAAGTCCAGGACCGGCTTGAGGGCCCAGGACTCGAGCCTGGCCATCGCGGGAATGCGCATTATCCTGAGGTTCTTGCGCGACCCCAGGAGCTCGAGGGCGCCCTCCTCGAAATCGGGGGCGGCGACGACCTCGCAGTACGAGGAGGATATCTCGCGGGCGGTCTCGAGGTCGAGCTTGCGATTTAATACGACCGACCCGCCGTAGGCGGCGACGCGGTCCGCCAGGTAAGCCCTATGATAGGCCTCGGCGGGCGTGGAGCCGCAAGCCAGGCCGGCGGGGTTGTTATGCTTCATGACGGCGCAAGCTGGTTTGGCAGACAGATACCGCAGGATGCCGAGGGCCGAGTCGACATCGGTCAGGTTGGTCTTGCCCGGATGCTTGCCGAACTGGAGGAGCTCGGCGGCCGAAACGAGGCCCTCTCCGGGCTCCAGGACCAGGGCGCCGCCGAGGGCCAGGTTGCCCCCGACGGGCCTGTAGAGGGCGGCGGCCTGGTCGGGGTTCTCGCCGTAGCGCAGGCCCCTGGCGACGCCCTCGACCTCGTAGAGGACCTTGTCGTAGACGAGGGCCGTCCTTCCCCCGTCGGCGGCGACGAAGGCTATCTCCATCCGAGGCGGGAAGGGATCGTCGATGATCGTCTTGTAGGCGTCGGAAAGCTTCTTGGCCATGCTCACTCCTTGGACCTATCCGCCTGAAATCGCATTAAGCGACCGAGAGCGCCCGCGTCAGTAAAGAAAACCGCGAAGCCACGCCAAGCCGCGCGATGGGGGGCAGGTGGAGCCTCATCTTCCATTCCGTACCTTGGCGCTACTTCGCGCGCCTTGGCGGAGATCCGGTAATCGCACCGAAAAGCGCGGTAATTTCCCCGACACTATTGATCAAGGCCATAAGCCTTCGATACCAGGGTAGGGTCCAGGCCGCCGAGCCGCGCCGAAACGGCAGCGTCGAAGCGCGCGACCAGTCCGAAGGCCTCGGCGGCGAGCCGCCTGCGCGTCTCGAGGCGGGTGCAGCCCCCGTTCGCCCGCAGCTCGGCCAGCACGGATCCGTATTGGGAGGGATCGGAGACGGAGGCGACGCGGAGGTAGTTCTTAGCCGCGGCCCTGATCATCGAGGGGCCCCCGATATCGATGCGCTGGCGCAGGTCCTCGGGTCCCGAGGAGGGATCGGCGGAGGCCTCGGCGAAGGGATAGAGGTTCGCTATGACCATGTCGAAGGGCACAGCCTCCGCTCGCTCGAGGTCGGCCTCGTGGGAGGGATCGCCCGACTCGGCGAGGAGGCCCAGGTAGATCTTCCAGTCGAGGGTCTTCACGAGGCCCCCCTTCATCTCCGGCTGCCCCGTGTAGTCGCTGACCTTTATGAGGAGGGCTTCGCCGGGGGCGCCGTCGAGGGCGGAGAGGAGTGCGTCGTAGGTGCCCCCCGTCGAATAGAGCCGGACGCCCGGGCTGGCGGCCACGAGGCCCCGGATCAAATCCGCGAGGCCGGTCTTGTCGTAGGTCGACACCAGCGCATGCCTCGCCGGCACGAGGTCCACTGCGCGCTTGACAGAGTTAAAGGCCATCTTCCCTTCCTTATTCTGGCTCTTCGTCCTTGGACGTCACGTAGGCGTAGGCCGAGTGGTTGTGGATGCTCTCGAAGTTCTCCGCCTCCACCGAAAAGCTCGGGAATTTCCCGAGGGCGCCTACCTTCAGGTACACCTCGCGGACGAGGTCCTCGACGAAGCGCGGATTATCGAAGGCCTTCTCCGTCACGTACTTCTCGTCCTCGCGCTTGAGGAGGGTGTAGACCCCGCTCGAGGCGGAATCCTCGACGAGGGCCACGAGGTCCTCGATCCAAAAGAATGGGCCGAGCGCGACGGTCAGGGTCACGATGCCGCGCTGGTTGTGGGCTCCGTAGTCGGAGATGGCCTTCGAGCAGGGGCAGACCGTCTGGACGGGGACCGAGACCGAGACGTCGTACTCGGTCCCTCCCTCCCATACCTTTCCCATATAGGCGCAGTCGTAGGCCATCACGGCCGCCTGGCCCGAGACCGGGGCCTTCTTCTCGATGAAGTAGGGAAAGTGGAGGTCGGCGTAGGCCGTTCGCGCCTCGAGGCTGGTCCGTATCTCCTCGAGCATCGTGAGGAAGCGGGGCATGGACAGGTCGCTCCTGTAGGCCTCGAAGACCTCGATGAAGCGGCTCATGTGGGTGCCCTTGAAATCGTGGGGAAGGTCCGCGTAGAGGTTGACCGTGGCGGTAGTGTGCTGCTTGCCGCGGCTTCGGTCGAGGAGGGTGATCGGATAGCGCGCGCCCTTGACGCCCACCTTCTGGATGGGGATGCGGCGGTCGTCCTTCATCGCCTGAACGTCCAGCATGCGGTCCCTCAGGCCCTTTCCGCGGCCGTGACGGTATTGGCCAGGAGCATCGTCACGGTCATGGGACCGACGCCGCCGGGAACCGGGGTTATCCAGCCGGCCCGCTCGGCGGCAGCCTCGTACTCGACGTCGCCTACCAGTCGATAGCCGCGCTTGGCGCTCGGATCCTCGACCCTGGTCATGCCGACGTCGATCACGCAGGCCCCGCTCTTGATCATGTCGCCCTTGACGAGGCCCGGCGAGCCCGCGCAGGCGACGAGTATGTCGGCCTCGCGGCAGCGGTCGCCGAGGTCCTTCGTTCCCGTGTGGCAGAGGGTGACCGTGGCGTTTATCGAGCGGCGGACGAGGAGGTTCATGAGGGGCCTGCCGACGAGGTTGGAGCGCCCGACCACGACCGCCCGCGCACCGCGGGTCTCGACCCCGTTGCGCTTGAGGAGTTCGAGGACTCCGGCGGGGGTGCAGGGCAGGTAGCAGGGCTCCTCGAGGACGAGGCGCCCGACGTTGGCCGGGGTGAGGCCGTCCATGTCCTTGTCGGGGTCGATCGCCTCGATGGCCCTGCGCTCGTCAATATGCTCGGGCAGGGGTATCTGCACGAGGATGCCGTGCACGGCGGGATCGGCGTTGTACTTCCTTATCAGCGCGATGAGCTCGGCCTCGCTCGCGTCCGCGGGCAGATGCTTCCCCAGGCTCAAGATGCCCAGCTCCGCGCAGGATTTTTCCTTGCCGGTCACGTAGGAGAGGGAGGCGGGATCCTCGCCGACGAGGATCACCGCCAGCCCCGGAACGACTCCCCTGGCCTTGAGCGAGGCGATCCTGGCAGCCAGCTCTCGCCTTATATCCTCAGCCGTCTTCTTGCCGTCGATGATCCGAGCCGCCATGCCGCCTCCCGCGAAATCGAGGCCGAGGGCCCCGACTCCAGGACTATACCGTCGGAGAGGCAAAATGGCTACGCGGGCCTAAGGCGGCTAATCCTCGAGCGAGGCCAGGAGCCTCAGGTTGTAGCGGTACCAGCCCAGGCGGTCGGCGAAGCCCGGCGGGGCCCACCAGGGCGGGGTGGCGAAGCCCAGGAGATCGACGTGGTCGGTACCCGCCAATAGCCCCATGAAATTCCAGGCTCCCCTGGCAGGCAGACCCGAGAAGGGCAGGATCCCGTCCGAGGAGTTCAGCTTCGGCCCGTCCATCGATATGGAGTTGACGGTGCCGTCGTTCTCCTGCCAGTCGGGGCCGATCGCTCAGGGGCCGTCCGTCCCGACGAAGCGACCCATCGCGAGCGAGCTCGCCACCAATAAGGGCTGCATGCCGACATTCGGCAACTGCCTATCCTTGAAATCGTAGGTATCGGAGGCGGCCCACGAAAAATAGTAGACGTCCGCCCTGGCGCTGACCCAGCCGTTGAGCTCCGCGGCTCCCGCGGGCCGCAGGTCCTCGTAGCAGCCGTCCTCGCCGAGGTACCAGGAGACGTCGGCGCGGAGGCGGGCGGCGTAGGCGGCTACGCCCTCACCCTCGCGGCGCGCGAGCCCCCAGTGGTCGAGCCGGGCGTCGTAGGCGGGGCTCGCCGCCGCGAGCAAGGCGCAGATCGACCTTTTAGCCGACTCGCTCCCGTAGTCCGAGACGAGCGCCAGGCTCGTGCCGTCGTGGGGAGAGCAGAGCGTCACGAGGCCCAGGACCCAGGAGTGGCCCCCAGCGAAAAGAGGACTGACGTCCCCGGGCTTCGCCTCGGGTGCGGCCTCGAGCTCCTCCGGGCTGCCTTCCTCCAGGAGCTGTACCATGAGGCGGGCGGTCTGCCCCCCCATGCTGTGGCAGAGCAGGTGTACCTTGCGATCGTTCCCCCATTCGGGGTAGACCCCCGGGTACTCGCGCCCGAAGCGCTCGTGGCCGCAACGCGCGCTGTGCGCTGCCCCGAAATCGGTTCGGCCGCCGCGGATGTACGCGAAAAGCTCGCAGGCTCGGTCCCAATTGCTCGATACGGGTCCCAGGGTGGCCGAGAATATCTCCCAGCCCTCGTCGGCGAGGTCTTTCCTATAATCGCTCATCCCTCCCCAGGCCGAGAGCGGGAGACGCTGGTCCTGGCCATAGGCCAGGATGCCGTGAACGAGGATGACGGGGCAGGCGTTTCGCGCCGGCCCGGGGGGAAACACCGCAGGATCGACTGATGAAGGGCTCTGTGACGCCGAGGCCAGAGCGAGAGGAGCCGCGGCGAGGCAACAGGCGATACATACAATCCTAAGGCTCGGCCCAGGGTCCTTCAAGGTTTTTTTCATAGGACCACTATACCGATAACGGGCCTATTCGCCTTGTTTTTTCTTGCCGGAATTGCGGCGATCGTTTATTATTAAACCGGTTTATTATAGGAGTCGCCATGATTTCGCCCAGCCCCGCAGTCCTCCGCTCGGCCTCGATTTATCAGATATTCGCCCGCAACTATACGATAGAAGGGACCCTCGAGGCGGCGGCGGCCCGGCTCGGCAAGGTCGCAGGCCTCGGCTTCGATTATGTCTATCTCACCCCGGTCCACCCGATCGGGGCCGTAAAACGCAAGGGAAGCCTCGGCAGCCCCTACGCCATCTCCGACTATCGCGCGGTCGATCCACTCCTCGGCGGGGAGCCCGGCCTCCGCTCCTTCATCGACGAGGCCCACAGGCTCGGCCTGGGCGTCATCATGGACGTCGTCTATAACCACAGCTCCCCCGACGCCGCGCTCGCGGCCGAGCGCCCCGAATGGTATTGGAAGGGGGCGGACGGCAAGCCCGGGCCCCGGATAGCCGATTGGTCCGACGTGGCCGACCTGGATTATTCGAAAAAGGAGCTCTGGGACTATCAGATAGACAGCCTGGAAAAGTGGTCCGGCTTCGGCGCGGACGGCTTCCGTTGCGACGTCGCCAGCCTCGTGCCCGTAGAGTTCTGGGTCGAGGCCCGAAGGCGACTCGCGTCGCTGCGACTCGCCGCGGCGCAAAGGCCCCTCCTGTGGCTGGCCGAGAGCGTCCACAAGGAATTCGTCAGCGAGTGCAGGCGCCGCGGCCTCTACGCCGCCTCGGATCCCGAGCTCCATGCCGCCTTCGACGTCACCTACGACTACGACGGACGCGAGGAGCTGGAGCGGGCTTGGAGCGGGGAGGCCTCGCTCGCCTTCTACCTGCGCCACCTTGGCGTCCAGGAGAGCCTCTATCCAGCGGACGCCGTGAAGCTCCGCTTCCTCGAGAACCACGACCAGGGCAGGGCCGCCGCCCGCTTCGGCCGCGGCTCCCGCCTTCGCAACTGGACCCTCTTCTCCATGCTCCTTCCGGGAACCTACATGGCCTACATGGGCGAGGAACTGGCCATGGAGAAGCGCATCGGACTCTTCGATCGGGAGCCCATGTCGCCGGAGGAGGGCGACCCTGGCTTCGAGCCCTTCTTCGCCGAGGCCCTCGCCCTCGCGAAGCGCATCAAGGCCGAGGCGCCCATCTTCGATTCGGCGCTCCTCGCCGAGGGAGTGGTGCTCCTGGAGCGGAAGGGACCGGGCAAGCGCTACTCGGCCCTGCTCAACCTGGACGGACGCTCGGGGAGGGTAGCTCTGCCGAGGGGAGCCTCGCTCGAGGGCCGCGCGCTGCTCGGGGCGAAGCCCGAGGCTAGCGGCGACGGCTTTGCGCTCGGGCTCGAGCCGCTCATTTTGACGATTTGATGTTTACTCGGCCCGGCCCCCGCCTACACTGATCGATATGAGTTTTATCATCGTCGTCGACGACAGCAGCCTCAGCCGGAACGCCCTCACGCACCTCCTGGAGGCGGAGGGGCATAAAGTCATCTGCCTCGGCGTGAGCGTCGGCGCTGCCGACCTGATAGTCGAGGCCGAGCCGGACCTTCTCCTCCTCGACGTGGTCCTGCCCCGGATCTCGGGCCTCGAGCTGCTGCGGGACCTCAAGGCCCGCGCGGCCATGGCTACCATGCCGGTGATCATGGTCACGGGGCGGACCGGAGCCGAGGACGTCAGCGAGGCCCTCGGGGCGGGCGCCTTCGACTACATCCGCAAGCCCTTCGAGGCCATCGAAGTCGCCGCGAGGGTCAAGTCGGCCCTCAGGACCCGCGAATACATGCTGCGCCTCGTCTATCTATCCGAGCGAGACGGCCTCACGGGCATCCTCAATCACGCGACGATTTTACGCGAGCTAGACAGGGAGATCGCCGCCCCTTCCTCGCCCGGAAGCCCCCTGGCGGTCGTGATGTGCGACATAGACTTCTTCAAGATGATCAACGACGAGCACGGTCACCAGGCGGGCGACGCCGTGCTGGCGGGGCTCGGCAAGCTGCTTTCCGAGTCCCTAGGCGCGACCGGCCAGGCCGGCCGCTACGGCGGGGAGGAATTCTGCGTCTATCTGCGCGGCTTCGACAGGGCCATGGCGGCGCGCTGGGCCGAGACCCTCCGGGGCGTCATCGAGAAGCGGCGGTGGGTCGCGGGCGAATCGCCCATTTCCTGCACGATGAGCTTCGGCGTCGCCTGGACCGAGGGGGCCCAAAAAACCGGCTCCCGCGAGCTCCTGGCCGAGGCGGATCGCCGACTCTACGCCGCCAAGGCCGAGGGCAGGAATCGGGTGGTGTCCGAAGGCTAGAGACGCTCGAAGTAGGCCCTATACGCTTCGGCCCCGCGCTCGAGCCGCTCCCGCTGCAGGATCAGCCCTACGGTGAAAAACGCCTCCCTTTCCATGTCGAAAAAATAGCCTGGATGGCTCCACAGCCCCCGTTCGCGAAGCAGCCCCAGGGCCAGCTCCTCCTCGCCGGCGAGCCGCGGCGACTCCACGATGGCGGTCCAGCCGCCTTCGCAGCGAAGCACGCGATGCGGGGAATCGGGTCCCTCCAGGATCCTGCGGAGGACGGCGATATTCGCGGCGAGGCGCTCGCGGCAGGGTTTCGCGAAGAGCTCGGAACCGCGGAGGAGGCCGGGCAGGGCGTTCATCGCGGGTGTCCCGGCCGAGAGGTAGGTATCGGCCAGTATCTCGAGCCTCCCCCTCGCCTCCATGAGGTCGGCAGCGGGGCCCGAGGCGGCGATCCAGCCGAGCTTCAGCTGGGGCAGCCCGAGCCGCTTCGAGAGGCCGTCGAGGACGAAGCAGAGGACCCCTTCCTCGCCGATGAACGAGGACCGGGCTTCGCCCTCCACCTGGAAGCCGAAGAAGACCTCGTCCGCGATGATGGCGCAGCGGTGGCGCGCGCAGAGCTCGAGGAGGGCTCTCCTCTCGTCGGCGCGGACGTAGGAACCCGTTGGATTGTTGGGATTGATGAGGACTATGGCCTTTACCCGCCCCTCCTCGAGCCCGGAGCTAAGCGAGTCGAGGTCAATCCGCCATCCCGAGGGGTGGGCGTAGACCAGGCGATAGGGCCGCGCCTCGACCGCCTCGAGCCCGGCGAGATAGTCGAACAGGGGGTAGCCCGGCTTGGGCACGAGCACGGCGTCGCCCGAGTCGCAGAGGAGCTTGAAGAGCCAGCCATAGGCCTCCGAGGTCGAAGAACATAGATAGAGATCCTCGGGCCGAGGCGAGGATCCGAGGCATCGTTCGGCATAATCGGCAGCGAGGGCTTCGCGCGCGCGCGGCAGGCCCCGAGGATCCGGCTCGTAGCGTTGGTTGTCGGGATCCCGCAGGCACTCGAGGTCGGGGTGGCCCAGGCCCACTCGAGTCGGGTTGCTTTCGGAAAAATCGAGGACTGAGGCACCCTGTCGTTTCATCGTCGTTCGCAGGGCCGCCAGAGCGTTGTCGGGCGCCGGCCATTGAATCCTGGACGAAAAGGGTATATCCACGCGGCCACTATATGAACCGCCTGTGGCTAGTTCAAGATAATTCGATAAACGAATTAATATTCATCATATATTTTCGCTCAGATATTGACCCTTCCGTACCTTTCCATTATTAATTGACCATTCAGTTATTATTCGGAGCATATATGGCGCGAGTCCGCGAGGCGGGCATGGAAGATAAAATCCTCGATTCGGCCTTTAAGGTATTCGGAGAACGGGGATTCGCGGCTACAACCATCAAGGAAATCGCCCGTGGGGCGGGGATATCCTCCGGCTCAGTATACACTTATTTTACCGATAAAGAGGCGCTCTTCAAATCCGCGGTCAATCGCGGCTGGGCAGCCTTCGTCGACGAGCTCGAGACTATAAACCGTAGCGAGCCCCTCCGAGATAAGAGGATAGCCCTCCTCCTCGACCGCGGCTTCACCACATTGGCCGCAGCCCTCCCCCTCATCCGGGGTATGTTCTTCGAGGCGAGCAAGCTGAACCTCGTGGCACCCAACGTCGACAGGGTATGCATGTCGATATCCGAGCTGCTCAAGCCCGACGAGGACGGCCCGCCCCTCGAGGCCTGGGTGAAGACCGCGAGCCAGAGACTCGTCTCGGGCAGGATCATCGTCCTCGGCGTCCTGTGCTCCGGAGCCTTCATCGGAGCTTCCTCGCCGAGCCTCGCCATAGACAGCCTCAAGGGAGCGATACGAACCCTCCTGTCGGCCACCGGCATGCTGATGAGCGCCGGGGAAAACCGGTGATCGACCTCCTCGGCAGGAGGCGGACCGCTCGGGCCGCCCTCGTCCTCATCCTCGCGGCGGTCGCCCTCGCCGCTCGCGCGCAAGGCGCGCTGGCCCAATCGGCCTCGGCGCTCCCCCTCGAGATAGACCGCGCCCAGGAGCTCGCGCGCAGGGGCTCCGACGAGGTACGGGCCAGGCAGGCGGCCGCCGAGGCTGCCCTGCGCGCCGTCGACGCCGCCCGCGCTAACTTCTTCCCGAAGCTAAGCGGCAGCGTCTCGGGAGCCTACCTCGCCAATCCGCCGGTTGGGAAAGGCATAACCGCGAACACCATCCCCATCTACCTATACAACCCCTCGACCGGCTGGGCGGCCATCGACCCCGTCACCCACAAACCCGCGGTCGTCGCCTTTCCGCCGGTGGACATCACCCTTTACCCCGACGCGAAGGACAGCTTTTTCAAAGGCAACCTCACCTTCACCCAGCCCATCTTCGCCTGGGGCAAGATCAAGGCGGCGGTCGACCTCGCGTCGCTGGAGGCCGAGGTAGCCGGAATCGGCGGCAGGGGCGCGGAGCTCGACGCGGCCCGCTCGGCTAACAGGGCTTATTTCTCGGCCCTCCTCTCGAGGGAGGGATCGGCCATACTCCAGGAGCTGAGGAACCTCGCGGCGTCGATCCTGGAGGATCGGAAGTCGGCCATGGACGAGGGCTTCGCGACCAAGGAGCAGATCCTCTCCTCCGAAGCCGACCTTGCTGCCCTGGAAACGCGGCTCGTCCAGGCTCGCGAGGGCGAGGCCAGCGCGATGGAAGCCCTCGGCCTCCTCACCGGGCTCGACCCGCAGGCGATCGCCCTCGTCTCGGCCTTCCGCGAGACCCTGCCCCCCTTCTCCGAGGCGGAGCTCAAGGACTCATCCATAGGCGCGTCGACCGAGGCTGAGCAGGCCGCGGCTAGGTTCGCGCAGGCGAGGAAGAAGCTCGATCTCGAGCGCGGCTCCTCGCTCTTCCTTCCGGATGTATCCTTTTTTGCGAGCCTCGACGCGTCGGGCCAGGACATTCCCTTCACCGCGGACTCCTGGAAGGAAACTTGGAGCTGGGACCTGAGCCTCGGCATCGCGGCAAAGGCTGACTTCTTCGACGGCGGAGCCTCCGCGGCGAGGAAGCGGGAGGCGGCGGCCGACCTGGAGGCGACCGGCATAGCGGCCGGCGCGGCCGAGAAGGCCGCGAGGCTACAGGCGCGGCGCGCGGTCGACGCGGCGCGGGGGGCCGAGGCTTCCCTGAGGGAGAAGGAGGCGAGGGCCGCCTGGGCCTCGGAGGTCCTGCGCAACGTCCGCGCGAAGGCCGCCGACCAGGCAGCCTCGCGGCCGGAGGTCAGCGCCTCCGCCATCGGCGAGGCGACGGCCAGGCTCGACCGGCTCTACGCGCGTTACGCGCTCGAGGAGGCCATAGCCGACCTCGAGCGGATCGCCGGACGCCTCTTCGCTCCTAAGGCGGCCCAATGAGCCTCACCGAACTATCCGTCAAGCGGCCCACCGCCCTCTTCGCGATCTTCTCCCTGCTCATCGGCATGGGCGTGTTCGGCTACCTTCACCTCGGGGCCGACCTCTTCCCCTCCACCAACACGCCCTTCGTCGGCGTGCACTCGATCTACGCGGGCGCCGGCTCGAAAGAGATAGAGAAGGACCTCGTCAAGCCGATGGAGGACGCGGTCTCCAGCCTGGCGGGCATCAAGACCATCCGCTCGACCTCGGCCGAGGGCTACGGCCTCACGGTCCTCGAGTTCACGATGGACACGGACCCGGACACCGCGGTGATGGACGTGCAGAAGGCCATCGACGCGATCGTCGACAAGCTGCCGGCCGAGTCCACGAGGCCGATAGTCCGCAAGTTCAGCCTCGGGGCGAGGCCCATCCTGGTCCTGAGCCTCAGCGCCGCCGCCGGCGCCGGCGCGCCGAGTTACGAGGAGCTCCGAGCCCGCGCCGAATCGGTGCAGAAATCCATCGAGAACGTGAACGGCGTCGGCCAGGTGACCCTCCTCGGCGCCCCTAAGAAGGAGCTGAGGATAAGCCTGGACAGGACCTCCCTCGAATCCTACGGAATTTCGCTGCAGTCCCTGATCGGCGTCCTCAAGGCGAGCAACCTCAACGTGCCCGCGGGCCTCTTGCGCCAGGACGGCCTTACGCGGACCCTGCGCGTCATCGGGGAATTCGCCTCCGTCGACGAGGTGGGCTCCTTCCTCGTGCCCCTCCCGCGGGGCGGCTCGGTGCCCCTGCGCGAGCTGGGCAAGGTGGAGTTCGGCTACCCCGAGGACGAGGGCTCCATCCGCATGGACGGCAAGCAGGCCATAGGCATGCTCGTGGTCAAGGCCAGCGACGCCAACGTCGTGGCGGTGACCAACA
>JANXYQ010000103.1 GCA_025355995.1 Spirochaetaceae bacterium | reverse complement strand
GGTCGCCGTGGCCGACGTTCGCGATCGGGAAGTCCGCGCCGAGGTGGCGATGCGTGAGGATGGGATTGCGGGGATTGCCCAGCCAAGGTCCCTCGAGGGACTCCGCCCGCGCCGCCGTGAGCGCGTGGGCTGGTCCCGTGCCGCCCTCGGATATCAGGAGGTAGTAGTAGCCGCCTATCCGGTAGAGGTGAGGCCCTTCGGCCCATGCGCAGTCGCGCAGGGCGCCTTTCCAGAGCGCCCGGGACTTGCCGACGAGCTTCATGGTCCCGAGGTCGAGCTCCTGGATCCAGATCTCGTTGTCGCCCCAGAACTTCTCGTTCACCGTGTCCCCGCGGGTGCCGCAGTACCAGCACCTGCCCGTGCCCCCAGGCGACTCGCCGCCCCCGGCGGCGGCGAAGAACAGCGAAGGATCGATGCCCGGAGCGTCCAGCCAGCTTGGTTCGGACCAGGGGCCTGCGGGATCCCGCGCGGTGACGACGAAATTGCCGCCGTGATCGACGTTCGTGCAGATTACGTAGAATACGCCCTCGTGATGGCGGATGGTCGGGGCGAAGAGGCCGCGCGAGACCCCGGCGCCCTCCAGCGGCAGCTGGGAGGGCCTGTCGAGGACATTGCCTATCTGTTCCCAGTGGACGAGGTCGCGGCTGTGCCGGATCGGAATGCCCGGGAAGTAGCCGAATGAACTGTTGACGAGGTAGAAGTCCTCGCCCACGCGGCAGATCGAGGGGTCGGGGTAGAAGCCCGGGAGGATGGGGTTGCGGTAGCTGGGACGATCGCTCATGGGACGAGTACCCGGTAGCGGCCCGCGAGGGCTAGGAGGGCTAAGAAGTATAGGCAGTTGTCGTAGTACCTCCGCGCCCCCTCGCGGAGGGGGGCCTCCCAGAGGCGTAGCACCGCACGGTCGGCCGCCTCGCCGCGCGGCAGGGCGAGGGCAGCCATCGCGTTGGCCGCGACCAGGGCGACCGGGTGCAGGGCGGGCTCTGCGAGACGCCTTCCGCCAGGCTCGTACATCCGCAGGTCGGCGGGGTCCTCGGCGTCGAAGAAGGCCACGATGCGCGAGGCGACGTCGCACAAGTCCTTGTCGGGGCCGCTCCAGACCCGGTGGAGGCCGATGTTCGCCGCGACCCGGTAGGAGTCGCTGTAGAAGAGGTGGTGACCGTAATCCCAACTGGCCCTGTGCGGACTGCCGTCGAATTCGGCGTACTCGGGGGACAGCCCCGTCCTCGGATCGCAGGCGGCGCTCAGGTAGGATCGGCTCGCGGCGGCGGCCCTCCTCCAGAAGGGACGGTCCTCCGGCTCGGCCCAGAGCGCGAAGAGATCGTAGAAATGGGGCAGGTGGTACGAAGGGTCGGTCCAGGGGCAGCCGGGTACGAAGAGGACGAGGGCGTTCTCCTCGTTCCACATCGGCTCGCCGGGCGCCTCGCGGCCCTTGTGCACGCAGTCCCAGAGGAGGCGCCGGGCCTTGGCCGAGTAATCGAGAGGCGTCGGACCATCGCCCCAGCGGTGCGACGCGAAGAGGAGGGCCAGGGCGAAGTATTCCTCGCCGTCCGGGGCCGGCCCCTCGGCGCGGAGCGTGCCGTCGCGGTTCGCCGACCAGGCGAAGTATCCTGCGTGAGGACCCTCCGTCAGGTACATGTACTTCTGGGCCCAGCGCCATAGGCGGTCGAAGAGCTCCTTGTCGCCCATCTGGACGGCCATCATCATGCCGTAGCTCATGCCCTCCGTGCGGACGTCATCGTTGCCGGTATCGATCACCTCGCCCATATCCGCCCCGACCGCTTCGTAGATGCGCACTCCCCCCGGCCCGTAGAACATGGCCTGGAAGCAGGCGCGGATTCGCTCGTCGATGTCTTGCTGGGCAAGGCCGAGCTCCGCGAGGCGGTTCGGATAAGGCATTTCGTCGCGCATCCGCCGATGATCGGCGATACGCGGGGCTTAGGATAGTGGTCTTTTTACCTATCAGTTAAATTTGAAATTGTGTAAATATATCGATATATTCAGTGCTCAACATTCGTATGAAGGAGGCATACGTTAGTCGACAGAACAGGCGCGGTCTTCAATAACCTAAAAGTTTAATTGGAATCAAGTGATCCTAATATGCCATTAATTGGAGAATTATATGAAGCACATATCCTTATTGCTCCTGGCGGCGGCCCTAGTTCTGGCTGCCTGCGCCATCGAAAGCCGAGCGCCGACGCCGACCTGAGCGGCATCACCCTGAGCTCGGGCAGCCTTAGCCCCGCCTTCGCCGCGGCGACCACGGCCTACACGGCGAACGTCGCCAATTCCGAGACCTCGGTGACGGTGACCGGCGTCAAGGCCGACGCCAGCTCGAGTGTGAGCGCTCCGGTGACTCTGAGCGGCCTCGCGGTTGGCGTCGCGCAGACCGCGACTATTACGGTGACCGCCGGGGACGGCACCACTACGAAGAGCTATACGGTCGCGGTGACGCGCGCGGCCGCAACCCCGGCGGTGAGTTCCTGGGCGGCGACCGACACCGCCGGGCCGAGCAATTCCTACTTCTACGCGACCGCCGCCGATTCCTCGGGGAATATCTGTGCGGCGGGCTATATACAGACGACGGGTACCTTCTCCTTCGGAAACGGCGTCTCGGTTCCTGGAAAGTATTCGGGCACCAACTGCGTGCTCGTGAAGTACGATTCGACCGGCGTCGCGCAGTGGGCGAAATCTCTATCAACGGCGCCGAGCGACTCACTGTTCACTTCGCTCGCCGTCGATTCCTCGGGCAATATATTCGCAGCCGGCATCATGTACGGCACGACCCAATACGACTTCGGCAACAGCAAGACGGCCTCAGGCAAATATAGCGGCTACAATGCGGTAGTCGCTAAATACGATATCTCGGGCAACGCCTATGCCGTCGGCTATGTCATGGGCACCGGGAGCTATTCCCTCGGCAATAGCGTTTCCTTCACGGCGGCGAGCGCGAACTACAACGCCATCCTGATAAAATACAATTCCTCGGGAGCCGCTCAGTGGGCAAGCGGGACGACCGCGGACATAGAGGGATCTGCCTTCAACGCCGCGGCCCTGGATTCGACCGGCGCGATCATTGCCGCCGGAACGGTCGTCGGCACTACGGCGCATGGCTTCGGTCCCGGCGTCAGCATAAAGGGAAGCCTCGCCTCGAACTACAACGCGGCTCTCGTGAAGTTCGATTCCTCGGGCGCTGCCCAGTCAGGCTTGAGCGCGACGACCGGATCGAGCATTTCCAAATTCTTCTCGGTATCCGTAGACGGCTCCAACGACGTTTACGCGGCGGGCTACATGTCCGGCTCGGGAGCCTACGCGTTCACGAACGGTGCGACGGCGGCGGGGAAATATTCAGGATACAACGCCCTGCTCTTGAGATACTGATCTCTCTTGTCTTCGCGAGCGAGGCGGCCGGCGTCATAATGACGTCGGCCGCCTACCCCCTCGCCCCCCACTCGACGGCGAACTTGCGCAGGTCGGACGCGCTCGGCATGCCGAGCTTGTCCTTGATGTGGTCCCGGTAGGCGTTGACGGTCTTGACCGAGAGGCCGAGCTTCTCCGCTATCTCCGCGGCGCCGCAGCCCTTGCCGATGAGGGTGAAGACCTCGAGCTCGCGGTCGGAGAGCCTGTCGACGGGCTCGGCGTCGGCCTTCCCGCCCACTATCCCCTCGAGCATGCGCTCGCGGAGCTCGGAGCTCACGGCGATGCGCCCCTCGATGACGTCGCGCACGGCGCCGACGAGGACCCCCGGGCTCTCGTGCTTCATCACGTAGCCCCTGGCCCCGGCCTTGAGCGCCCGCTCCCCGTACAGGTTCTCCTCGTGCATGGAGACGACGAGGACGGCGGTCTCGGGGTACTCGGCCTTGATGGTCCGCACGAGTTCGAGGCCGCTCTGCCCCTGCAGCGAGATGTCGACTATGGCGATGCTCGGCCTCGTGGCCGAGAGGAGCTCGAGGGCCTCGGCGCAGCTGCCGGCCTCGCCGGCGCAGTCGAGGCGGAGCTCCTGCCCAATGAGCATCGTGACGCCGTGGCGGTAAAGCGGATGGTCGTCCACTACTATGAAATTCGGCCGTATCGGCATCTGCTACCTCGCAACCCTGCACGTGACGGTGGTACCGCGGTCCTTCGACCTTATGCGGAGCTCGCCGCCTATGACGCTAGCCCTATATTTCAGTATGTGCAGTCCCATGCCGTTCTCCTCGCGAGCGCCCTGGGGGATGCCGATGCCGTCGTCGCTCACCTCCGCGGTGACGGTCTCGCGGTCCATATAGAGACCGACGCGTATCTCGCTCGCGCGGGAGTGCCTCAGGGAATTGCTCAGGGCTTCCTGAACTATCCTGTAAAGCTGCAGGGCTTTCTCGGAGTCGCGGACGACGAAGCCAGTCGTCACCTCGAGCCTGACGGCTATCGCGTTGCGCTCCGCCGCCGACTGCACGAGCCGCTCCACCGCGGAAACGATGCCCTTCGCCTCCAGCTCCGCGGGGTAGAGGCCCCTGGCTATGCCCTTGGCGCGCGCCGCGGTCTCGCCGGCGCCCTTCGCCAGCTCCGCCGCGTCCACGGCCGCGTCGGACAGGCCGGAGCGGCGGAGCTTGCCTTCGAGGACGGCCGCCATTATGCCTAGGCCCGCTATGTCCTGGCAGATGTTGTCGTGGATGTCCTGGCCGATCTTGCCCACGATCCGGTTCGATATCTCGAGGAGCTCGCGCTCGAGTCCCTTGCGGCGCGCCATTTCCTCGAGTAGGAGCGCGTTGGCGGTGGATAGCTCGAGCGTCCGCGCGCGGACCATGCGCTCTAGGTTGCGTTCGCGGTCGCGCTCGGCGGCCATCAGCATGGCTCCCTTCAGCGCGCTCGAGACCTGGTCGCGCAGCGCCTCGTACATGCGCCGGTCCGTCGAGTCCGCCGTGCAGATGAGGTAGCCGAGCCTGTCGTCGCCGAAGCGCAGGGGCTCGCAGACGTAGTAGCTCCAGCTGCTGGGGAGCCCTCCCGGGACGAGCTCGGCCGTGCGGAAACGCAGGCCGTACGGGGCGAGTATCCGCGTGCACTGAGAGTCCGAGGCCAGGAAGAGCTTGGACCATTCGGGGGACAGGCCCCTGGACTCGAAGAGGCTGAGCCAGCAGCCGGAGATGCCCAGCTCCCGCGTCCCGCGCGCGATCTCCTTCAAGATGTCCTCTATCCCGAAGGAGGCGACCAGGGAGGCCTCGATCTCGCTGAGCACCGACACGCGCCGCTCGGCGGCGAAGCGCTGGGAGGCGAGGAAGCGGGCCTCGCCCTCGGCGATCGCAAGGAGGGCGCTTTCCCTGAAGGCGGGATCGAAGGCGCGCCGGCGCAGGCGGGCTGGGTTTCGCCCCGCGCGTATCTCGCGGTTGACCTCCGACGAGAGGACCGCCCGGGTATCGAGGGACAGGGCGGCGGGAGCCGCCTCGAGGGCTTCACCGTCGTCGACGGCCTCCTCCTGCTCCGGCGCGTAGGGGCAGCCGCAGGACTCCCGTATGACGAAGGATACGCGGGGATGCTCGGCGCGATTCTCGGAGACAAGGCCGAGCCGGGTCGCTATGCTCGCGACCGCAATTCGCCCGAGCTCCGCGGCGGGCTGCCGGACGGTCGTGAGGGGCGGTACGGTGAAGCGGCTGTCCTCGGTGTCGTCGAAGCCGGTGACCGACACCTCCCGCGGCACGTCGATGCCCCTCTCCGCCAAGGCGCGCATCGCGCCGACGGCCATGAGGTCGTTGGCGGCGATGACGGCGTCGATGCGAGCGTCCGCCGGAGCCCCGTCTTCGGCCAGGAAGCGGGAGACCTTCGCGCGGGCGTCCTCTTCGGTGAAGTCCCCATAGAGGACCCGGGCTCCCTCCGGGACGCTCCGCAGGAACTCGGCCTTGCGCGCCTCGGACTCGATATGCCCCTTGGGCCCCGCGAGGAAGAGGAAGCGGCTGCGCCCGTGGACGCGCGTGAGGTGCTGGGCGATGGATTCCATGCCGCCCGAGGCGTCGACGCGGACGCTCGCGATGCCGGGGAAGTCGACGCCGATGGACAGGACCTGCATGCGGCCGAAGGAACCCAGGAACTCGAGCTGCTCCTCCGGGGAGAGATAGGTGCCGATGACGTTGGACATCACGATGAGTCCCGCCATCTGGCTGTGCTTGGCCAGGTCGAAGGCGATGTTGTCGAGGGCCTCGTAGCCTATCGGGCTGCCGATCCTCTGGCCGCCGAAGAATACCAGTGCGGCGCCTATGCGCTCGGCCTCGTCGACCGCCCCCCGCCATACGGCGTTCTGGTAGGCCTCGTCGAAGCGAGCCGCGAGGAAGCCGATGACCGGCGCCCTCCCTTCCTTACTGCCCCTATCGTCCCGCATCGCTAGCCAGGATAGCGATGCGGCCTCCGCGCGTCCATCCTACTACTCTCTCGGGGCGCCGGCGATGGTGCCCTGGATGATCTTCTTGTGACCGATCACGTAGAGGATGATCGTCGGCGCGGCCGATATGATCGCGGCCGCGGCGTAACGCGGCATCCGATCCGTGCCGTAGGCGCCCAGGAAGGACGCGACGCGCAGCTGCATCGTGAAGCGCTGCTGGCTCGACAGGAGTATGAGCGAGAGCAGGTAGTCGCTCCAGGCGCCGATGAACACGAGGAGGAGGGCCAGGATGGTCGCGGGTTGGGCGAGGGGCAGCATGATCCTGAAAAAGGTGCTAGCGTGCCCGGCCCCGTCGATGCGGGCCGCCTCGGCGAGATCGCCCGGCAGGCTCTTGAAGAAGGAGCGGTAGATGAGGGTCCAGAAAGGTATGCCGAAGGCGGCCATGGGCAGGAAGAGGCCATAGAGGGTGTCGTTGAGCTTGAGGGCCACCTCCATCTTGTAGAGGGGTATCAGGACCATCTGCGCGGGCACGAAGTAGCCTACCATGATCGCGTAGAACGCGATCTCGGTGGCCTTGGTCCTGTAGCGGGCGAAGACGTAGCCCGCCAGGGCCGCGGGGGGCAGGGTCGTGACGATTGCCCCGAGGCTCACGATCAGGGTGTTGACCAGGCCTTGGTCTATCCGCACCGCCTTCCAGGAATCCACGAAATTGTTCCAATAGAATTGCCTCGGCCAGGCCCAGGGATGGTAGGCGAATTCCAGCTGGGTCTTGAATACGAAGAGGAAGGGAATGATCAGGGGGCTTATCACCGCGATGGCGATCGCCACCAGCAGGACCGTGGCCAATACCTCGGGACCGCCATGGCGGATCCTGACGGCCCGGCTTCCCCGCCGCACGATGGCGGCGTTGCGCGCGTCGCTCATGTGGTTTCGCCTCCCTTCCTGTTGCCGAACGAGAACTGCGCGACCGTGAAGGCCAGCGAGAGGACGAAGATCACGACGCCTATCGCCGCCGCCTTGCCGTAGTTCCAGTTGACGAAGCCGTGCCGATACAGGGTTATCCCGAGGGTGACCGTCGCGTTGCCGGGACCGCCTGAGGTCATCATGTTGGGCAGGTCGAAGAGCCTGAGGCTGCCCACCGTGGAGAGTACCGCCAGGATGCGAAGGGGATAGCCGATCTCGGGCAGGACAATCTTCATCGCGTAGTGCCAGCCCGTGGAGCCGTCGAGCTCGGCCGCCTCCCTGACCTCCTTCGGGATCTGGTCGATCCTGGCCATGAGGTAGATGATGGGGAAGCCGGTGTAGGCCCAGGTCGCTATGGCGAAGACCGACCAGAAGGCGAGGTCCTGGTTGCCGAGGAAGTCGATGCCGCTTAGCCACTTCCATCCGAGGGTGCTGGAGAGGCTTGCGATGATGCCGTATTTGGGCGCGAAGATGAACCTGCCCAGCATGGCCGTGATGGCCGAGGGCAGGACGTTCGAGAGGTAGAAGACCGCGCGGAGGCCGCCGGTGAACCTGTTCGCGTAGAAGGTGAGGGAGAAGGCTATCAGGAAGGCCAGGGGCAGCTGGATGATGATGCTGAAGAAGGCCCACGTGAAGACGTGCAATAGGCCCGCGAGGAACTCCTCGTTCGAGAAAAGCTTCGCGTAGTTGTCGAAACCGATGTAGGGCTCCGGACCGAGGCCCGACGACTTCGTCATGGCGATGCGGAAGGTTTCCTCTATCGGGTAGTAGAGGAATACAGCGAGGAAGATGAAGGCGGGAAGCAGGCAGAGGAAGATGAATACCGACCTGTTGCCGTCGCGGACGCGCCTCTTGCGGCTAGGCCCGATGGCCTGCTTTCCTGGTCTCTCGCTCACGTCGCGTGCCCTCCGTAGGGTTCATTGTAGTGCAAGGGACCCGCAGCCCACGAGGGAAATCCCCGGCTAGGCATGCGGGCCGTCGGCGAGCGGGGGGAAGCTCAGCCGCGCGCGGAGCGCGGGCGGCGAAGCTTCCCCCGAGGGTCCTTACTTCTTTACAGCGCCCATGTTCTCGGTGACGAGGGCTTCGTAGGCGGAGAGGGACTTCTTCACGTCCGTATCGGGGAGGAAGAAGGTCTGGATGGTGTCGTTCAAGGGCGAGGTGACGGAGGGAGGCAGATCCTGATCCCACCAGAAGGTGACCGTCTTCGCGGAGGCGAATACGGCGGTGGCCTGGCCGGTGAGGGCGGTCTTGGCCTTGACGCCGGGCATGGAGGCGATGCGTCCCGGCTCGGCGGCGCCGGCCTCCGGGCTCATCGAGTAGGCGAGGAACTTGACGACGGCGTCCTTCTTCGAGGCGGCGGCCTTGGTCGCGGCGAAGCCGATGTCGGTCATGCCCATGATGTCCGTGGCCTTGCCGACGCCGCCGGACTTGAGGGCCGGGAAGGCGTAGAAGCCGAGCTGCTGGTCGGTGAAGTTGGGGTCGGAGTAGTTGCCGCACATCCAGGAGCCGGTGATGTGCATGGCGGCCTTGCCGGTGGCCATGAGCTGCTGGGCGTCGCCATAGCCCTCGCCGACGGGGGTAGCGCCGAAGTAGCCGGCCTTGACCCACTTCTGGTAGAGCTGGGCGGCCTTGACGAAGGCGTCGGAGTCGTAGGCGAGCTTGCGGGCCGCGGCCCTGGCGGAAGCGTCGCCGCCGAAGCGGTTGGTCAGATACATGTAGAGGGCGAGCCCGGGCCACTTGTCCTTCTCGCCGCAGGCGATGGGCTGGATGCCCTTGGCCTTGAGGGCGTCGCAGACGGCCTCGAAGCCCTCGACCGTGGTCGGGTACTTGAGGTTGTTGGCCTTGAAGATGCCCTCGTTGACGAAGACGCCGGCGACGGCGAAGAAGGGCGCCACGCCGTAGATCTTGCCTTTCCAGGTCATCGCGCCGGCCGCGGCCGCGCTGCCGGGGACGGTCTTCAGTTCCTTGCTGAGGTCGAGGAGCTGGCCCGCGTCGGCGTAGCCGCCCATGACCGAGCCGCCCCAGCTCTGGAAGATGTCCGGTAGGCCGGAGCCCGAGGCCATCGTGATCTTGGTCTTGTCGGCCAGTCCGGGGTCCCCGAGCGCGATGTAGTCGAGCTGGATGTCGGGATACTTGGCCTGGAATCCGGCGACGAGGGCCTTTACGTAGGCGTGGGCGGCGTCGTCATCGGCGATGTCGCGGCCCCAGACCGTCAGCTTGACCTTGTCCGCCGCGAAGAGCGACGTAGAGGCGATCATGCTGAGGGCGAGAATGGCCAACGCGAAGATGCTGCGTTTCTTCATTCGAGTTCCTCCGTACGGGAATATGGGATGCGCGGCGGAAGGCCGCGTTTTCGGTAGATCAACGTAACCCCCATCCCGGTATCTACGAATAGGGTAAACGCCGCATTCTAGAGTAGGACGTTTCACCTATAGTGAAATTGCATGGCCATGGCCATGCAATTTCACTCAGCGAGCCAGCGCCGAAGGCGCGAATAAGGCTCGCTATTAGCTCGACCCTAGCCATGGCCATGCAATTTCACTCAGCGAGCCAGCGCCGAAGGCGCGAATAAGGCTCGCAATTAGCTCGACCCTAGCCATGGCCATGCAATTTCACTCAGCGAGCCAGCGCCGAAGGCGCGAATAAGGCTCGCTATTAGCTCGACCATAGCCATGGCCATGCAATTCCACTCAGCGAGCCAGCGCCGAAGGCGCGAATAAGGCTCGCTATTGCCGTCGTTGCCCAAGCCGCCCTCGGCGGTATAGTATCCCGCATGGCATCTTCGCGCTTGCACGGAACGGTCGGCTATGCGAGGCCGATAGCCCTGGCCATATCGAGGCCGAGCCTGACCCTGCCCGCGCTCCGCGTCGCGGCGGAGGCTGTGCGCTCCTTCTTCTACCCGCAGTTCGAGAACGTCGTGCTACGCCGCCGGCCCGTGGTCAATGTCGACCATCCCCTCGACGCCTCCGTCCCCTTCGACCCTCGCTATATGAAGAAATACCTCGAGTTCGTGAAGCTTTGGATGGCTTCCTTCTATCGGATTTGGCGGCTCTACGGCGAATCGGCCACGCCCGAGATGGCCGCGTTCATCGGGGCCATCCGACGTCTCTACGCCGAGGCGGGAAGCGTCTACTCGGTCGTGCATACGACCACGACGAGGCCCTCGAAGAATTACAACCTCCGCTTCGCCCTCATCCACGCCTTGGATCCCCATCTCGACTGCGTCCCCAGCCTCCACGTCCTCCTCGTCGTCGCGAACTGGATGCTCGTCTCCGAGCTCGTGGGGCGCTTGGGCGCCGGCGAGGCCCGCGGATTCAAGCGCGACGAGGTCGAGCGCTGGGTGCTCGGCCTGCGCGACGAGGCGCTCGCGATCACCGAGAGCGTCCTTTTCGTGAAGCAGCACAGCGTCAATTGCATCGGCGCCTCGCTGTACTACCTGAAGCGGCGCTTCCCGAGCTTCGGCGACGAGGCGGCCGAGGCCTTCGTCCGCGACCTCTTCGCCTCCAGCGAAGCGGCCCTCCCCGAGGCGGGCGAGCTGCGCGAGGTCATGCTCGAGGTCTGCGGCTCGATGGACCGAAGCTACGCGCTCCGCCCCGCCCTGGGCTGGAGGTTCCCCATCCTGGAATTCGTCTCCAGCTTCGCGGGCTAGAAAGTGCCGGTCCCAGGGAATCGCCCGCTCCGCCTCGCGCCGCTGCTCGCCGCCCTTCTCTCGGTGGCTCTGGTCGCGCCTCTCGCCGCGCAGGAGCCGAGCCCCGTCACGGCCAGCCTGGAGGCCGGCGAGGCTTCGGCGCGACCCGGAGAGGTCTTTACCCTCGTCCTCGGCCTCGACATGGCTCCAGGCTGGCACGTCTACGGCCCCGAGCCGGTCACGGGCCTCGCGGCTGGCCTTCCCACTACGATCGTTTGGGACCTGCCTCCGGGGTTCGTCGCGCTTCCCCTCGAATGGCCCCAAAGAGAGTCCTTCTCCCTCTCGGGCGTGGAATCCCAGGGCTATTCGGGGAGTCTCCGCCTGAATGCGCGCTTCCGGGCCCCGGCCGCGCTTCCGCCCGGAAAGGAAGCGGCGATAGGCGCAAGGGTCGAGTGGCTGGCCTGCAGGGTCGAGTGCATGCCGGGAGGGGCCAGCCTAAAAGTTTCGCTGCCCATCGTCCCGGGCCCTCGCGGCGTCGGCTTCGCCCTCGCCCTGCTCCTCGCCTTCGCCGGCGGCCTCATCCTCAACCTGATGCCCTGCGTCCTGCCCGTGCTTTCGCTGAAGGCCCTCTCCTTCGCGCGAGGCGCGACGGGCGCGAGACGGCCGACGAATTCACGGCGCCGCGGCCTCGCACAGGGCCTGTATTTCACCGCCGGCGTCCTCGTCTCCTTCTGGATCTTCGCGGGAGCTCTCCTCGTCCTTCGCGCGGGCGGCCTCGCCGCGGGCTGGGGCTTCCAGCTCCAGGACCCGAGCTTCGTCTCGGTCGCGGCCGCCATTTTCTTCCTCCTGGGCCTGAATCTCTTCGGCGTGTTCGAGCTCGGCGCCTCGCTGACGCGACTCGGCGCCGGCGATCCTCGCCGCGAGGGCCGCGGCGAGGCGGCCTCTTCCTTCCTATCCGGCTTCTTCGCGACGGCGGTCGCGACTCCATGCACCGCGCCTTTCATGGGAGTCGCCGTCGGCTACGCGCTGTCCCAAGGCGCCGCCGCGGCCCTCGGCGTCTTCAGCGCCCTCGGCCTGGGCATGGCGGCGCCCCTCCTGGCGATCTCGGCCCTTCCGGGCCTCGCGCGGCGCCTGCCCAAACCCGGCGCCTGGTTGCCGCGCTTCCGCCAGATCCTCGGCTTCCCCATGATGGCGGCCGTCATATGGATGGCCTTCGTCCTCGCGGAGCTCCGCGGCGCCTCGGCCCTGCTCGCCCTCCTCGAGGGCCTCCTAGCCGCCGGGCTCGGAGCCTGGGTGTGGGGAAACTGGGGCGGCCTCGATCGCCGGCGCCGCGACCGCGCGATCGCGGCGGCGCTGGCCCTCCTCCTGGCGGCGGGAGGCATCGCCTGGTCCGTCCGGGGTGCCGTCGCGCCGAAGGGGAGCGCCGCCGGCCTCGCTGGGGTTGAGGCCAAGGCCGACGGCTTCTGGCTGCCCTGGAGCAGGGAGGCTTTGGAGGAGCTGCGGAGGCGGGGCGCTCCGGTATTCGTGGATTTCACGGCTGCCTGGTGCCTGAGCTGCCAGGTAAACGAGGCCCTGGCCCTCGACGACGGCGCTGTGCGCGCCCGTTTCGCCGAGCTGGGCGTCGCGGCCCTCAAGGCGGACTGGACGACCAGGGACGATGGGGTAGGGCGGGCCCTCGCCGAGCTCGAGCGCGCGAGCGTACCGCTGTACGCGCTGTACGTACCCGGCTCCGAGGCTCCCGTCATCCTGCCCGAGCTGCTTACGCCGGCCCTAGTCCTGCGCTACCTGGACGAGAATCTCGCCGGCTCCCGCTAGGGCTATTTCTTCCCCGCCAGCGCCTTCGCTATCGCCGGGGCCAGGGACTCCCCGCGCAGGTCGTCACCCGCGGCGAGCACCTTGCCCGTGTCCCCGTCGACGAGCAGGGCCCTCGGTATGGAGTCGATCCCGTAGAGCCGTGCGATCCGGGCTTGCCAATACTTGCCGTCGTAGATTTGCCTCCAGGGCATCCCGAACTGCCTCGTAAAGGAGCGCAGGCGGTCCAGGCTGTTCGCCTGGTCCAGCGATACCCCGAGGATGTCGAAGCCCTTGTCGCGGTAGCGGGCGTAGGCCTTGGCTACGACGGGAGCCTCCGCCACGCAGGGAGGGCACCAGGTCGCCCAGAAATCGAGCATGACGATCCTGCCCTTGAAATCCGAGGGGAAGGAGACGGCCTTGCCCCCGATGTCGAAGGCCTTGAATGCCGGCGCCGGCTCGGCGGTTCCCTGCGCCATGGCGGCTTGGGGCAGGGCGAGCAGCAGGTACGACGATGCGATCAGGCCCAGCGAGGCGCGAACTCGTTTGCGGTTGTTCATGGAACGAAGGTACTGGCCCGGAGCCGCGCCGGGCAAGCAAGCGGCTGTATTGACACGGCCTGTTACTTTTTGGAGAATCGGAAAACCCTATCTTCAAAATTCTTGAGTGAGGTGCCTATGTCAGCGAAGAGAAGTATCCTGTGCGCCATCGCGTTCGCGGCGGCCGCCGTCGCCTCTGCGGCTCCCCTGCCCGCGACCATCAAGATCGGCGTCGTCGAGACGCTCACCGGCGATAACTCCGCCTACGGCATCTCCATCCGCAAGGGCATCGAGCTCGCCGCGGAGGAGATCAACGCCTCCAAGCTCCTCGGGTCCAGCCAGCTAGCGCTCGTCGTCGCCGACGACAAGGCCGACAAGCAGGAAGGCATCAGTGTATTCACCAAGCTCATCAACGACGAGAAGGTGTCCGCCATCATCGGGCCCACCCTCAGCGGCACCGCCTTCGCCGCCGACCCCGTAGCCCAGAAGGCGGGCGTCCCCGTCCTCGGCACGAGCACTACCGCCGTCGGCATCACCGCGATGGGCGATTTCATCTTCCGCGACAGCCTGCCCCAAGCGGCTGTCATTCCCGGCACCCTCGCGGCGGTCATCGCCAAGTACAAGCCGCAGAAGGCCGCCCTGCTCTTCCAGGCCGACCAGGAGTACTCCAAGAGCGAGGCCGACGTCTTCAAGGCCTCCCTCGCCAAGCTGAACATCCAGCTGGTCGCCACCGAGAGCTATTCGAAGGGCGACTCCGACTTCCGCACCCAGCTCCAGAAGCTCTTCTCCAAGAAGCCCGACATCCTCGTCCTCTGCTCCCTCGTCGGCGAGGCCATCCCCGTGCTCCAGCAGGCGCGCGAGATCGGCATAACCGTGCCCATCGTCGGCGGCAACGGATTCAACAGCCCCAACGTCATCAAGAACGCCAAGGAGGCGGCCGAGGGCCTCATCGTCGGCTCCTCCTGGTTCATCGACAGCGTCGTGCCCAAGAGCAAGGCCTTCGTCGAGGCCTTCAGGAAGAAGTACGGCGGGGATCCCGATCAGTTCGCCTCCCAGGGCTACTCGGGGCTCTTCATAGTCGCCAACGCCATCAAGGGCTCGGGCTCGGCCGACAGGACGGCGATCCGCGACGCCCTGGGCAAGGTCAAGGGCCTCGACACCACCCTCGGCTCTTTCTCCTTCGACGAGAACCGCGACCCCGTCTGCCAGAGCGTGCCGCTGACCGTAAAGGACGGCAAATACGTCTTGTTCCAGTAATATAACGCCAAGCGAAGCTTGGCGCGCCAAAGCGTAGCGTGGCGATGGATCTGAGCCTCCTCGCCGATCCGGTCTTCCTCGCCCAGAACCTCGTCGACGGCCTGTCGCGCGGCGCGCTTTACGGCGTGTATGCGATGGGCTTCACCCTCATCTTCGGGGTCCTGGACATACTCAACCTCGCGCACGCGGCCACCTTCATGTGGTGCGCCTTCGTCGGCTGGCTCATCATGGCCGCGGGAGGCGCGCCCCTGCCGCTCGGCTTGGTCGCGGCCATGATCGCCGGCGCCGCCATCGCGCTTATGCTGGAGTTCGTGGCCTTCAGGCCCCTGCGCCGCGAGGGAGCGGACAAGCTCAGCTCCATGATCAGCAGCATCGGCGCCTCGCTCATCATGGTCAGCGTCGCCGAGGCCGTCTTCGGCGTCCAGACGAGGCGCTTCCCCAATAGCGTCCTGAACCCCAAGCCCTTCTTCATCGGGGGGGCCGGCGGCGTGCGCATCAGCCGGGCGCAGATCCTCATCCTCGCGGCCTCGGTCCTGCTCATGGTGGCCCTCGGGCTCTTCATCAGGAAGTCGCGGATGGGCAAGGCGATCCGCGCGGTGGCGGCGAGCCAGAAGGCCGCGCGGCTCCTCGGCATCGACGTGAACTCGGTGATCGTCGTCACCTTCCTGGTCGGGGGAGCCCTGGCCGGCGCGGCGGGCATACTCGTCGCCCTCCTCACGAACAACATAGTCCCCGGCATGGGCAACCAGATCGAGCTCCGCGGCCTGGCCGTCGTGATCCTCGGAGGCATGGGTAATATCGAGGGCGCCGTCGTCGGCGGCTTCCTCCTCGGGCTGGTCGAGACCCTGACCATCGCCTACGTCCCCGGCGGGAGCGACATCAAGGACGCCATCGCCTTCCTCATCCTATTCATCATCCTGCTCGTGAAGCCCAACGGCATCATGGGCAGGGGCAAGGCGGACCGCGCATGAAAATCGCCCCCTGGGCGGTCGCTGCCGTCGTCGTCGCCGCCGACGCCTACCTCTGCGTCAAGAACCCGCAGGACCTGGACCGCCTCCTCATCAACGCGATGCTGGCCCTTAGCGCCTTCGCGACCCTGCACGCGCGGCTCCTCTCGCTCGCGAGCGCCGGCTTCGCGGCTATAGGCGCCTACGCGTCGGCCATCTTCACGATCAAGCTCGGCCTGCCCGTCTACCTGTCCATTCCAGCGGCCGTCCTCGCCTGCGCCGCCGTGGCCCTCGTCATCGGCCTGCCCGTGCTCCGCCTCAAGGACGTCTACCTCGCCATCTGCACCCTGGGCTTCGGAGAGATTGTGCGCGTCTCCATCATCCTCCTCCCGGGGCTCACGGGCGGCGCCACGGGCGCCAACCTGTCCACCGGCTTCGCCTACGAGGCGATGAAGAAGACCCAGGCTTGGAGCCTCGCCCTCGCGCTCGCCTTCCTCTGCTACCTGTTCTGGTCCGCCTCGAGGTCCAAAACCGGCAGGGCGCTGCGCGCGATCCGCGAGAACCCCGAGGCGGCCGAGACGATGGGCATCGACGTCGTCGCCTATAAGAACATGGCCTTCCTCGCCAGCGCCTGCATCGCCGGCCTCGCGGGGGCTTTCTACGCCCACTCCATCGGCTCCCTCGACAACGGCGATTTCAAGTTCAACCGAGCCGTCGACATACTCGGCTACGCGGTGTTCGGAGGCTCGGGACAGTGGTTCGGGCCGATACTCGGCGCCGGCTTCCTCACGGCGCTGCCGATACTACTGCGAGACGGTCTCGGCTCCTCGATCGGATTCCTCAAGGACTTCGCCCAGCTGCCCAATATCCTGAACGGCCTCGCCCTGATGCTCGTCATCGTCTTCGCCCCGGGCGGAATAGCCGCGCTCTTCGTCCGCAGGGGCGAGCGCCGAGCCACCGGCCCGGCGAAGGCGATGAAGCTCGATGCCCTCGACGTCCTCGCCTTCGCCGCGGTCGGTTCGGCCGCGCGCGATTCGGCCGCGCGCGGCCTTTCCGCCGGCGGGCCGGGGACCTTCCTCAGCCTGAGCGGGGTCGGGCGCAGCTTCGGCGGCGTCCTCGCCCTCTCCGAGCTCAGCTTCGATATGGAGGAGGGCCGGATCTACGGCCTCATCGGACCCAATGGCGCGGGCAAGACGACCCTCATCAATCTCGTCTCGGGCCTGCTGCCGCCGAGCGCGGGCAAGATCGAGTGGCTCGGCCGCGAGATCCAGGGCCGCAAGGCGCACCGCATCGCGCGCTCGGGCATCGCCCGCACATACCAGAACATCCAGCTCTTCGGCGAGATGAGCGTCCTCGAGAACGTCGTCGTGGGACATCACGCCCGGATCCGCTCCGGCCTGCTCGCCGCCTGGCTTCGCCTACCCTCGATGCTGCGCGAGGAGGCCGAGGCGAGGCGCGAGGCGCTCGGCCTGCTCGGGCGCCTCGGCCTTTCCGGCCTCGCCGGGATGGAGGCGGCCAAGCTGTCCTACGGCGACCAGCGGCGCGTCGAGATAGCCCGCGCCCTCGCCCTGCAGCCGCGCCTGCTCCTGCTGGACGAGCCCGCCGCGGGCATGAACGAGATCGAGACGGCCGCGTTGGGCGACTTCATAGTGGACCTGAAGCGCCACGGGGTCGCGATCCTCGTCGTCGAGCATCACATGGACCTCATCATGGCGGCCTGCGACGAGATCGTCGTCCTCAATTTCGGCCGCAAGATCGCCCAGGGCTCGCCCGCGGCGGTTTCGCGCGACGAGACCGTCCTCGAAGCCTACCTGGGGAGGGAATGACATGAGCCTCCTCGAGGTGCGCGATCTCGAAGTGCGGTACGGCAGCATCGAGGCGGTGCGCGGCCTCTCCTTCTCGGTCGAGGCCGGCGCCATAGTAGCCGTCATCGGCGCCAACGGCGCGGGCAAGAGCTCCACCCTCCTCGCGCTGAGCGGCCTCGTCCGCGCCTCCTCGGGCTCCATCGCTTTCGGGGGCCGGGACATCGCGGCCCTTCGGCCCGACCGCATCGTGAGGGCTGGCCTGGTGCAGGTGCCCGAGGGCCGGGCGATCCTCGCCCCCCTGACCGTCGCCGAGAACATCGAGCTCGGCGCCTGGACTCGCCGCGACGCCGCCGCGGAGGTGGCGAAGGACGAGGAGCGGGTCTACGCCCTCTTCCCGCGCCTCGCGGAGCGCAGGCTCCAGCTCGCCGGATCCCTGTCCGGAGGCGAGCAGCAGATGCTCGCGATAGGGCGCGCCCTCATGGCCGCGCCCAAGCTCCTCCTCCTCGACGAGCCGAGCATGGGGCTCGCTCCCATGCTCGTGTCCGCGATCTTCGAGACAATAGCCGAGATCAGGCGCTCCGGAACGACCATACTCCTCGTGGAGCAGAACGCCCGCCAGGCCCTGCGCATAGCCGACTCAGGACTGGTGCTCGCGCACGGCAGGCTCTTCAAGCGGGGACCGAGCGAGGAGCTCCTGGCCGATCCGGCGATCGTCGAGGCCTTCCTGGGGAAGGCCTAGGCCGCCTCCCTTGCGTCGGGCCCGCCCTCGGCCTACAGTCTAGCCATGGCACCGCGATCTGCGCCTGCGCCCTTGCCTCCTCCCTCGCGCTGCCGCTGAACAAGCACCTGCTCTCGGTCAGCTACCTGCTGCTGACCTTCGGCGCGGCCCTCCTCGCCTTGGCCGCGGTCGAAGTCCTCGTCGGCATCGCGGGGAGGGAGCCGCCGCTCGTGGGCGACTTGGGCCGGAACCCGCTCTTCGCCTACATGGCCGGCGGGGTCCTCACCCTCGGTCTCAAGGCGCTCGCGCCGGCTTCCTCCGCCACCTCCCTCGCCTGGGGCGGATCCTTCCTGGTCCTGGCCCTCGTCGCCGCCGCTGCCCTGGTCATGGACGCGAGGAAAATCTGGATCAAGCTGTAGCGCTCTGGGCGGCATTGCGATTCTCGGCGTAATGGATATACTTGCCTATATATGAATGCGATCCGGGTCGCGTCCGCGGCGATTCTGTTTTCCTGCGCCCTCGCGTCCGCCGCCGCGCAGGGAGGCCGCCTAGGGGTCGACCTTTTCGCGGGCACGCCATCCGCGCGCGCCGACGTCTTCCGCTCCGCATTTCCAGGCCTAAGCCTCCGCTATATCGCCTCGCCCAACTTCGAGCTCAGCCTCGACTACGCCTTCATGGAGACCGAGTACTATTATCCCGAGAGCGGCTCGGGTCCTTGGACCGGCCCGGTCCAATGGAGCTCGATGCCCGACGGCTTTTCCGGCATGAGGTCAAGCTGGATCTTCTATCACACCAAGCACTTCATCTCCCCGGTCGCCTGGTACATCGCCCCGCTGGAGAGCTACGGCGCGCCTTTCGCCGTCCGCGTCGGCGCGGGGCCGGCCCTGTCGCTCATCGTGCCGAACGAGTCCACGAAGTATTACCCCGGGCTTTCGGACGCCTTCGACCAATTCAAGCAGTCCTTCAAGGCCTACCTCGGCCTCTCGTTCCGCCTGGGCCTCGAGTACAGACCGGCTCGCTTCGCGCGGATCGGCCTGGAGTACCTCTTCGTCGTCGATTCCCTGATGGACGCGGCAACCGCCGCCGCGAGGCTCGGCTTCGACTACTTCGACCGGGCTGGCAACCTGCTGGTATTCGCGGGGTTCAGGCTATGAGGGTCAGGCCCGCCTTCCTCGCACTCGCCGCCCTCATGGCCGCCCTCGGCCTCGCGGGCTGCCAGGACCTTTTCAACGCGCTGTTCGACGACGCGGCCCCGACGGCGGTCAGCGCGAGCGACGGCGACTACGCGAGCGAGATCACGATCGGCTGGGGCGCGCCTAACCTCTCGAGCGACAAATGGAAGGGCTACGAGGTCGAGGGCTACCAGGTCAGCTGGGACGAGGGCCCCCTCCCGAACACCACGTTCGTCACGGGCACGAGCTATTCGATTCCGGTCGGCTCCGATTACCGCGCGATGAAGTACCGCGCGACCGTTCAGACGGTCTTCAAGTCCGGCTCGACGGGAGGCTCCGCGAGCGACGACGGCTTCGCCCTCGATACCGAGCAATTGATCTGGTACGACGGCGGGGCCGTCCATGCCTACGGCGGCGCGGACCGCTGGTACGTCACCATGCTGCAGAGGGGCTTCTCCTACGATTTCGACATCTCCGGCGGGGGGCACGTGGAATTCTACCCCTATAAGGGCCTCGATCTCCTCCGCTCGACCTCGGATCCCGGGACGAGGCAATCCTGGACCTGCGACGAGGACGGATCGGGCAGCAAATTCTACGTCCACGTCGTATCGAACGCGACGAGCCTGAGCTTCGCCGCGAGCTATCGATTCTGAGCTTCCGGGCTTCCCTCAATAGGCCAAGCCCGTTCCGATGCTGTATTCCCATGGGCTCCTGCCGTCCCGTCGCGAGGTCGCCCAAAGGGAATGTGTCTGAGCCAGGCTGATCAAGTCCCAGCCGATTCCCGTCCTCACGATAAAACTCCGCCAATGGGTCGGGAAGAAGATGAGTTCGAGCCCGCTCGATGCCCAGAGCCAATCGGCGCTCGGAGCCCATCGCCAAGAAGGCATCACTACCACGGCGTCGATGAAGGGCTGGGCTTGGGAAGGAGGGCGAGGTTCCATGTATCGACGACGTCGAATCTGACGTGGGCATCGCTGCCCCCGGATGCTCCGGGGCTCAGCCCGTAACTCGATAGGGCCGAGGCGATGACGCGGTAATTGCAGATTAATTGTCGCTGATGCTCGATGAAGGCCTCGAAGGAGGCGAGATTGTCGAAGGTCTTTCCTATCATTGTGCCATCGGCGAGGAGTTTTTGCATGAGGACGAAGGATCGCGTCCTCCCCTGGACCCGGAGATCGACGTCCCTGATAACGAAGGGGCCGTCTTGGGAAAAGACCTCGAGGGCCCCACAAATAATCATTAAGGCGGTAAAACCCAGCTTCTTGGATGGCTCGGTCTTTTTCATCCGCGCTCCGATTGCGAACAGGCCAGGGAATCAATGATTCAAGCCCTTTCTGCCCTATGTCATTTATCCGGAAGGTCCGTCTCCTCGATCGTGGACAGCAGCTCCTGAGTGAGGTCGGCGTAGGGCGCCAGCCTGTCTGCCTGGCGCTCGAGCGCCTTCTCGAAGAGGTTGCGCACGAAGCGGCCGTTGCCGAAGCTGTCGTCGCGCTGGTCGTAGGCCGCCTTCAGGAAGACGCGCAGCTTGCCCAGGGCGCCGTCGGTCAGGCTCATGCCCGTGTCCGAGACGAAGCGCAGGAAGATCGTCTCGAGCTCCTCTGGCGCGAAGTCGTCGAAGACGAACCGGCGTCCGAAGCGGCTCGAGAGGCCCGGGTTCGAGTCGAGGAAGCGCTCCATCTCCTCGGGGTAGCCGGCCACGATCACGACGAGCCTGTCGCGGTAGTCCTCCATGCGCTTCAGGAGGGTGTCCACGGCCTCGGCCCCGAAGTCGTTGCCCGCGCCCTCGGGGACCAGCGTGTAGGCCTCGTCGATGAAGAGCAGCCCGTCCAGGGCGCGGCTCACCGCCTCGTCCATCCTGCCGGCGGTCTGCCCGACGAAGCCGGCGACGAGGTCGGACCTGTCGGTCTCCACGAGGTGTCCCTTCGCGAGGAAGCCCTGCGCCGCGAAGATCTCGCCGAGGAGGCGCGCCACGGTGGTCTTGCCCGTGCCGGGCCTTCCCGTGAAGGCGGAGTGCAGCGCGATGTGCGGCACCTTCATGCCGAGGGCCTCGCGCCTGCGGTGCACGCGCATGAGGTTCGAGAGGCTGCGCACCTGCTCCTTGATCGGATCCATGCCGGTCAGGGCCTCGAGCTTGGCCATCGCCGCGTCGAGGGCGGCCTGGGTCTTGGCCTCCGGCTCCTTCTCCGCCGCTCGCGACGTTCCCGTCGCCGTCGCGGTCGCCGACGCGACGCCCGCGTCTCGAGCGGCGGGACGGTCGCGCGGAGCCTCGGCCTCGCGTTTCGCGGCGTTATGGGCGATGGGATTGAGTATGTCGTGCGAGACTGATTTCAGGAAATAGGGATCGCCCCAGTCGAGGCCGCCCGAGGTCACGTAGATGTTGGCCCATTGTATGAAGGCCTCGGCCGCTCGATGGAAGCGGACCCCACCCTCGGCCTCGTCGCGGGCCTTGAGCCTCGCGAGGCCTCCGCCCCAGTCGGCGGTGCGCCTGCCCGCGACCTGAGATTCGACCTCGCCCGCCCATGCGAGGAGGCTCGCACGCTTCTCGTCCGAGAGCGATCCGGCGCGGAAGAATTCCTTCATGCCCTCGGGGCCGGGCAGGGCCGGGCCCGAGGGTCCCGTCTTGGCGATGAAGGGAAGGAGGCTCAGGGCTGCGAAGACGCGACGCTCCTCGTCGGCCATGCCGACGCGGTCGTAGCAGGCGGCCGCGAGCCCCCAGGCGTCGGGGAGGAGGAGCTCGAGGTCGGAAATCACCGCCTCCATGAAGCGCTTCGCGCCCGCGACCAGGGTGCCGCTCCCGACGGCGCCTGCGGAAGCCTGTCCCGGGGGGGAAGGGGAGTCGTCGCGCGGTGGAGCTTCCGCCGGGGCGGGGCGGGGCTCGGGCGCGGGCGGCTCGAGCCGCCAGGCTTCGGCTATCGCCCCGGCTGCGACGGCGACCGACCACGAACTGCCCTCGTCGGCGGCGCCGGAGGCCCGCAGGGGTGGGCGGGGCCCTCCGCCGGCGAGGCCGCGGAGGGACCAGACGCGCAACGGGCCGGGGGCGGGCGCCACGAAGGCGAGGTGCTGGTCCGTGAGGACCAGGAGGCCGTTGGGCCCGGAACCCGAGCGCAGCGAGCCCCAGGCGGCGTCCAGGACCGCGGCGCCCTCGTCGATGGCCAGCTCCTCGAGCCTGCCCAGCACCTCGCCGCTCCTGGGTCCCATGTCCCTGGGTCCCAGGGCCGCGAGCTTCCTTCTCCATGCGCCTTGCGTCATAGCCTCGATACTATAGGCCCGGGGGAGCTTCTGCAACCTGCCTTCCAGCTTGACCGCCCGATAGGGCGGAACTACACTCGCCGCGATGACCCTACTGACGAACCATATCGGATATACGAGCCTGGGGCCCAAGAAGGCGGTGCTGCAGGCCGACGCGAAGGCGGGGGCCGGCCGCTTCTCGGTGGTCCGCGCGGAGGGGGCGAGCGTCGCCTTCTCGGGCGAGGCGGACTACGTCGGCCCGGTAGCCTCGTGGAACACGGGCAGCTATTGGACGCTGGACTTCTCGGCGCTCCGCGGGGACGGGCAGTACCTCATCGAGCTGGAGACGGCCTCGGGGACGATCCGCTCGGGCATTTTCGAAGTGCGCGAGAGCCTCGTGGGCATCCGCATGATCTCGGGCCTCGGCTACTACTTCAAGGCCCAGCGTTCCTCGGGCGAGTGGCTGCATCGCGACGGCCGCATAGGCTTCGCGGGGCCGCGCGCCTCCTCCGGCGCCTCCGCCCTCGATCTCCGCGGCGGCTGGTACGACGCCTCGGGCGACTACGGCATCCACCTCTCGCACCTCTCCCACGCGAGCTACTTCAACCCGCAGCAGGCGGCCTTCTCGGCCTTCGCCTTCTTCCGCGCCTACGACCTGCTGGAAGCCTCGGGCGACGAGCAGTACTCGATGATCGGCCGGCGCCTCCTCGACGAGGGAACCTGGGGAGCGGATTTCCTGATGCGGATGCGCGCGCCCTCGGGCTCCTTCTTCCGCTCCATCGCCCGCGACAAGGCCTTCGACATCGTCTCCGAGAAGCGGACGATCGAGCTCGAGTACCGCCGCTCCAGCTACCAGTTCGGCGAAGCCTCCACGGCGGCGGAGGAGACGGTTACCGACCGCAACTACGAGGTCTCCTTCCGCTCGGGCGGAGGCTTCGCGATAGCCGCCCTCGCGAGCGCCGCCAGGCATCGCTATCCCGGGACCGCCTTCTCCCAGGCCGAGTATGTCGAGGCGGCCAAATCGGCATATGCCGTACTCGAGCGCGACAACGAACTGTACGCGAACGACGGCGAGTGGAACCTCATAGACGAGTACTGCGCCTTGTCGGCGCTCGTGGAGCTGTATCGCGCAACGCGCGAATACGGCTATCTCCTCAAGGCGCGGGACATGGCGGCGAGGGTCCGAGGGCGCATGGTCGAAGAGGCCGAGGGCGCCGGGTACTGGGAGGTCGCCCCGGGGCGGCCTTTCTACCACGCCTCGGACGCGGGCCTGCCCGCCTTCGCCCTGCTTTCCTACGCGGAGATAGAGAAGGATCCCGCGTCGACGGCGGCGGCGAGGGAAGCCGTCGCGAAGGCCCTGCGCCTCGAGCTCGCCCTTGCCGGGGAGGTCGCCAATCCCTTCGGCTACGCCCGCTTCCTGTTCAAGGACGAGGACTCGGGGCGGGTGAAGCGTCGCTTCTTCTTTCCCCATAACTCGCGGGCCGCGCCTTGGTGGCAGGGCGAGAACGCCCGCCTCGCCTCCCTCGCCTGCTCCGCTACCCTGCTGGCCTCTTCGGGAGCGCTCCGGGGACTCTCGGCCGAGCTCGAGAGATACGCCGCAGACCAGCTCGACTGGATCATGGGCCTCAATCCCTTCGACGCCTGCATGATCGAGGGCTACGGCCGCAACAACATCCAGTACTCCTTCAACGGGCGTTACGATTTCGTCAACTGCCCCGGAGGCATCTGCAACGGCGTCACCGGCGCCTTCGATGACGAGGAGGGCATCGCCTTCCTGCGCCCGGGCGAGGCCGGCGCCGAGTCGGACGACAATTGGCGCTGGGCCGAGCAGTGGCTGCCCCACGCCTCGTGGTTCCTGCTCGCGACCGCGGCCCGCGTCGCCCACGAGCGCGGACGATAAGGGAGCGCGCGATGGCCCATATCGAGCTGCGACAAGTCCGCAAGACCCTTCGGGCCGACGGCTCGACTTTCAGAATCGAGGGCCTCGACCTCAATATCCCCGACGGGAAGGTCGTCGCGATACTTGGGCCCAGCGGCTGCGGCAAGAGCACCCTGCTCAGGCTCATCGCCGGCCTCGAGAGCGTGGACGGGGGGAGCATACTCTACGACGGCGTTGACATGGGGGAGGTGCCTCCCTCCGAGCGCAGGATCGGCATGGTGTTCCAGAACTACGCCCTCTACCCGAACATGGACTCGCGGACCAACGTCCTCTCCTATTTCGTCTTCAGGAAGCGCACTCCCGAGCTGGACGCCGAGGCGGCCGAGAAGTACCGCCGCACCGCCGAGCTGCTCGGCGTCGACATCGAGAGGCTCATGGACCGCATGCCCAAGGGCCTCTCCGGCGGCGAGCGGCAGCGCGTCGCGGTCGGCCGCTGCATCACGCGCGATCCGAGGCTCTTCCTCCTCGACGAGCCCTTCTCCAACCTCGACCAGAAGCTCCGCGAGAAGTATCGGACCCAGCTGCGCGTCCTCCTGAAGCAGTTCGGCATCACCACTGTATACGTCACCCACGACCAGGTCGAGGCCCTCGTCCTGGCCGACCTCATCGCGATAATGAAGGACGGCAAGATAGAGCAGGTGGGAACCGCCGTGGAGATCTACGAGGAGCCGCGGAGCGTCTTCGCCGCGGACTTCATCAATTTCGAGCCGGAGACGCCTTCGATCAATCTCCTGGACGGGGCCTTCGTATCGAAGGACCTGGAGGGCTATACGATCGGCGTCCGCCCCGATGACGTCGAGGTCGGCGCGCGCGAAGGCGCGCTGTCCGTTAGGGGCACCATAATCGACGCGAGGCCGCTCGCGCTCAAGAAGGCCGTCGTCCTCACGCTCCTCGCCGCGGACGGCGAGATCTCCTTGCGCGCACCCGCGGGAGGCCGGTACGCGACCGGGGCTCCCTTGACCGTATCGTTATCGAAATATCACCTCTTCGGCAAGGCCGACGGGCTGCGCGTTAGGAGCGTGGGCCCCTAGCCTTCCTTCGGGATGGGGACCACGAGCATGGCCCCCTTCCAGGCCTGGGCTACGCCGAAGGCCACGCAGCCGTCGAGGCTGGCGTCGAGGCCGAGGCGCCGGTGCGTGGACAGCACGAGTAGGTCTCCCTCCTCGGCGGCGGAAACTATGGCCTTGGCGGGCCTTCCGCGCAGCACTTTCCAGTCGGCCTTCAAGCCTCCGGGCGCGAGCCGGGCGGCGATGCCGGCCAGGTAGGTCTCCGAGGCCCCGGCCGCGTACTCGAGGGAGGCGCCGCTCAGGGCCGGCGACATCCTCGCGAAGGCCATGCCCGCGCCGCCCGCATCGGAGCCGGAGCGCGGGACGACGGCCACGAGCCGCAGGGGCAGGCCGAAGGCCTTCGCGAGGGCGAGTGCCGCCGGCAGGGCCGCCTCGTGCTCGATCCTCCCGTCCAGGGGCACTATGAGCCGGCGCGGCTCGAAGGCGGTCGTCGAGGGGTCCTCGCAGGCTCCCTCGACGGCGCGAGCGCTGGCGCGACGGTGCTCGGCCAGGGCCGGCCGAGGCACGAGGAGGACCGAGGCGCCGCCCGAGGCCGCCACCTTGAGCGGCAGCGAGCCGGAGAGGGCGTCCGAGAGGCCTCGCTTGCCGTGGGCGGCCATCACGGCGAGGTCGTTGCCGAACTCCGCTTCGTGCGCCGCGACCGAGGCGACGACGCCGCGCGAGCCCGTGACCTCGCCAGCGGAATCCGAATCGTGGACGTGGGCGCGGGCGCGGATGCCGCAGAGCTCGAGGCGGGCTACGAGGGGCGCGAGGTAGGCTTCCGCCTCGGACGCGGAGGAGAGGTGGCGCTCGCCGTGGACCGCCTTGGGCGGCCGGGCCTCGACGACGTGGAGCAGCATGACGGAGGAGCCCAGGCGGCGGGCGAGGCCCTCGGCCGCGGGCAGGGCGGCTTCCGAGCTCGAGGAGCCGTCGAGGGTGACTATGATGCGTTCGAACATCTCTTGCTCCTTATCCGGCTATCGTCGCGACGATCAGGTATACGTTCAGGGCCGATACCAGGGCTGTCGCCGCCCCGAGTAGGACATTCGTGACCCTGCCGTTCACGAGATCGCCCATCTTGCCCCTATCCGCCGTGAAGCGGAGCAGGGAGTAAATCGTGATCGGCAACCCGAAGCTGAGGAGGACCTGGCTTATCACGAGCGACCTCGTGGGGTCCAGTCCTAGCATGATTACGGCCATCGCGGGCGTCACCGTGATAAGGCGACGCAGCCAGATCGGTATGTGCCGCTTGATGAAGCCCTGCATGATGATCTGCCCGGCGCTCGTCCCTACCGTCGAAGAGGAGAGGCCGGAGGCAAGGAGCGATACGCCGAATACGATGCTCGCGGCCTTGCCGAGGAGGGGCTCGAGCGTGACGTACGCATTCTCGAGGGTCCCGACGTCGGGCATTCCGCTCTTGTGGAAGGTGGCCGCCGCCATCACGAGCATCGCCGCGTTGACGAAACTCGCTATGCCCATCGCGATGAAGACGTCGACGAGCTCGAAGCGGAAGAGCCGCTTGAGGCCGGAAACCTCCTTCGGACGGATCCTGTTCTGGGTTAGGGCGGAGTGCAGGAACACGGCATGCGGCATGACGGTGGCGCCGAGGATTCCCACCGCGAGCAGGATGGCCTCCTGGTTCGGTAGCTTCGGCCTGGCCAACGCGATGCCGAGTGCGGCCCAATCGGGTCGATCGAGGAAGGTCTCGACGAGGTAGCAGAGCGCCACCACGGCGACGAAGCCGGTGATCACCGCCTCCAGGGGGCGGAAGCCGAAGCGCTCGAGGCCGAGTATGAGGAAGGTGGCGACGGCCGTGATGAGGCCGCCAACCCAGAGCGGCAGGCCGAACAGGAGCTGTATGCCGACGGCCGCGCCGATGAATTCGGCTAGGTCGGTGGCGATCGCGACGATCTCCATCATGACCCATAGCGACCGGACCGCCCAGGGCGGGTAGGAAGCGCGGCAGTGCTCCGCGAGGTTCATGCCCGTCGCTATCCCGAGCTTGGCCGACATGGACTGCACGAGTATGGCTATCAGGTTGGACGCGAAGATCACCCAGAGCAGGGTGTAGCCGAACTTGGCGCCGGCTTGGATGTTCGTCGCGTAGTTGCCCGGATCGACGTAGGCTACGCTCGCGATAAAGGCGGGCCCCAGGAAGGGGAGGAGGCGCTTGAGGAATCCCTTGCCTCCCGCGCCCGCCAAGACGGCGTTGGCGCTATCGGCCGTTCTCTCGCTTATGCTCGATTTAGCCATCGGCCATTACCTCTCGATCACCGGATTCGCGAGCACTCCGATGCCCTCGATCTCGACTTCCACGAAGTCGCCGTCGGCCAAGGGGCCGACGCCGCTCGGGGTGCCGGTGGCGATGACGTCGCCGGGCTCGAGCGTCATGTTCCGCGAGATGAAGGCGACGAGCTCCGCCACGCCGAAGATCATGGACGCGGTGTTGGATTCCTGGACTACGCGGCCGTTGAGGCGGCAGGCGATCTTGAGCCGCTGGGGGTCGCTGACGAGGGCGGCCGGCGCGATAGCCGGCCCTATCGGCCCGAAGCCGTCGAAGCTCTTCCCTCGGAACCAGCCCGATCGGTCGCCGTTCTGGATGTCGCGCTGGCTCACGTCGTTGAAGCAGGTGTAGCCCAGTACGCAGGAGAGGGCCTCCTCGGCCCCGACGTCCTTGCATCTGCGGCCGATGATCACGGCGAGCTCGGCCTCGTAGTCCGTCCTGGCCGCGGGAAAGGCGTAATGCGCCAGGAAGGCGGTGGGCAGTGTAATTGGCTCGCCGGGGCCGATCAGGACGTTGGGGGTCTTCGCGAAGAGTATGGGCTCGTCCGGCGCCGCGATGGCGGCCCTGCCCGCCTTCGCGGCCAGCACTGAGGGGCTCTCCGCTATATGCTCGCGGTAATTGAGGCCGATGGCGATTATCTTTTGCGGGTTCAGCGCGTAGCTGGATTCGGAGCCGAGGATGGGCAGCACAACCATTATTAGCACCTCCGTCGGGCTTACTTTTAGCCAGCCTTGAATGTACTATAAGCGCCGCGGGGGCCGGGCTCAAGCTCGCCTCGCCGCCTAACCGCCATGGAGGATTAAAATGACGCGTTCCAGCCGTCTCGCGCTCGCTTTCGCGATGCTTATCGCGGCCGCGGGCACCGGCTTCGCCCAGGCGAAGACTTCCCAGCCCATAACCGTCTCCGACGCGAAGCAGCTCGTCGGTGCCATAGCGCCTGGCAAGACCATAGTGCTCAAGAAGGGCGACTACAAGCTCTCGACCGCCTACGGCGTAAAAAGCCAGTGGGTTTCCTGGAACGACGGAGACGACGGCAAGGAGCTGTCGATCAACAAGGTCGAGAACGTCACGATCCGCGGCGCGGACGGCGCCCGGATCGTCTCCGACTCCAGCCTTTCCTCCATAATAGGCCTCTACGAGTCCAAGAACGTCACCTTCGACAACATACGCTTCGTCAGGACCCCTTCCAAGAAGGGATCGGACGTCGGGGCCGGGAGCTTCTACGCCGAGTCGGTCCAGGGGCTCACCCTCGACCGCTGCTCCTTCGAGGGGCCGACCACCATAGCGATCGAGCTCTGGGAGTGCTCCGACGCCGCGATCAAGCGCACGGAGGTTTCCGGGGCCACCTCGGGAGCGCTGTCGGCCTCCTACACCAAGGGCCTGGAGCTCAACGCCTGCCGCGTCTCGGCCAGCGAGGGCTATCCCCTGCTCTACCTCGAGGAGTCCGACAAGGTCCTGTTCAAGGGTACGAAATTCGAGGGAAGCACCGGCGGCAATTTCATAGAGATCTACGCCGAATCCGGCGGCGTGGACTCGGTGGCCTTCGACGGCTGCGCCTTCAAGGGGAATAAGGTCGACTACTTCGCCGGCTCCTCGATCCTGCCCTCCACCGTAAACTGCCAATTCGCCGACAATAGCTTCGACGAGAACTGGGAGTCCGACTCGGTCGCCCCCGCGAGCGACGAGGAATACTACGGGACGGACAAAGGGACCGCCGACCAGGCCGACATGGGGCCCCTGACCTACAAACACGCCTCCGGCCTCTCCTTCACCTATCCCCAGGGCTGGGACATGCAGGAGTATACCGGGCAATCGAGGGTCGGCGTATTCGCCCCCGACGGCAAGAGCCTCGTGTTCCTCCTCACCGCCTACCAGGTTCCCGCGAAGGACCAGGCCGCCAAGCAGGCCAAGAAGGCCTTTGCGGACGCCTATGCCGCCCTCGCCAAGCTACTTAAGGACGAGACGGGAGTGCTGCTCTCGCTCAAGGCCGACGGAGAGCCCTATACCGACAACGGCCTACTCTCCGCGGACTACGCGGGCGGCGCGACGAAGGGCGACGGCGAGAAGGCGGTGGCTCGCGTCCGCCTCGTCTCCACGGGAGGGAGCGTCCAGGCGATGGTCGCCCTGGCCGCAGACGCCTCGTCCTTGGAGGCCGACAGCGAAATCGACGGCATTTTCGCCTCGGTGGCGACGACCGGCGAGGGCGAGTAGTTCGGTCGATTGCCCAAGTTCTCCTCGAATGCTAGACTGGGAGAAATTCCCGCCTACCTAAGGAGAACTCCATGGTCATTCTCACACTCAATTGCGGATCCTCCTCCGTAAAATATCAAGTATACGATTGGGACAAGAAGGACGTGCTGGCGACCGGCCTCGTCGAGCGGGTCTCGATCGGCGGCTCCTCGATCACGCACAAGGCTAAGGGCAAGACCGACCACGTAGTCGAGCACGAGTGCCCGACGCACACGGTCGCGATCGAGCTCATCCTCAATACCCTGGTGAGCCCCGAGCACGGGGTGATACAGGACATGTCGAGCATCAAGGCGGTGGGCCATCGCGTTGTCCACGGCGGCGCCACCTTCACCCGTTCGGTCATCATCGAGAAGTCTTTTCTCGCCGGCTGCAGCGACATGAACGACCTCGCCCCCCTCCACAATCCCGCCAATTTCATGGGCATCGAGGCAGCGCAGGCCGTCCTGCCCGACGTGCCGCACTGCGCCATCATGGACACGGCCTGGCACCAGACCATGCCCGATTACGCCTATAGCTACGCGGTGCCCCGCGAGTGGGAGGAGGTGTACGCCGTACGCCGCTACGGCTTCCACGGCACGAGCTTCCTCTACAACGCCAAGCGCGCGGCCGTCCTTCTCGGCCAGGATCCCTTCAAGACCAACCTCATCATCGCCCATATCGGCAACGGGGCCTCGATCAACGCGGTCAAGGACGGCCTCTCCTACGATACCTCCATGGGCATGACCCCCCTCGAGGGCCTGGTCATGGGGACAAGGTCGGGCGACATCGACCCCGGCGTCATCTTCCATATGATACGCAAGGCGGGGCTCACGGCAGCCGACGTGGACAAGGCCCTCAACAAGAAATCGGGCATACTGGGCCTCACCGGCCGCTGGGCCGACAGGCGCGACGTCGAGCAGGCCGCCGACAAGGGCGACAAGCTGGCTCTCCTGGCCCAGAACATGGAATCCTACAGGATCAAGAAGTACATAGGCGCCTATGCAGCCGCCCTCGGCCGCGTGGATGCCCTCGTATTCACGGCGGGCGTCGGCGAGATGGGTCCCATCACGCGCAAGCTCGCCGCGGAAGGCCTCGAGAACCTCGGCATCGTCATCGACCAGAAGAAGAACGACCTCGCCAAATGCCGCAACGCGGAGCTGGACATCACCGGTCCCGGCTCCAAGGTCAAGGTCTTCGTCATCCCGACCGACGAGGAGCTCGTGATGACCGAGGACGCCTACGCCCTCATGGCCGGCACGTATAAGGAACACAGCAAGTATCGCTATTTCTTCCAGGATAAGGCATACCTCAACAAGTCCCGCGCCGAAGGCCTGATGCGCGACCTGGAGAAAAAGCCCTACCTGAAGGAACTCATAGCACAAATTCCTTGAGGACAGCCCCCTGCGGGAATATCTTGCTAAATCGTCGAGAGCGTACCTATAGTAGCTTTCGATGATTCCCACGGCCTTTGGATTCGCCTCGCTGGCCCTCCTCGCGCTCGCCCTAGCCTTCGCCATTTACGCCCACGGTCGGGGAGGGGCGGTTTTCGCCTCCGGCCTGGGAGCGGCGAGGGAGCGGACCCTGGCCTCCCTAGGGGCCGGGATGATCGTGATAGACGGCCAGGGGCGTGTTTCCGGCTGCAACGCCGTGGCGAAGCTCCTCCTCGACCTAGCCGACGCCCCCGATTACCGCATGTTGACCGCGCTGCGCGCCATTCCCGAGCTGGCCGACCTCATGGCCAAGGGCGAGGGCGGGGCCGAGATTTTCCTCGGCGAGGGCTCGGGCTCGGGCTGCCGCAGGATAGAGGCTCGGGCTTTTGCCTTTAACCGGGCCGGGAGGGGGATGGTCCTCGTCCTCAGGGACGTGACCGAGAACGCAGTCCTGCTCGAGGAGCTCGCCGCCCAGGCCTCCCACGACCCGCTCACCGGAGTCCTGAACCGGCGGCGCTTCGACGAGCTCGGGGAGCGGGACATCGATCTCTCCAGGCGCTCCGGCACGAGCGTCGGGGTGCTCATGATAGATATAGACCTCTTCAAGTGCGTGAACGATGAACGGGGCCACGCCGTCGGGGACGAGGTCCTCAAGGCGCTTTGCGCCGCCTGCCTAGGCGCGCTCCGGTCCAGCGACGTGCTCGCCCGTTACGGGGGGGAGGAGTTCGTCGTCCTTCTGCCGGGAAGCGAGTCCGAGGACAGCCTCATGGTCGCGGAGCGGCTTCGCGCGAGGGTCGGGGCGCTCCGCGTTCCCTGCGAGGGGGGGATCGTCTCCATCACCGCCAGCTTCGGCGCCTATTCGGGCGTGCCCGCGCCGGGAGTGGGCATAGGGCTCTATATACGGCGGGCCGACGAGGCGATGTACCGATCCAAGGCCCTGGGCCGGGATTTGGTGAGCTATTGGGAACCGCTGGCAGAGGGGGTGCTACATAAAAACGCTGATCGTCAATATTAGGGTAGCCGCGGGCGCGTCGGAAGCTTTCATCACGGCCACGGTCGAGAACATGGGGCACAGCCGCCGGGAGCCTGGGATAACGCGCTTCGAGCTTCTCGAGGACGAGTCGGATCCCTGCCGCTTCGTCCTGATCGAGGCCTACCGCGACGCCGAGGCCCAGGCCGCGCACAAGCTGACCGCCCATTACCAGAAGTGGAAGGACCTCGCGGAACCCCTGATGGCCGAGCCGCGGACCCGCGCGGTCTACGACGAGATCGGCCCGGCCGAGCCGAATCGATGAAATTCGAGTTCGCGGCGCCCGGCCGGATCCTCTTCGGCCCGGGCACCCTCTCCGAGGCAGGCCCCTCGGCGGTCGCCCTCGCGGCCGGCGCCGGTCGCGGAGCGGCGGTCCTCGTCGTGACCGGCGCCGATCCTTCCCGCGCAGCCCCGCTCTTCGCCTCCCTGGACGCCGCGGGCCTTGGCTACACCCGTTTCTCCATAGGGAACGAGCCTCGCATCGAGGACGCCCGAGCCGCCCTCGACCTGGCCAGGGCCTCGTCCTGCGCCATCGTCGTCGGCTTCGGCGGCGGCTCGGCCCTGGATCTCGCGAAGGCCGTAGCCGCCCTCCTCGCCAATCCCGGCGACCCCCTGGATTACGCCGAGGTGATCGGCGCGGGCCTTCCCCTCGCCGTGCCGTCCTACCCCTGCATAGCCATCCCTACGACGGCCGGCACCGGCTCCGAGGCGACCCGAAACGCCGTCCTGACCTCGGGGGAGCACGGCGTCAAGGTCAGCCTCCGCTCCCCCGGCATGATGCCCCGCCTCGCGATAGTCGATCCCGAGCTGACCTACGGCCTGCCGCCGCGGGTCACGGCAGAGACCGGGATGGACGCCTTGACCCAGCTCCTGGAGCCCTTCGCCTGCTCGAGCCCCAACCCGATGGTCGACGCGATCTGCCGCGAGGCCCTGCCGAGGCTCCTCCGCTCGCTCGAGCGGGCCTGCCTCGACGGGCGGGACGCCGCGGCCCGCGAGGACATGGCCTTCGCCAGCCTTTCGGGAGGCCTGGCCCTGGCCAACGCGCGCCTCGGGGCGGTCCACGGCCTCGCCGGCCCCCTCGGGGGCGCCCTTCCCGTCCCCCACGGCGCCGCCTGCGCCGCCCTCCTCGCTCCCGTCGTTTCGGCTAACGTGGCGGCCCTTCGGGCGAGGTCCCCCGGAAGCCCGGCCTTGGCGCGATATTCGGAGGCCTCCTGCCTCCTCGTCGGCTCGCCGGCCGCTCGGGCGGAGGACGCCGGCCCCGCCCTCGCCCGGCTCGCCGCCGCTCTCGGCGTCCGCGGCCTGGCCTCCTTCGGCCTCCGGCCCGAGCTCTTCCCGGAGCTGATCGGGAAGGCCCAGGCCGCCAGCTCCATGAGGGGCAACCCGATAAGCCTCGCTCCCGACGAGCTTCGGGCGGTCCTGGACGCGGCCATGTGAAAAAAAAGTAAAATATTCCCTCCCGAATATTAAGGGAACGTAAACAATGTCACCGGGCGCGATGTTTTCGGGAAAGGCACATTGTGATTTTCGAATAATGTGCATATATTCTCGTTAACAGGTTCACGAGACGGACTGGGTTTCCTAGGCTCTTTCCGGCTCGTCTTTTGGCCTTCCGGGGTTTTGCCTCCTTCCCCGGAAGGCCTTTTTTTATATATACTCGCCCGCATGGACCTCAAGGACTTCGACCTCTGGTGCCGCTCCCTCCTCGAGATCGAGGCCCTCAAGTCTATCGACGATTCCCTCAATGGGGTCCAGGTAGGGCGCTCTTGCACCCCGCTCGAGCTGGTGGCCTTCGCGGTGGATGCCTGCGCGGAGACCATCCGCAGGGCTAGGGCGGCGGGCGCCCAGGCCCTGTTCGTGCACCATGGCCTCTTCTGGGGCAGGGCTTCGCGAGTCGAGGACGGGCTGCTGGAGCGCATGCGGCTCCTCCTCGACGCCGACCTGGCCCTCTACGCCTGCCACCTCCCCCTGGACAAGCACCCGGAGCTCGGCAACAACGCCTGCCTCGCCCGTCTCATCGGGCTCAAGGACATTAAGCCCTTCGGCTCCTACCACGGCGTCGACATCGGCTTCCGCGGCTCCCTCGACCCGGCCCTCTCCCTGGACGAGATCGCGCAACGCGTCCTCCCCGACGGATCGCGTCCGAAGACCCTCATCCCGGGCTCGAAGGAAAAGGCGTCGAGCGTGGCCGTCGTTTCCGGAGGCGCGGCCATGGAGGCCTTCCAGGCCCTCGAGGCCGGCATCGACCTCTACGTCACCGGGGAGAGCTCCCACTCGGTCTACCACGCGGTCGTCGAGGGGGGCATGGCCTTCCTCGCGGCGGGCCACTACGCGACCGAGGTGTGGGGCGTAAAGGCCGTGGCCGAGCGCCTCGCCCGCGAAACCGGCCTCAAGACCCTCTTCATCGATGTCCCGACCGGCCTATGAGCGGCACAACGAAAGGAAAGAACATGCCGAAACCCCGGGCGCCCCTCGCCCCCTTCGCCCTGACCCTGGCCATAATCGTCCTCGACCAGGCCAGCAAGGCCATCGTCGTCGCCTTCGTCGCGCCCGGCACGGTGGGCTTCAGCGCCCTGGGCGACTTCTTCTGGATCGTGCGTCAACAGAACCTCGGCATGGCCTTCAGCCTCCTCGACAACCTGCCTCCCCCCTGGCGCGCCCTCCTCCTGATCGCCTTTCCCCTCCTCCTCGTCGCCGCCGTCCTCGCCTTCTATTTCAAGAGCCGGGAGCCCACCGCCTTCCAGCGCTGGATACTCTGCGGCATCGTGGGCGGCGGGATAGGCAACGTAATCGACAGGATCTTCAGGGCCGAGGGAGTCGTGGACTTCCTCAGCTTCAAGTTCTACGGCCTTTTCGGCTACCAGCGCTGGCCCACCTTCAACGTCGCCGACTCGAGCGTCGTGGTCTGCGCCCTCCTGCTCGTGATCTCGACGATAGTCATCGACTCAAGGAGAAACAAATGACCAAGAACGGTAGGAGGGCCCTCTTCCTCCTCGTCGCCACGGTGTCCAACATGCTGCTTACGGTGCTCCTCATCTTCGCCTTCCTGGCCGCCGCGTTCGGCATCACCCAGGCCTTGGGAATCAAGATCTCCAGCGCCGCGCCGGTCATCCTCGTGTCCTTCCTCGGGGCCGTGGTGCTCTCCGGCTTTATCTACAGCAAGGTGCTGAAGCGCCTGCGCAAGCGCCCGGACCTCGAAGAGCGCTTCGGGCTCCTCAAATAAAGGGACGACATGGCCGACCTTAGCGACAATCCCGCCGCTCGCCTCGCCTCGCTCGGAGTCCTCGCGCCCGAGGTCCTCCTCCCCGCGGCGGGGACGGACTACGCCACGTGGGCGGTCGTGGCCTGCGACCAGTATTCCTCCGAGCGCGAGTACTGGGAGCGCGCGGGGAAAGCGGTCGCCGGCGCGCCCTCGACGCTTAGCCTGATCTTTCCCGAGGCCTATCTCGAGGACCCCGACTCCGAGGCGCGCATCGCCGGCATCCAGGCGAGCATGCGCGACTACCTGGCGCGGGGCCTGCTCCGGTCCGCGGGGACGGGCCTGGTCCTCGTCGAGCGCTTCACTCCCTTCCAGGAGAAGCCCCGCGTGGGCCTCGTCCTCGCGGTGGACCTCGAGGCCTACCGCTACGGCGCCGACTCGAAATCCCTGATCCGCCCTACCGAGGGCACCATTGTCGAGCGGCTGCCCCCCCGCATGCGCATCCGCCGGGGCGCGGCCCTCGAGTTGCCCCATATCATGCTCCTCCTCGACGACCCGAAGCGAAGCGCGATCGAGCCGATCTACGCCGAGAGGGGGAAGCTGCCCAAGCTCTACGACTTCGAGCTCATGCTCGGCTCGGGCCGCGTCCGGGGCTGGAAGGTCTCTGACAGATCCCTGCTCGCCTCCCTCGCGGGAGCCCTCGGCGCCTTGGCCGATCCCGCCGCCTTCGCGGCGAAGTACGGCTCGCCGGAGCCCCTCCTGTTCGCGGTGGGCGACGGCAACCACTCACTGGCGACCGCCAAGGCCGTCTGGGAGGAGATCAAGGCCGCGCGCGTGGGCGAGGCCGGGCTCATGGAACATCCGGCGCGTTACGCGCTCGCGGAGCTCGTGAACGTCTACGACGAGGGACTGCCCTTCCATCCCATACACCGGCTCCTCACGGGAGTCGACGAGGCCGCCCTCATCGCATTCCTCTCGGGGGCGCTCGCCGGCGGACCGGCCTTCGAGCTCGACCGCTATCCCTCCGCGGAGGCCGCCATAGCCGTCGTGGATGCCCCTCAGCCCGGCGATGCCCAGCGCGTGGCCTGCCTGTCCCCTTCGGGCGCCCTCGTGCTCACCTTCCCCAGGCCCAAGGCCAAGCTCGCGGCGGGCACGCTTCAGGAGCTCCTCGATCCCTTCCTTAAATCGAGGCCCCGCTCCGGCATCGATTACATTCACGGCACGGAGAGCCTCCTCGCCCTGGCGGCCAAGGACGGCAACCTCGGGCTCTACCTGCCCCCGATCGACAAGTCGGGCTTCTTCGCCACCGTGATCCGCGATGGCGTGATGCCCAGGAAGACCTTCTCCATGGGCGAGGCTCCGGAGAAGAGGTTCTACATCGAGGCGAGGCGGATCACCCGCTAGGTCGGGATGGGAACACTCGCGGATCTTTCGGTAGGCTGCGCCAACTGCGCCGTACTCCGCTCGGGAGGGCGCAGCCTGCTGATCGACTGCTCTGGGATCGAGGCCTACGAGGACGAGCTCCCGGAGAGCCGCCTCCTCGACGGGGTCATCGTGACCCATCAGCACTACGACCACTTCGACGGACTCGCCTTCCTCTACGACCGCGGCTACGAGATAGGGCGGCTCGTCTATTCTCCCTACCTGCTCCGGGGGGACGAGGACAGTGTGGCGCCCGAGGAGTGGGAGAGCTTCGAGGAGCTTAAGGCTCTCTTCGCCCGACGGGGGACCGAGCTCGCGTCGCCCTACGGACGGGCAGAGCTCGAACCGCCCTGGTGGATCCTCGACGACCTGCGCGTTTCCATTATCGGCCCGGACGAGGCCCTCGCCCGCGCGGCGGGGAGGACGATCCACGACGCCTGCCTGGTAGTCCTCGTCGAGCTGGGCGGACGGCGGCTGCTCTTTACAGGGGACGCCTCGAGCGCGAGCCTCGAAGCCCTGGCGCGCTCGGTTCCGAACCTCGCCTGCGACCTGCTGCACGCGAGCCACCACGGAGGCATCGAAGGCGCGGTCGAAGCCTTCGTCCGGGCCGCCTCGCCGCGGTTCACGGTAGTCTCTACCGCGGCAGGCGTTTACGCCGCCCTGCCCTCCGCCGAGGCCTTGGCACTCTATAGATCCCTCTCGCGGGAGGCCGTTTATCGGACCGACCTCGACGGAACGCTTCGGTTTGAATTCTAGGACCCAGGGCTGGAAAGCAGGGATTGTTCAGATCTCATTATTTCTCTTGACAAATATGATATCGGTACCATACTGCAAGAGTTCAGACGCGACTGGGAGCATCTCCTGCCTCAACTCCGAGTGCGAGGGCTTTGGGTGCTGAAAAATTGGTTTTCGTATCTCCTGGAGAAACGCTCCAACAAATCAGTGGGCCCTTTTTCCCCCGATTGCGCGTTCCTTACTGGAAAAACATGAAACCGATACCATGTTATCGATTTCATATAATGCTAATAAAGTGGAGCGTTAAGCTGAGGTAGGCTGATTTTCGAGCTACGTCGCGGATTGACGATTAAATTGAGTCCGGGAGGCTTCGTCGAAGCTTAAGACCGCTCAGCGGAACCGGGCTTTCCCTGTACTCGAAAAAGAGGAGGCTAGCATGAAGAAAATGGGAACGGTCGCATTGGCGATCCTGATGGCCCTGTCCCTGGGTTCGGCTCTCGCCGCCCAAGGCACCGTCACGCTGCGGCTGATGGCGCCCTGGGCGGACAAGGAGCTCCAGGGCTTCCAGCCTGCGATGGACAAGTTCATGAAGGACAATCCCGGCATCAAGATCGAGTACAGGACGGGGAGGCTCGAGGATGTCTCGACCATCCTGTCGACCCAGTTCTCGGTCAAGCAGACGCCCTATGACGTGATCGACATCTCCGCGCCCTCCTACATCACCGGGGAGGCTGCCAAGGGCAACGTGCTGGCCCTCGATGGCACCGTCAAGGAGAGCGACTTCCTGGACGGCGGCTTCGATTTCCTGAAGGTCGGCGGGAAGATCTATGGTGTGCCGAGCATCGGCGGCTACAATATTCCCGAGTACAACAAGAAGGCCTGGAAGGACGCCGGGCTCAAGGACCCGAGCGCCGCCAAGACCTGGGACGAGCTCCTCGGCTTGCTGCGCGCCTACGCGAAGGTTTCGGGCGTCAAGGCCGCCATCGGCACCGGGGCCGGCGTGGGCTGGATGAACACCACCGTCATCGAGCAGTGGATCTGCGCCTTCGGCGGCAAGGACCTCTACCTCGGCCTGCTGAACGGCACGGTCGCCTGGGATAGCCCCAAGGTCAAGGACCTCCTCGGCAAGTACCTCCTGCCCCTGCTCAAGGAAGGACTCTTCGGCGAACCCGACGAGACCGTCAGGGACAACATGTGGAAGGGCCAGTACGGCATGCTGTTCGGCGGCACGACCGACGCTGGACGCCTGATGCCGAGCTCGGACTACGGCATCCTCATGTTCCCCGGCCAGAAGGTGAACGTGATGTGGACCGACTTCTGGTTCGTCCCCGCCTATACGCCGCACCCGAAGGAGGCCAAGAAGCTCCTCCAGTTCCTCGCGACCGAGGGCCAGGCCATCCAGGTATCGAACGGCGGGCGCATCGCCACCTACAAGAAGGTGCCGGTCAAGAGCTATCCGCCGGCCGAGCAGTACATACTGAGCGTAATCAAGGACATCGCGATCGTCCCGGACATGGACGACTCCATCGGCGGAAAATTCCAGCCGACCGAGTGGGACCAGTCCAAGCTCCTCTGGTCGGACCCCTCGACCGAGACCCTCGAAAGCGTGCTGGCCGCGATGGAGGCCGCGGCGGTGGAGACGAGGGCTGGCGCCAAGAAATAGGAGCCATTGAGCGCAAGAGAACCGCTGATGTACGCTGAGGGTCGCTAAGTCGAGGAAGCTCCCCGGGCCATCCTTCGCTTAGCGCTCCTTGGCGGTTTCCTTGATTCGATTGTATCGGGACCCTTGTGACGGCAGGAGGACCATGCGCGTTAAAGTATCGACCTTCGTGTTCGTCGCCCCGGCCCTCATCCTGATATTCCTCTTCCTCCTCCTGCCCGTCGGCGAGAGCCTGTACATGAGCTTCACCTCGAACGACGGGAGCGGGACCTTCGTCGGCTTCAAGAACTTCGCCGACCTCTTCGCCAACTCCTCCCTCCTGAACGTCAAGAACATCCTGCGCGGCCATCAGCCCTACGGCGCCGTCGTCAACAACCTCCTGTGGATCGCCCTCCACCTGCCGCTCTCCATGGCCCTCGGCTTCGGCTGCGCCCTCATCCTGATAGACGTCCCCCGGATCTCCTTCATCCGGTCGCTCATCTTCATCGGGATGGTCGTGCCCGGGGTCATCATCGGCGTAGTGACCCAGTTCATGTTCGACAAGAGCTCGGGCATGGTGAGCAACTTCTTCGGCCTCATCGGGGTGAAGGCCCTCTACGTCAGCTGGTTCTCCCATACCGAGACGGCCCTCCTCGCCCTGATCCTCACGAGCGTCTGGACCTGGACGGGCTACAGCATGATCGTCTTCCTCGCGGCGCTGACCACCATCCCTCCGAGCTACATCGAGGCGGCGATCATCGACGGCGCCAACGGCTGGCAGGTGCTCTGGTCCATCAAGATTCCCCTGCTCCGCAAGTCCATCCAGACCGTGATGGTGATGTCGATCATCATGGAGCTGACGAGCTTCGATATCGTCTACTCGTCGACCTACGGCGGGCCCGGAGGCGCCTCGAGCGTCATGGGCCTGCAGATGTACTTCGAGGCCTTCAAATACTCCCATTTCAGCACGGGCACGGCCATAGCGACCTTGATGACCCTCATGGCGGCCGTGCCGATCTACTTCAACGTCCGCAACTCCGTGAGGCAATCGTGAGCCGCGCCGCCGTCAGGCGATTGCCCGGCCAGGGCGGGAAGGCGATCACGACGATCGTCGGCGTGAGCCTCGGCGTACTCTGGTTCCTGCCCTTCGTCGGGGTGCTGGTCGAGTCCATCCGCCCCTTCGAGGAGGTCTCCAACGGCTGGTGGCGTGTGGAGCAGCTGCACATCTCGCTGTCGAACTACGCGAAGATCTTCAGCGGCACGACCTTGCCCATGCTCAAGCCCCTCTGGAACTCCTTCTTCTGCTCGATCCTCGGGGCGGCCATCCCGATACTCCTGGGGTCCATGGCGGCCTACGCCTTCGCGAGGCACCGGCTGCCGCTCAAGACCGTCCTGGTGGTGGTCATACTCTGCCTCATGGCGATCCCGGGCCAGATGATCGCCATCCCGGCCTTCCGGCGCCTGTATTCCCTCGGCCTGCTCGACAGATACTCGGGCGTCATCCTCATGAACACCGTGACCTCCCTGCCCTGGATCATCTTCTTTATGATGAACGTGATCAGGATCCAGGACGTCCAGCTCGAGGAGGCCGGCACTATCGACGGCGCCTCCGATTACAGGATCTTCCTCTCGATAGTGCTTCCGCAGTGCGGCCCCTCGCTGATCTCCGCTGGCCTCCTGCAATTCGTCTGGTCGTGGAACACCTTCTTCTGGCCACTGATCCTGATCTTTAACCCGAAGAAGATGATGATCACCCAGGTCATCCCGATGCTGCGGGGTCAGTTCTACACCGACTGGGGCATCCTCACGGCGGGCTCGGTCCTGGTCATGATCGTCCCGATCGCCGTTTTCCTCGCCTTCCAGCGCTACTACATCCAGGGATCGGTCGGCTTCGCGGCCGAGAAATGAGGGGAAAGAGATGGCCGGATTAAGGACCCACATCGCGAGCGCCGAGGAGCTGCTCGCCCGCATCGCCGCGGGAGGGCGGGAGGACGAGGAGCTGCGCTCCATCCTGCTGGCCCCGGGCTCCGCGGACGCCCTCTTCTCGGGCTCGGTGTTCCCGGACTGGGGCTACCGCGGAGTAGAGGACGACGCCTCCGAAGCCGCGCATTGGAAGCCCTTCCTCGACCCGCTCCGGGACTCCATCGCGGACGGCTCCTACGTAATCTCGATGATGCGCTTCGAGGAAGGGCAGGGGAGGCGTTTCGCCGCCTTCTTCCTCGGTACCCTCCTCCACGCCGCGCTCGACGAGCCCTGGCACTTCGACGACCCGCCCTTCAAGAGCTTCCTGACGGAGGCGCGCGAGCGCGAGGGACTCTCCCACGGCACGTGCGAGCGCTACTGCGACCTCTTCCTCCTGGCCGACCGGGGCCTGCCCGCCTGGGATCGCTGGTATCCCGAGCTCCTCGTCATGAGCGTGTACTCGACCCTAGGCTACGGCATCGGGGCCTCCCGGCTGCGCCTGGGCCACGCCAAGATGGAGAGCGAGCTGGCCCTCTACTCCAGGCTCGCGCGCCGGGGCTCCGAAAGGCTGAAGCGCCGCTACCCCTGGACCTACGCCCATTTCATGGGGCGCGAATTCGGCGCCGCGGGCTACGGCCTCGACTTCGCCATGCCCGCCCTGAGAGAGGCCGCCGGGCAGCTCGCGCCCCGCGCCCTGGCGCCCCGCTCGTTCGCGGGGAAGGGAGCCCGCCGTGGCTGATGTCGAGGCCGCACTCAGGATAGTCCTCATCGGCGCGGGGAGCAGGGAATTCTCGAGCGGCCTACTCGCCGACCTCGCTCTCGAGCGGACGCTCCATCGGGGCAGGCGAGTGGAGCTCTGGCTGGTCGACATCGACGAGGCCGCCCTGGCGGCGATGCACGGTTACGCCGTGCGCCTGTTCGCCGCGGCCGGGGCCGAAATAGCCGTGCGAATGACTACGAGGCGCGAGGAAGCCCTCCCCGGGGCCGATTTCGTCCTCGTGGCCGTCGAGCTCCGGCGGATGGAGCTCTGGGAGCAGGACTTCAGGCTGCCCCTGGCCCACGGCATGCGCCACGTCTACGGCGAGAACGGCGGGCCAGGGGCGCTCTTCCACACGCTGCGCAACTTCGAGATAGTCCTGCCCATCGCGAACGACGTGGAGCGGCTCTGCCCCGGGGCCACCCTGATGAACTTCACGAACCCCGAGGCCAGGATGCTCAAGGCGATCCTTACCCTGACGAAGGTCAAGGCCATCGGGCTCTGCCACGGCTTCTACGAGTTCCACCGGCTGGTGGAGAAGGTCCTGGGTCGACGGGCGGGGGACCTCGACATCCGAACCGCGGGCATGAACCATTTCTTCTCCTGCTACCGCCTTCGCGATCCCGCCACCGGGGAGGACCTCAAGCCCGAGTTCGAGTCCAGGCTCTCCCGCGACGACTCGATGCTGGAGCCGCTCACGCGCTATTTCTGGCAGGCCTTCGGCGTCCTCGGCTACCCCTCCGACCATCACATCGGGGAGTACGTCGCCTTCGCCCACGAATTCGTGGGGCTCGAGTGGCTCTTCGGGATAGAGAAGCAGAGCCTGGGACCGGGCCAGGGCCCGGCGGACTCCAACCTACGCTTCAGCGCCTGGCACTACAAGACCAGCGTCGCGGGCCTCATGCGCGACCGCCCCGGCAAGCGCCGCGACGACCTGCTCTCGGGGGCCGCCGCCTTCGAGGCCGCGGACATCGTCCCCTCCGGCGAGCTGGCGGTGCCCGTGATGACGGACATCGTCTTCGACCGGGGGCTGTTCCGGCAATCGGTAAACGTGCTGAACGACGGGCTCTACGTGCCCAACCTCGACCGCGACGCCTGCGTGGAGATACCGGCGACCGTCGACGCTCGGGGCGTCCATCCCGACACCGCCCCGGCTCTGCCCGCGGCCTTCGCGGCCCAGGTCAGGCTGCAGGGCTCCATCCAGGGCCTCATAGTCGAGGCCTATCGGGAACGCTCCCGGAAGCTCCTCCTCCAGGCCCTCCTCATCGACCCGGTGGTGGAGAGCGCGCGCGACGCGGAGCGCTTCCTGGACGCCGGCTTCAAGCTCCAGGCGGCCTATCTGCCGAGCTGGGGATGAGCGCCCCTCCCGCCGGCCCTAAGCGGAGTGGTATCTTGGCGCCCGCGGAATCGCTACAATGACGTACCCATGGATAAGACGGCCGGTAGGCACCCGAAGATAAAGGACGTGGCCTCGAGCGCCGGGGTATCCGTAACGACGGTGTCGCGGGTACTCAACGGCCATCCCTACGTCCGCGAGGAGATCCGGGCCAAGGTCGCCGCCTCCATCGAGGCCCTGGGCTATTCCCCCAGCTCGATCGCTAGGAGTCTCGTCCGCCGGAGCACCGATCTCATCGGAGTGATCGTCTCGGACATCACCGCGAGCTTCTTCTCAACGATCCTCGGGTCCATCGAGGAGGCCGCGAGCGCGAAAGGTTATGCGATACTAGTCAGCAATATCGCCGAGGACCCCGAGAAGGAGTTGCGCTACCTCAAGCTGTTCAAAGGGATGAGGGTAGCGGGGATAATCGTGATGCACGAGCCCACGACCGCCGCGATTAGGCGCTACGCCGCCTCGATCGGCATACCCCTCGTCGTCTCCAGCGCGAGGCCCGCGGGCCTGAGCGAGCCCTCCGTCAACATCGACGACGAGACGGCCGCCTACGACGCCGCCTCCTACCTCGCCGGTCTCGGGCATCGCGCGATCGCGCTCATCGGCGGCGACTGCGAGCGGCTGACGACCGCGCGCATGCGGTACGACGGCTACCGGAGGGCCCTCGCCGAGAAAGGGATCGAAGCCGATCCCGCCCTCGTGAAGGTCGGGGACTTCAAGACCCAGGACGGCTACATGCTCATGGGGGAGCTGCTGCGCACCTCGCCCAGGCCCAGCGCCGTGTTCGCCCTCAGCGACGACATGGCCGCCGGCGCGATGAACCGGGTGATGGACGAGGGCCTGCGAGTGCCCGAGGACATCTCGATCATGGGCTTCGACGACAGCGCCCTCGCCTCCATGACGCGCCCAGCGCTGACGACGGTGCACCAGCCGATCGCGGACATCGGAAGCATTTCGGTGGAGTCCTTGATCCGCGGGATCGAGGGAGACCGTCCCTCCACGGAAGGTATCATCCTGAGGCACAGGATAGTCGAGCGGGCGAGCTGCGCCAGGAAGGCCTGACGGCGGCGCCGTTTCCGCCGCCTCGAATCGCCCGCACCCGGTCCGCACGCGACCGGGCTTTTTTCCCCGAGGGACTCCCCCGCGAGCGAGTGTAAAAAAGTGATAGTGTTATATATGGAATAATAAATATAGTGATATATTCCGGTAAGCGATATCTACGCGCATTCCGGAGGAAATATATGAAAGGAGTTTTTTTGCCCGCTTCGATCCTGGCCCTCGCGGTTTTGTCCGCTTGCACCGGGCCCGCGGGACCGGCGGGAAAGGATGGGAGCGACGGCGCCGACGGTACGAACGGCCTAGCGTCCGGATTCAGGTTCACCGCCTCCCAATCGAGCAGGGCCGTCGCGGCGGGCAATTCCCTGGTCGTCGAGGTGGGTGGAACCGAGGCCTCGGTCAGCACGGACGGCATCGGCTGGACCCAGAGCGCCTCCGCCTTCGCCCAGTCGGTAAGCGCGGGCGCAGCCCTCTGCGCCGTCGCCTACGGCAACGGCGTCTTCGTCGCGATCGATGCCGCGGGGAATTGCTACGTGAGCGACGCGACGGCGAGCTCATGGACCTACCAGGCCAACATCGGCGGGTCGAATTCCTGGGCGCTCTGCTTCGGCGCAGGTGATTTCGTGGCCGCGGGCTACAACAACGCCATCGAATACAGCCCCGACGGCGTGAGCTGGACCACTGTCGCCTCGGTTTCCGGCAGCAATCACCTCTACGGGATCGCCTACGGGGCCGGGGGCTTCGTGGCCGTCGGGACGGACAACGACTACATGGGCGGCTATATCCTGCGCGGCTCCAGCCTGACTACCTGGACCTCGAGCCCCGACGCGACCAAGGCGCATCAGCTCAACGCGGTGACCTACGGCAACGGCCGCTACGTGGCGGTCGGGATCACCCAGGGCAACACGAACGTGATCCTGAGCAGCGCGGACGGCGCCTCCTGGACGGCCGCGACCCTGCCCCACCTCGTCGACGGCCTTTCGGCGGCGGCCTACGCGAATGGCGTCTACGTCGTCGCCGGCGCGAGCCACCTCATCCTGACGAGCCCCGATTCCCTGTCGTGGACGGATCAGAGCCTGTCCGCGGCGGACCAGTACCTGAATTTCGACGGGGCGGTCGGGCTCGGGACGAGCGACGACGTATTCGTGCTCTCCTGCTATTACTACGCGCCGTAATCCTCGCCTAGGCGCCCTCGCCGAGCAGGCGCATCAGCTCCAGCCTGTTGTCGACGCCCGCCTTGCGGTAGATGCGGATGAGGGTGTTGGATACCGTGCGGGAGGCTAATCCGAGCTCCTGGGCTATCCGCTTGTCCGGAAGGCCCCTCGAGGCCAGCTCGGCGATCTCGATCTCGCGCTGCGTCAGGCGAGCCATAACCTCCTCGCGGCGTCGGGAATCCGCGCCGCGGTCGACCGTCCGCACGACTCGCTCGGGGGAGCCCTGGTCGAGGAAGCGGGCGAGCGCGTCCTTGACGTCGCGCCTGGCGCCCTCCCCGGCGCGCGCTCGCATCGCGAGGATGCTCTCTATCCTGAGTGCGAGCTCCTCCGGATCGAAGGGCTTCGCGAGATAGTCGACCGCGCCCTCGGCCAGGGTCTCGCGACGCTCCTCGCCGTCGTTGCGGGCGGTGAGGAAAACGAAGGGCGGGCAGCGATCGCCGAGCAGGCGCTTCGCCTCCCGGAAGAGGCTGGCGCCGTCCATCTTGGGCATCATCACGTCGGTGACGACTATGTCCGCCCCGAGGCCGTCCTGGAGGCGGCGCAGGGCCTCTTCGCCGTCGGGGGCGGCCCTTACGCGGAAGCGCTCCTCGAGCCGCTCGCGCATGAAGCCCAGGAGGTCGCGGTTGTCCTCGACGAGCAGCACGAGAGGCCCGTCCTCCCGCCTCTGGGCGACGGGCGGGACGGGCCGCTCTTCGAGGGATTCGCCGAGGATGGATCGCCCGCGCTCCCCTATGGCGGAGGGAGAGCCGAGTGCCGAGCCTTCGCCCGGGGCGTCGATCGCGGCCGGCAGGAGTATCGTGAAAGTGGATCCCGCGCCGGGCTCGCTCCTGGCGCCGATCGACCCGCCGTGCAGCGCGATTATCTTCTTCGAGAGGGAGAGCCCGATGCCGGCGCCGTCGTAGAGGCGCTCGCTCTCGTCGGCCTGCCAGTCCAGCTTGTCGAAGATCCTCGGCAGGAGGTCGGGGGCTATGCCAATCCCGGTGTCGCTGACCGAGATCGAGGCAAGGCCTTCCGGGCCCGGCCCCGCCGCGGCGATCGTCACCGAGCCGCCCCTCGACGTGAACTTGAGGGCGTTCGAGACGACGTTGAAGAAGGCGATCTCGAAGAGCCTGGGATCCATGGAGACGGCGAGGGGCCCTTCGAGGCGATTCTCGAAGGAAAGGGATACGCCTTTCTTCAGGGCGAGGGACTCGAGCTCGGACGCGTAGAAGGCGAGGGCATCGGCGAGGCCGACGCGCTCGAGCCTGGGCGCCAGCCGTCCCAGCTCGAGGCGCGCGAAGTCGAACATGCCCTCGACGATGTTGAGCATGCGGTAGCCGCTGCGCAGGAGCCGGGCGAAGATCTCCCCGTCCCGCGGTATGGACTCCCCGTACCTGCCTCGGGTCACCTGCTCCACGGGCGAGACGATCAGCGCGATGGGAGTGCGAAGCTCGTGCGAGATCGTCGCGAGGAAGCGGGACTTCGCCGCGTCGATGTCGCGCAGCCGCTCGTTCGTGGCGGTCAGCTCGGCCGTGCGCTCCTCGATCCTGCGGTCGAGGAGCCGCTTCTCCTCCGCGAGCTCCCGCGCGAGCAGCCTCTCCCGCTCGAAGGTGGCGGCGATGCGCGAGGACACGATGAGCGATTGCGCGATCATGAAGGCCATGAGGCCGAGCGGGGAGAGGTGGGCCGTCCTGATGACGAGGTTGGCGTGGAGGATGTCGTTCACTCCGACCAGGAAGAAGGCGGTGAAGCCCACGAGGCCGTAGAGCGCGCCGCGCCTTCGCCCGGCGACGGCCCTCGAGAAGATGGCCAGGGCGTAGATCGCCGATATCACCGTCACCGCTTGGTAGGGCTTCGTGGTCCAGGCCATGAAAAAGGGCAGGGGGGTCGCTACGACGATCGCCGAGAAGGCGAGGCCGATCGCGAAGGAAGCCTTGAGGACGCGGCGGGAGGACTCGGATGTGAATAGGCTGGAGGCGAAGGCCAGGTAGACCGGGATGCCGAGGAAGAGGCAGAGGTACTCCATCCTCACCGAGAGCCCGAAGACCGCGCCCGAGAGGGCGCCGCTCGCTATCAGGCGCTCCGGATAGTGGCCTGTCATCAGGCTCCGGAGCATGAAGAGGAAGCAGAAGAGGCTCAGGTAGAGCGAGGACCTGTCGTCGACCCGCAGGGCGAAGAGGAAGAAGTGATAGAGCGCGATCACGAAGAGACCGCCGAGGATGAAGCCGCTCAGTATGGACATGGCTTCCATCCGCGAGGCCAGGGAGCGGGAGGGTCCGATGCTTATTGGGTTGATGAGGCCGCCTACGTCGTAGGAGAAATTCGAGACCAGGATGCTCAGCCTGGTCTCGCTCCCCGTCTCGGCCGCGTCGGGCAGGGCCACCAGGAGGGTTTCCCTGCGCACCGCCGTCGTCGCGGCGGTTTCCCCGGGCCGGCCGTTGGCCGCGCGGAGCTCGCCGTCCACGTAGAGGCTCCAGGCTATGGACTCGTCGGGCACCAGGAGGGCGAGGCCGTCCTGGCCGCCGCGCCGAAGCAGGGTCAGGTCGTACCTTGCGCTGCCGTAGGCTTCCGCCATCGTCCTGTCTCCGCTCGAGCCTCTACGCCAGTCTCCCGGCACCTTGACCAGGGAGGGGCCCGCCGCCGAGGCCGTCGCGCTAGGGGCGAAGCTCCAATCGCCGGAGAGGCCGATGGGGCCCGACCGGGGGAAGTCCCAGGAGGAGAGGTCTATCGCGCCATGCGCCGCCCGCGGGGCGTTCGCCGGGCTGGGTTCCGATACGTATACGAGGATGGCGCCGGCCCCGGCGATGAAGGCCAGAAGGACGAGGGAGACGGATGCGCGTTGAATGATCTTGGCGGGACTGAGGCCATTCGTACTTTTCCCGTCCATCGGCATATTCTACTTTAGGTCCCATGGCCCGCATAGGGTAAGAATGCCCTATCCAGCGAGTAACAATACTCACTTCCACAGCGGGCAATCAGCGCTAAGCTACCTTCCATCGGCGTGCCGAAGCCGAAAGGCGAAGGCAGAGTTCCGGAAATAATAATGTAAAATAATTTAAATAAGTCCAATTTAAAAACGTCGTAGATCTCCCTATTCGTCCTTTTTCGCTCGACTTGACATACCCCCCGGATTCTGTACAATGGCCCTCAGCCTGAACTCAACCCCGCAGCTTTGCTACGTTATTCCGTTTTAGGAGGAACCCATGGTCATCCTGTTGGCGGACGCCTTCGCGTCGGACCTGCCCGCGAGGCTCAAGCCCTTCGGCGACGTGGTCACGGACCTAGCTCGCGTTTCCGAGGCCGAGGTAATCATCGTCCGCTCGAAGACCAAGGTCGACAAGGCGATGATCGACGCGGCGCCCAAGCTCAAGTACGTCATCCGCGGCGGAGTGGGCGTGGATACGATCGACGTGGAGTACGCGAAGTCCAAGGGCATCGTCGTGGACAACACTCCCGAGGCCTCGAGCCTCGCGGTGGCGGAGCTCGCCTTCGCGCTCATGATCGCGCTGCCCAACCACATCGCGGAGGCCGACGCCTCCATGAAACAGGGCAAGTGGCTCAAGAAGGAGCTCGAGCGCACCGAGCTCGGCGGCAAGACCCTGGGCCTGGTCGGCATCGGCCGCATCGCCCGCGAGCTCGCCTCCCGCGCCAAGGCCTTCGGCATGAGCGTGATCGCCTACGACAAGTACGTGACCGCCTCCGACGCCGCGGCCATGGTGAGCCTCGACGAGCTCCTCGCCAAGTCCGATTTCATCTCCCTGCATACTCCGCTGACCGACGAGACCCGCGGCATGATCAACGCAGGCAGCATCGCGAAGATGAAGAAGGGCGCCTACCTCATCAACACCTGCCGCGGGCCGGTCGTCAAGACCGAGGACGTTGCGGCCGCCCTCAACGCCGGGACCCTCGGCGGCTACGCGACCGACGTCTACGACAAGGAGCCGCCCGAGCTCTCCCCCCTGCTCACCGCGCCCCGCGCCGTGCTCACCCCCCACCTCGGCGCCTCGACCGAGGAGAACCTCCTCCGCCTCGGCGACTGCATCGTCGAGCGCATGCAGAAGTACGCGAAGAAATAAGGAGCGGCACATGAAACGAGTGATCAATTTCTCCGCTGGCCCGGCCGCGATCCCCCTCGAGGTGCTCGAGCAGGCCCGAGACGAGATGCTCGACTGGAACGGCACCGGCTGCTCCGTGATGGAAGTGTCGCACCGAGGCAAGGAGTACGACGCCCTCCACCACGAGACCATGGACCTCTTCCGCGAGCTCGCCGGGATGGGCAAGGATTGGCACGTCCTCTTCTGCACGGGCGGCGCCTCGACCCAGTTCTTCATGCTCCCCATGAACTACCTGGGCGAGGGCAAGGAGGCCGACTACATCGTCACCGGCAACTGGTCCAAGGCCGCCGTCAAGGAGGCCAAACGCTTCGGCAAGATCACCTTCCCCGCCAACATGGAGCTCGAGGGCGAGGTCTTCAAGGCCATCCCCAAGCCCGGCGACCTCAAGCTCAATCCCGCCGCCGAGTACGTTCATTACACCTCGAACAACACCGTCTGCGGGACCGAGTGGCACTACACGCCGGACGCCAAGGGCAAGCCCCTCATATCCGACATGTCGAGCGATATCTTCAGCCGCCCCATGGAGTTCGAGAAGCACGCCATGATCTACGCTGGCGCCCAGAAGAACCTCGGGCCCTCGGGCGTCACCGTCGTGGCGATCAAGGACGGCTTCCTCGCCAAGGCCAAGGACGACCTGCCCACGATGATCTCCTACAAGGTCTTCAAGGACAAGGAGTCCATGTTCAATACGCCGCCCTGCTTCTCCATCTACATCCTCAACCTGGTGATGAAGTGGCTCAAGAAGAACGGCGGCCTCGCGGCGATGGGCAAGGTCAACGACGCGAAGCAGAAGCTGCTCTACGGCACCATAGACGGCTCCGGCGGCTTCTACACCGGGCTCGCCGACAAGGATTCCCGCTCCTGGATGAACGTCGACTTCAAGAACCCCGACGCGGTCCGCGACGAGGCCTTCATCAAGGAAGCGAAGGCCGCCGGCATCGTCCAGGTGAAGGGCTACCGCTCCATCGGCGGCATCCGCCTCTCCGCCTACAACGCGGTGAGCCTCAAGGACGTCGAGACGACGGTCCAGTTCATGAAGGACTTCCAGAAGCGAAACGGCTAGCTGCGGTTTTGCACGGCGCCCCCTTCGATTTTTCATCGACCGTGAAGGGGGGGCGCCGTCTATACTCTGTCGAGCTTCACACTCCGGGGGCTCCAGCCCGATGCGTCTAGATTACAGGTCGGTCCTTTTCACGATAAATTGCATACTGCTCATGGCCGCGCTCCTCGTGGGCATCTACGCCCTCGCGACCTGGCGCCGCCGGCGTGGGGTCGCCATCTGGGCTTCGGGCTATTGCTCCTTGTTCTGCGGAATGGTCCTCATTTCGCTGCGCGGCCTGATCCCGGATTCGATAAGCATCGTCATCGGCAACCCGCTGCTCCTGGGCTTCCTCCTGCTCGTCCTCGCCGGGATCCGCCAGTATCTCGGGCTGGCCGTCCCCTGGAGGCTAATGGCCTTAGCCGTCGCCCTCGTCGCGGCGGAATCGCTCTACTTCACCATAGCCCGGCCCTTCGCCTTCCTGCGCCTCGTCTTCTTCGACCTCGCGGTGATGGCCATCAGCCTCCTGGGCGCCGCCGCGATCGGCCGGAAGCCCTCGCCCGGCGTTCGCGTCATTTCCAGGAGCATCGCCGCCCTCCTCCTGGGCATCGCCGCCGCCTATCTCGCGCGGCTGGTCATGACGCTCCGGGCCGGGCTCTCCGTCGACCTGATGAGCCTGGGCTCGGGCGAAGTGGCCATCCAACTGCTGTCCGGAGTCATGGCTACGGGACTCGCCCTCGCCCTCATCCTCCTGCACTCCTCGATCCTCACCGAGGAGCTCGCCGCCGCGGCCCGCGACAGGGCCCTCCTGGTGCGGGAGATCGCGCACAGGACCAAGAACGACCTGGCTCTCGTCGACAGCTTGATATCGATAGATCAGGCCTCGACGGCCGAGCGCGACCCGACGGGCGGAGCCAGGCTAGGCGCGCTCCGCGACCGGATCCGCTGCCTCGCCCAGGCGCACGACAGGCTCTCGCGCTCGGAGGACTCGGGCATCGTGCGCCTGGACGAATACCTCGAAGTGATCGCGGAGGCCCTGCCCGGTCGCCGCGAGCTGAGCCTGGTCAGGGACTTCGCGCGAGTCGAGGCTCCCTTCTCCTATGCCGCCCCCCTCGGCCTCGTGATGAACGAGCTGGCCACCAACGCGATCAAGTACGCCTTCCCCGAAGGCCGCGCTGGGACCATCGCCATAGCCCTGCGCCGGGCGGCGAGCCCAGGCGCCGCGTCGGAGAGGATCGAGCTCGAGGTGAGGGACGACGGCGTAGGCACGAGCTGGCCGCCCGTCAGGCAGGGCCTGGGGACCATGATCGTCAAGTCCTTCGCCGAGAAGATCGGCGCCTCGATCGCGTATGCCTTCGAGGGCGGGAGCGTATTCACGCTCGGCTTCGAGCTGCCGCCCCGATCGGGCGGAAGTTGAGCCGAAGCCCCGCGGAGAAGCGGCCCTTTTCCCGCGCGGCCCGGATCTCGCTGTTCATCGCGGTCGGCCTCGCCTTCTCGAACGCGGTCTCGACCGTCTTCGTCAGCATGTACCTTTACAGGTGGCTCGACGGGATCGCGGCCCTCACCGTCTTCAACCTCGGCCAGTTCGCCCTCATGCCGCTGGCCTTCCTGGCGGCCGCCCACGTCGCCAGGCGCTTCGGCAACCGCTCGGCCCTCACGTTCGGCCTGGGGCTCTCCGTCGCCTTCTACGGCCTCCTCGTGGCGCTCGGGCAGGATAGCTCGCGCCATCTCGTCGCCCTGGGGACCCTGAGCGGCCTCGCGAACGGCTTCTTCTGGTTTCCCTTCAACATCATCGTCGCGCGGGCGGCGGAGGAGTCGGACAAGGGCAGGTACTTCGGCGTCTCGGGAGCCCTGGGATCGGCGGCGATGGCCGCGGGCCCCCTATTCTCGACGCTGGCGATCAGCCTGGCGCCCAGGCCCGAGGACGGCTACTCCCTGCTCTTCCTTTCCATCGTGCTGGCCACGGCGGCGATGACGGTGGCCGCCCTCTCCCTGCCCAAGGACGCCGACCCGGCGCGCATAGAGGTCGGGCGCTACCTGCGCTCCCGCGGGGACGGCCGTTGGGCCTTCGCCCTCAGGGCGAGCTTCGCCTACGGGCTGCGCGACGGGGCCAACTGGTCGGTGATGAGCATCCTGATCCTGCAGGGCGCGGGGAGCGAGACGGCCGCGGGCTATCTCGCCATCGGCTTCGCCGTATTCGGCATCGGCGCCAACTACGCCGTGGGCAAGGCCCTCGCCCCGCGCCGCTACTCGGCCTTCTGGGGCTGGGGCTCCCTCGTCGCCCTCGCCTCGGCCCTAGTCATCTCGCTGATGCCGAGCCCGCTCGGCGCCGGACTCTCGGGCGCGCTATGGAAGGCCGCCGAGGCCCTCGTCCTCCTGCCCTTCAACGCGGCTTTCTTCGGCGTCCTCGCGCGCTACCTCCGCGAGGAGGGAACGGTCGCGGGCAGGAACGTGGCGGCCGAGATCTCGCTCAACGCCGGCAGGGCCCTGGGCGCGGGAGCCTTCCTCGCCCTGTCCCTCCTCACGTCGAGCTACGCCCGGATACTCTTCCCGCTGCTCACGCTCGCGGTGCCGGCCACCTGGGTGATCTACCGACGGCACTCCCGCGAGCTCAACGGCGGATGAGCCTTCCCGCGCCCGCCTAGAGCTTCGCGATGAGGGCGGAGGCGCGCTCGCGCAGCGCCGCCATGTCGGCGCGGGTCTTCTTCACGAAGCCGTTGTCCTCCGGCAGGCCCACCACCGCGCGCATCTCCGCCTCGCCGCGGAAGGTGGCCTGGCGGAAGGAGTTGACGTAGTCCTTGGCCCGGGTCGCGAAGACCTGGTCCTCCACGCGCTGGCTCAAGGCCTTCAGGTCCGCCAGCGCGGACTTGAGCAGGGCGGAGGGCTCGTCGGCTCCGCCCCGCAGCCAGCGGAGCACGGCCCAGGCGTGGGCCGCCTTGTCCGCGGGATACTCGTCGGCGAGCCGCGCGTACTCTGCGTGCATGTCCGACCAATCCTTCATGCCGCCCTCGCGGGCCTTCGCGATCAGCGCCTCTAGCTTGGAGGCGGGGACGAGCTGGCCCCCCAGGTTCTCCCAACCCGTTTCCCGCCCTCGCGCGCCCCCTTGGTCGCGACCGTCGGGCGCCTCGAGGAGGACCTTGGCGGAATACCAGAGCAGCATCTCGCGGTAGGCGGCGACCGCGCGCCGCGGCCGCTTGATGACGACCGGCCGGTCCGAGTTCTCCGCGACGCGCGCCGGGATCTCGAGGAATTCCGGGTCCGCGGCTCCGGCTTCGCCGGGGCCGCCGGCCTCGCCGCGGCCGCTAGCCGCGGCCATCCAGGCCTCGATGAGGCCCAGGCCCGCGATCATCTCCTCCGCGGTATCCGGGGCGAAGGGCGAGAACTCGATGCGCGGCGTCTTGATGACCCGCTGGTCGCGAGCGGCGAGCTTGCCCTCGTTGCGCATCAGCGCGTAGAGGTTGTGCGTCCACCAATAGGCGGGCACGAGGACCAGGCGCTCGCGCGATCGGTCGTCGTCGATGAGGCAGAAGGGAAGGGCGATGTCGAGCTCGAAGCGGTAGTCCCCCTTGGAGAGGAGGCAGTAGGAGGCGAAGCGCGAGGAGTGCTTGACCGAGGTCGAGAGCCCCGGCCAGAAGCCCCTGCCCGCTTCGATCTCGCCGTCGTTCGCGCGGGAGTTGTGGTTGGAGCCTATCGTCGCGCCGGCCGCCATGTTCGACTGGCCGCGCACGAGGGAGGCGATGAGGAAGCTCGTGTTGTGGTGCTGCTCGTGCCCGGGGAAGATCAGGTTGTTGAGCATCTCGCAGCAGGACACCGTGGAGTTGTCGCCGAGCACCGAGTGGATGAGCCGGGCGCCGTACTTGAGCGAGGAGTTGGGGCCCATCACGAAGCGCACCGCCTTGCAGCCGTAGAAGACGCGGCACCCGCGCCCCACGATGCCGTTGACCATCTCGACGCCCTCGCCGATCTGGGTTCGCTCCTCGTCGCTCGAGAGGATCGTGAGGTTCTTGAGCTTGTTGGCGCCCTTCACGTAGGCGCTCTCCCCTATCGCGACGTCCTTGATGATGCGGTTGGACTTGAGCACGGAGCCCGAGCCGATGGAGCCGTACCGGCCCCTCCGGTGATCGAACATGGCGTCGGTCATGGCCTTGAAGGCCTCCAGGAGCTTCGCGTCTTCGCGTCTCCTCGCCCAGAGGTAGGCGTCGGCGCAGGTCATGTCCCGGAAGGGCGGGACCGACCGGCCCCCGGCCTCGTTCATGAGGTCCATCTGGACGCGGAGGTCCTCGCCCTCGTCCTCCATCACGATCCCGTTGCCGAATTTCGCGTGGTTGGAGACCTGGATCTCGTCGTTGGAGATGAGGAGGCAGCCGTCCCCGATGATGTAGTGTGCGATATAGGCGCAGTCGTGTATCGCGAAATAGTCGCCGATGTCGCAGGCGATGATGTGCGAATTCGTGATTCCCGCCGGGACGCGGATGTCGTGGTGCTCCACGACCGCCCGATTGAGCCTGCCCAGCCTCACGAGCCCCGCGAATTCCGAGTTGCGGATGAGCTCCGGCACGAAAGGATCGGTCACGCGGAAGAGGTCCCAGTCCTCGCAGCCGTTCCCGTTCTTGACCAGGGCCTCGATCTCATGGGGCTTCAGGCGCCTGTACGATGAACTCTCGCGCCGCAGTACGCTGCGCAATTGCCCGTCCCTGATGCGGTATTCGTCCTCGCCGGGCCCCAAGGAGGCGCTCGGGACGAAGCCGAGGCCGTAGGAACCCTCGTTTTCGATCTTTATATCGTTCATGGTTTGCACGAGGATAGCTCCGAGGGCAGGCCCTCGCAAGCCCCTTCGCCGCCCGGGGTATTGACCAATAGACCGGTTTTTGACATGGTAGGCCATGACATCCCGGGAACTAACGATAGACGAACGTCTCGTCTCCGATATCGAGAAAGCGGCTTTCGAGGCCCTGCCCCTCCTCATCAACGCCGACGACGCCCGCCGCAACCGCTTCGCGATCCAGCTGGCGGACATCCTCGGGAACGCCGGCGAGTTCCAGCAGTACGTGACCGGCAAGGGCTCCGAGCGCCTCGCCCGCATGGATCGCCTGCTCCGCGTCTTCCGCGAGAACGTCGAGCTCCTCGTCCACAAGACCTGGGTAGAGAAGTCCGAGGAGCGGCCCAAGGCGCGCCTGCTCGACGATTTGCTGGCCTTCGAGCGCGAATTCCGCGACGGGGCCGTCTCTCCCGCCTTCAAGCGCTTCGTAGCGCTGGCCAACTCCATAGCGAGCCTCCTCTTCGGCCACCAGAGCAAGGCGGAGGATTTCCTCGCCTACTGCTTCCGGATCGACCCCAAGTTCGGCCTCTTCTTCTGGTACATCAACGAGCTGGAAAAGCAGGCGCACGAGGGTTCCTTCAAGGATGAACTGCTTACAGTGGAAACCCTGCTCGGCGTCTACGTGCTTTCGAGCTTCTAGGACCGTCCGTCTTTCGGCAGCCTCCCGGCGCTTTTCTCTCTCTTCCTCCATTTTTCCCCGCAATCGGCGATAATTTCTCCCGTACGCCCGCCGCGGCTGGGCTTGGTAAATCGCACAACGCGCAGGGCGATCGAGGATTGCGCTTCTGCGATCGCGGGGCGCTCGTCAGGCCAAGCGGTTTGCAGCCCGAGCCGCCGCGAAAATATAAAATTAATAATACTATATATTTGAAATATCAGATATTAAGAGGTATTTTCCCATCAAGATATTTTTGATGGAGAAAAAATTGAGAATTACCCGCCTGGTCTCGTCCTCGGCCATGCTTATCGCCATCTCAACGGCAGTCTACGCTCTAGGGGGCTCCTCTTTCCCGTCCCCCTGGTCCTTCGCCGTCGCTCCCGAGCTCAACCTGCCCGTCGGCGCGGATGCCTCCTATTTCGGACCCGGCGGAGGTAGCGGCATTTCGGGAAGCCTGCGCCTTCCCTCCCTGCCCCTCGTCTATGCGGGCGGCGGCCTTTCGTACTCCTTCCTCCCGACACAGGCGGCCGGTGCCAGCGTCTCCATCCTGGACCTCGGGGCTCGGGCCGGGCTCCACTTCCAGCTCTCGCGATCGCTGTACCTAAGGATGGGCGGCGAAGCCGGCTATTTCCTGGCCTCCATCAATGGCGGGGGAAGCCCCGGGGGCAATCCGTATTTCCAAGGCGGCGCGGAGCTCGGGTTCGACCTCGGACCCAGCCTGAGCCTCGGACTGGGCGCTTCCTTCCGCGACAGATACGCGCTCGACAACGAGGTCGCCGCGAATCTCGGGCTCACGATACGGCTCGCTTCCGCCGGGAGGACGGAGCTTCCCAAGGGATACAGCCCCTTGAAGTCGAGCGGGCGCGGTCTAGGCTTCGTCGGCTCTAGGCTCGATTCGGTATTCCCCGTCTTCTACAAGCATTATGACGATCATACGATCGGCTCGATCGCGATTCGCAACTTCGAGAGCGTGCCGGCCCGCGATATAAAGGCCTGGGTCGAGGTCAAGCGCTATATGGACGAGCCCAAGAGCGCCATCGTGAGCGCCGAGCTGGGCCCCGGCGAGTCGGGCGAGGTGCAGCTCTTCGGCCTCTTCACCGACAAGATCCTGGAGATCGTGGAGGCTACCAAGCTGCCGGTGTCGATCAAGATCCAATATAACCAGTACGGCAGGACCTATTCCGACGAGTACGTCGGCACCCTGTCGGTGCTGGATCGCAACGCGATCACTTGGGATGACGACAGGAAGGCAGCGGCCTTCATATCATCCAAGGACCCCTCGGTCCTCTCCTTCACGAAGAGCGTCGCCGCCTCGACGCGGGACCTTCAGAGTCCGGCCGTGAGCCAGAACCTCCAAGCCGCGATGGCCGTTCACGAGGCGTTGCGCGTCCAGGGCATAACCTACGTCAAGGACCCGAGCTCTGCCCTCGAGACGAGCAACAAGCAGGTCGTCGATTTCATCCTCTATCCACAGCAGACCCTCGCCTACAATTCCGGCAAATGCGGCGACCTGACCGCGCTCTATTGCTCCCTCCTCGAGGCGGTAGGCGTTCCGACGGCCCTCATCACCCTGCCCGGGCACATCCTCATGGCCGTGGACCTCGAGATGAGCGGCGACCAAGCGGCGCGCACCTTCCTCAACCCCGACGACCTAATCGTCCGCGACGGCACGACCTGGCTCCCCATCGAGACGACGATGCGCAAGGAAGGTTTCGCGACGGCATGGGCCGAGGGGGCCCGGCAGTGGCGCGAGGGCCTCGCCAAGGGCAGCGCCGCCTTCTATTCCGTCCACGACGCTTGGAAGCTGTACCAGCCCGTCGTCCTCTCGGGGACACAGGTAGCCTCGGTACAGAAGGACCCTATGGCGGGGGGGGCCTCGTTCAAGGCCGAGCTCGCCTCCTTCATAAGCTCCGAGACGGGCCCTCGCATAGCCGCGATACAGGCCGAGATGAAAAAAGACGGGCCGAGCGCGGCGCTCTACAATAAGCTCGGCGTCCTGTACGCCCGATATGGCCTCCTCGACAAGGCGGCCGACCAATTCGGCTCCGCTCTCAAGGGCAAGAGCCCGGGCAATGCCGTGTACAACATGGGGAACATCCTCTTCCTCCAAGGCAAGTATGCGGAAGCCCTCGGCTACTACAGCAAGGCCCTCGCCGCCTCCCCCGACGACCCGACCGCCCTCCTCTCGACGGCGAGGGTGAGCGCGGCTCTCGGCAAATTCGACGCCTCGCTCGCGGACTACGTCAAGCTTAAGGCCCTCGCCCCGCAACTCGCCGCCAAGTACGCCTACCTGGGCGGCGGCGAAGGCGACGGCACGAGGGCGGCGGACGCCGCCAAGGCGCATGGAGACCTCCTATGGCAAGACTGAGCACAGCTCGGCTCGCGGGCCCCGCGACGATCGCCCTTTTCGCCTCCCTCTTCGCATCGGGCTGCCAGCAATCCCTCGCGCTCAAGGCCGAGGTAGTCGCGAAGGTGGCGGCGGCGGCGGCCTCCGCCGACCCGGCCCTATCCCTGTCCCAGGGCACCGTGGCCATAGCCCCGGCGGGAAATTTCGAGCTCGGCCATGAAACCGTCGGCCAATCGAAGGACACGACCTTCACCGTCGCCAACCCGGGCGGCGCGACCTTGGCGCTGAGCGGCGCTCCTGGGATCACCGGGACGAACGCCGCGGAATTTTCCATCCAGGCGCTCTCTTCCACGAATATAGCCCCCGGCGCGACCGCTACCTTCGCGATTCGGTTCTCGCCGGCCTCCGTCGGTCCCAAGGCCGCGACCGTCACGATCGCCTCGAATGCCGCCGTCTTCGCGCTCGCGATCTCGGCGACCGGCGACGCGGCGCCGACGCCCTCGATCCAGCTCACTCAGGGCGCGACGGTGATAGCCTCGGGCGGCGGCTTCGGCCTCGGGCACGCGACCGTCGGGGTTCCCGCCGATACCGTCTTCACGATCACGAACAACGGCGGGGCGGCCCTCACCCTGAGCGGCAACCCCGGGATCACGGGGACTAACGCCTCCGAATTCTCCGTTCAAGCCCTATCGGCCTCCAACATAGCCGCGGGCGCGACCGCCACCTTCGCGATTCGATTCTCGCCGGCCACCGCGGGCGCGAAAAGCGCAAGCGTCACCATCGCGTCGAACGCGGCGGCCTTTGCCTTCGCGATCTCGGCCACCGGCGACCCGGCGCCCGCGCCCCAGCTAACGCTCCTTGACGGAGCCGCGCCGATCGCCGCGGGGGGAAGCGCAACCTGGCCGAATACGATCTTCGGAACGGCCTCGCCCAAGGTCTTCACGATCAAGAACACCGGCACGGCGAACCTCGTGCTCGCCGGCGGGCCGAACTACGTGGCGATCACTGGAGGGGCGGGACAGGCCGCCTACGGCTCCCTGGTCCAACCCGTCGCCCTGACCATCGCGCCCAACGGCACGACGACCTTCAGCGTCTCCTTCGCGCCGCCCGCGCCCGACACCGCCTACGCGGTGGATTTCGTCGTCAACACTAACGATCCGACGAACGCCGCCTTCGCCTTCCACGGCGCCGGGACCTCCACCCAATGGCACGGCAGCACGACCATATCGAGTTCCGCCACCTCCGCGTTCTTCTACTCGCCGAAGATCGCCATCGCCCCGTCCTCCGCCTGGCAGAGCCCGACCTTGCCCACCTTGATCGCGGCTTACCACAACGCCGCCGGGATATACCTGTCCATCTCGCGCGACGGCGGCAAGACCTGGCCGACCCCCCTTAAGGCGGTGGCCTCGACGACGGTCACGGCCCTCACCTTCGGAGTGTCGGGCAACGTGCACCTGTTCTACCTGGATTCCTCGACCAATACGCTTAAATACACCACCGCGAGCACTACGAGCCTCATCGGCAACGCCCTGGCCGACTATACTACCTACTTCGCGACCAACTATCTCGGGTCGTTCCCGAACAGCTCGTTCTACATGGTCAAGAACTCCAACGTCGTGATCGCCAACTCGAACGTCTACATCGCCTACTACAATTCCACGAGCGCCAAGCTCTCGCTCGCGGTGCGCTCCGATGTCCTTCCGACCATGGGGATCCCCGCTTTCACCCTCTACGACCTGACCGCGGTCAACTCGAAGACGGGAGGAGACTTCCCCTCCCTCCAAGTCAACGGGACCAAGCTGTATGTCACCTACGGGGACGCGACGAAGACTACCGTCGCCGTCGTGACGTTGAGCACGATCGCGACCGCCAGTAGCTATCTGTACTACGTCATCAACGACAATGGGGTCGGCAGGTCGCTCTGGTCCTCGAACCTGGCCATCGACGGCAGCAAGGCCTACTCGCTGTGGCGCTTGGACGGCGGCTCGCCCCTCAAGTCCTCGGTCTCGACGGACCTCAACCTCAGCTCCTGGTCCGCGACGCCGACCACGATCACGGGAGAGAGCACCTCGACCATCTCGGCGGCCCCGGCGATGTCCTTGGCCCTCTCCGGCGGATCCCTCTACGCCGCCTTCGTGAACAGTGCGGGGATTCGTATGCTGTCCTCGGCGAACTCCGGAGCCAGCTGGTCCGGCCAGTGGCTGGATACGGACTCGAGCTTCGCGAGCACCGGATCGGAGGTATATACTACTGCCTCGGGTGCGCAAGTCTACGTCGTATATGTTACCCAATCAGCGTCGCATCCTAATAAGTACTCCATCACGCTGATGAAGTCCCTGGACGGTGGCGCAACCTGGTAGACTCGGGCGGGCTTAGGGCGCGGGCGCGCCCCGAGTCCGCCCTTCATTATTTTCCCTCTCCGCGCTACACTCCTCCCGCGGCGCAGGCTTCGGCCATAAATCTTCGCGCCCCTCGAGGTGAACATGATCTACAGGGATATGGGCAGGACGGGCGTCAAGGTGTCGGCCCTGGGTTACGGCTGCATGCGCTACCCGAAGAAGAACGGCCGCATCGACGCGGAGCGCACCGAGCGGCAGCTCCGCACGGCGTTGGACCGCGGGGTCAACTACTACGACACGGCTTGGGCCTACCTGGGCGGGCAGAGCGAGTCGATCCTAGGCAAGGTGATGCAGGGCGCGACTCGCGACAAGGTCTATATCGCCGACAAGATCCCCCCGTATATCGTCTTCTCGCAGAAGGACATGGACAAGACGCTCGAGACCTGCCTCCGGCGCCTCGACACGGACCGCGTCGACTTCCTCCTCGCGCACGCGCTCAACGATTTCGGCTCCTGGGCCCGCTTGCGCGACTTAGGCTATCCCGAGTTCCTCGCCGCGGCCAAGGCCGCGGGTAAGATACGCTTCGCGGGCTTCTCCTGGCACGGCAACAAGGACGAGTTCAAGAAGGTGGTCGACGACTATCCCTGGGATTTCTGCCAGATCCAGTACAACTACATGGACGAGCACTACCAGGCCGGCCGCGAGGGCCTGGTTCACGCGGCGGGCAAGGGCCTCGGCGTGGTCGTCATGGAGCCGCTTCGCGGCGGCTCTCTCGCGGGAAGGCTGCCCGCCGAGGTCGCCGAGACGATAGGCAAGGCGGAGATCAAGAAGAGCGCGGCCGGCTGGGCCCTCGATTGGATCTGGGACCAGGCCGAGGTGTCGTGCGTGCTCTCGGGCCTCAACGAGGAGGCCCACGTCGAGGAGAACATCTCCCTCGCGGAGGCGTCGTCTCCGGGCATGCTCAAGCCCGCCGACAAGTCCATGATGGCCGACATCCGCTCGGTCTACTCGCGCCTGATGCGCGTGGGCTGCACGGGCTGCTCGTATTGCATGCCCTGCCCCTTCGGCGTCGACATACCCTACGCCTTCTCGATGCTCAACTCGAAGCACCTCTTCAACGGCAAGCAGACTCGCTTCCAGTACACGCTTTTCACCTCGGGCATGAGCGGCGGCAAGAGCTCGGCCGCCTCGCTCTGCACCGAGTGCGGGGCCTGCGAGAAGAAGTGCCCTCAGCACATCGAGATCAGGAAGAAGTTGAAGGAAGCCGACGCCGAGCTCGCGATCAAGATACTGAAGCCCGCCGCGGCCCTTGTGCGGCTCGTGCAGAAGATCAAGGGCTAGCTCGGCGCTAGGTCGCGGCGCGCGACAGCAGTCCCTTCGCCAGCGCGCCGGCGACGCCGCCTCCGCCCTCGTAGGGCTTCCCGCGCAGGATCAGGGACTCGACCTTGACGCCCTTCAGCTCCGAGGGCTTCACGCCGAGGGGGTCGCGGTCGACGATCACCATGTCGGCGACCTTGCCGGCCTCGAGGCTCCCTCGCTCGGCCTCGTCGAAGGAGAGCCTGGCCGCGTCGATCGTGAATAGCCGTATGGCCTGCATGATATCGAGGGACTCCGCGGGGTCGGGGTGGTTGCAGGCCGCGTGGATGCCGGCGATCGGGTCGGGGATGGTGCAGGGCGCGTCCGACCCGCCGGCGACGGTTAGTCCCGCCTTTATCAGCGTCTTCACGGGGTTGAGGCGCAGGGCGCGAGTCCCGAGGATCCCTTCCAGGTAGCTCATGGGCTCGAGGGGCCAGTCGTTGAAGGCCGGCTGGGCCGACACGCAGAGTCCGAGCTCGGCCGCCTTGTCGAGGCCGCGCGCCGTCGGCAGACAGGCGTGGATGATCGTGTGGCGGTGGTCGCGGCGCGGTTTTCCCTTGAGGGCTCGATCGAAGGCGGTCACCGCCTGGTCGAAGGCGGCGTCGCCTATCGCGTGCACCGCCACCTGGAGCCCCATGTCCTCGACCTCGGCCACGAAGGCGTCGACCTTCTCCTGAGGGTAGAACAGGATGCCGCGGTTGGAGGGGTCGTTCGAGTAGGGCTCGAGCATGGCGGCGTCCACCGAGCCGAAGCAGCCGTCGAGAGCGGTGGCGAAGCAGCCGCCGATCCGCGGCAGGCCGTGCTTGCGCGCCTTGGCCGTTTCCATCGTCTGGAAGAAGACTCGGAAGGCGATCGGATTCCGCGCGCCGCGCGCGATCGTCCGAGCCAGCACCAGGTCCATGTCGCCGGGAAAGCCCACGCCCTCCGCGGGGTGGACGAGGGCGATGCCCTTGGCCGCCATGAGGTCGATGGCCCGGAGCATGGCCCCGGCCAGCGCGATGGGCGACACCGAGCTCGTCATGAAATCCGTCGCCGCGAAGTAGGATTCCTGGAAGAGCTGCCCCTTGCCGCCGTCGTAGCCGCGCAGACTGCGTATGCGCGCGGGCAGGCGTTCGAGGAGGGCGGAGCTAGCGACGGCGGCGTGCCCGTCGTACTTGATGAGATAGGCGGGCACTCCCGGAAGGGCCGCGTCGAGGTCGGCCTTCTCGAGGAGCCTGCCCTCGGCTATCGCGTGCGCGGAGACGCCGAACCCGAGGATGGGCCGCGCGCCGCGGACCGCGGCGCGGACCATCTCGACCGTCTCGGGAATGGAGCGGGCGTCGCGGAGGTCGAGCGCCAGGCTAGATGCGAAGAGGGCGTACGAGGTGAAGTGCAGGTGGGCGTCGGCGAAGGCGGGGAGGAGGGCCCGAGCTCCCAATTCGATCCTGGGCGCGGAGCGATATTCCTCCGGAAGGCCGTCTCCCGCGTAAAGGATCCTGCCCCTGTCCTCCACGAGATAGCGGGCGCTCGCGCTCCCGATCCCGCAGGTTATGATTTTACCCTCGTATGCCCGCATCGTTCCTCCTAGAGACGCCAAGTATCGGTTGTAGGCGACCGGATCGCAATAGGGGCTCCCCTGGCCGTCGCAGCGGTATATACTAGGCGGCCTGGAGGTCCCTATGGCGATTAAATGCGAGCGCGTCCGCTACGGCGATCAGGCGGGATTCTTCGCGGTTCCCGAGAGGGCCAAGGGCCCCCTTCCCGCCGTGATCGTCGTGCAGGAAGTGGGCGGCGTCAACGACCATATCGAGGACGTGACCCGCCGCATCGCGGCCGCGGGCTACGCCGCCCTCGCCCCCGACCTCTTCGCCGTGAACGGCGAGAGGCCGCCCGAGCTCTCGCGGGAGAGGATTACGGCGGCCTTCGCGGCCATGTTCAGGATGCCCCCTGGCGCGATGCGCGACCCCGCCCTGCGAGAGGAGACGATGGCCGGGATCCCCGAGCCCGAGCGGAGCCGCATCGCGGAGAGCCAGGCTGCCATTTTCGGATCGGTCGGGCGGATGGCTAGCTTCGTGCCCTCCCTGCGCGCCGCCTTCCGCTACTTGAGGAACGACCGGCCCGAAACCAAGGAGCAGAAGGTCGCCTGCGTGGGCTTCTGCATGGGCGGCGGCCTATCGGCCTTGCTCGCCTGCGAGGAGTCGGAGCTGGCTGGCGCCGCCGTGTACTACGGCAGCTCCCCCGAGCCGCAGCTGGCGGCAGCCATCCGCTGCCCCGTCATCGGGTTCTACGGCGGCGAGGACGCCCGGGTCAACGCGGGCATACCCATCCTCGAGGAGGCCCTCCGCGCGTCGGGCGTCACCTTCGAGAAGCAGGTCTACCCGGGAGCCAGCCACGCCTTCTTCAACGACGACGGCCCCTCCTATCACGAAGGCGCGGCGCGGGACTCCTACTGGCGGCTCCTCGGTTTCTTCGCCAAGGTCCTGTCGGGCTAGAGCGTCCGGAATGGCCGCGACTCGAGAGTGCCTCGTCATGGCCAAGCCGGCCGGGGCCCGCTGCAACTTGCGCTGCGACTACTGCTACTACCTCGAGAAGGAATCCGCCTTCGAGGCCGCCGCCTGGCCCATGCCCGAAGAGCTCCTCGAGAGCTATATCGCGCAACGCATCGCGTCCTCGCCCTCGACCTCCGTCCACTTCGAATGGCACGGGGGCGAGCCCACGATCCTCGGCCTCGAGTATTTCCGCCGCATAACGCGCCTTCAGCGCGCCCGTCTGCCGGCCGGGAGGAGCGTCACGAACGGCCTGCAGACCAACGGCACCCTCATAGACGCCGAATGGGCCGACTTCCTCGCGGAGGAGGGTTTCTCGGTGGGCCTGAGCCTCGACGGGCCGGCCGACCTGCACGATCTATATCGCACGGGCGCGGACGGCTCGGGCAGCCACGCGAGCGTCATGCGCGCCCTCGAACTGCTCCGGGAGAGAAAGGTCTTCGTCAACCTGCTCTGCGTCCTCACCGCCCGAAGCGCCGCCGAGCCCGAACGGGTCTATCATTTTTTCAAAGACGCCGGCGCCAAGTACCTGCAGTTCCTTCCCCTCGCGCCACGGCCCGGCCAGACCGGCGCGGCTTCCGCCGCCCCGAGCCCCGAGGCGGTCGGCGATTTCCTCTGTGCCGTCTTCGATCTGTGGATCCGCGAAGACGTGGGGCGTATCGTCGTGCAGGCCTTCGACGAGGCCCTGCGGCCGATCTACGGCGCTCCGCACGCCCTTTGCGTCCATCGGGAGACCTGCGGCGACGTGGCGGTCCTCGAGCGCGAGGGAAGCTTCTACGCTTGCGATCATTTCGTCCAGGCCGAGCACAGGATCGGCAGCCTGCGCGAGACCAGCCTCGCGGGCCTCGGCTCCGACCCGCGCATGTTGGCCTTCGGGGCGGCCAAGCGAGACGCGCTGCCGCGTTTTTGCCGCGAGTGCGAGGTCCTCGCCTCCTGCAACGGAGGCTGCCCCAAGGACCGTTTCTGCGAATGCCCCGACGGCGAGCCAGGTTTAAACTATTTTTGCGCTGGATACAAACAGTTCTTTGCGCACTCGAGGCCGGAGCTTGGCCGGCTCGCTGCGCATATGAAGGCGGGGAGGGGACTGAGGGCGTTTTGTGGCGTTCAATCGAAAGCCACGGCAAAGGATTGATATCGACTCCTTCTCGTGGATCTGAACAGTCACGAACCATATATGATTAACGTAGTCCAGTATGTGGACTAATATATAAATATGAGCATAGTCAATGTCCATGAGCGGGTCCTAGGTCGATATTCGGGAGCTACTCTGGATTCGTTCTTCGATCCCTTGTCGGATAGCGAGCTCGGAGCCTGGGAGCAATGAATATTCTCCTCGATACGCATGCGTTGCTGTGGTGGTGGTCCGAGCCGGAGAAGCTCTCTCCTCGCGTTCGCTGGATTCTCCTGGATTCATCTACCGAGGTGAGTGTCAGCGCTGCCTCGGCTTGGGAGATCGCAAGGAAGTTCAGAATCGGGAAGCTTCCATCAGGCGGAAGGATTATCGAGCAGTGGATGGAAAGCATCGCCGAAGACCGCTTTCGAGAGCTCGCGATGAGCGCGCGTCATGCGCTACGGGCCGTCTCGTCTTCCTCGCCCCGTATCTCGATCACGATGGTCGAAGCCTGGATGGACTTCCGTCTTGCCTTCCTGGCCCCGAGGGATATTGCCCCGCGGTAACGGCATTCCAGCGTCAGGGGGTTCGACGAGATGCCCTCGAGCTTGGGCAGGGAGATTCTCCCTTTCTTGGAAAGCCCCCTGAATATCGGATGAGGATGAATATCGCCACCGTGATGAGGGGTTTCACGACAGAGTTTAGGCGATGCGCGCCCGGACCCTTGACGAGACCGCAGAGCAAAAAGCCGCCGAGGATGAGCAGCGAGCAAAAGAAAAGGTAGAGCAGGTACCGGATATAGCGCATGGCGCTATGAAGCATCCTCGGGATTCAGGTACTTGATATAGTCCTCGCGGAGCGGAGTGAATATCTCGAGGGCGATCGAGTCCTCGAGAATCTCGGCTCGGTGCTCGACGTTCGGGGCTATGCACCAGCTGTCGCCCACGGCCGCGTCGTGGGTTTCGGCGCCTATGGTCAGCCGGATCCTGCCTTGGGCGAGGTATCCGATCTGCTCGTAGGGATGGCTATGCAGGGGAAGCTCGCTGCCCGCGTGCATGCGGAACTTGGTCATAAGGCTCTTCTCGCCGTGGACGAGGGTCTTGATCTCGATGCCGGGAAGTATGTCCTTGTAACCCTGGCCGGAATTATAGCCGCGCATATAGCCTCCTCTCCGAATGATATTCTTAAAATACCCATTCTTCGGCGGATCGCATAGAAGCTACCTGCTGATCTCCTCCAGCTCCCGGTTCTTCGTCTCCGGCAGGAAGACGAGGACGATGACCGCGCAGAGCAGGGGGAAGAGGCCCATGAGGCCGACCGCGGGACCGACGCCGCTCGAGGCGGGGGCGGCGCCGGCGGGGCGGGCGAAGAGGCCGGCGAGGAGGCCGACCATCGTGGGCGCGAGCACCATGCCCACGCGGCCGAGGGTGTTGTTGGTCCAGGCGGCGGCGGAGGCGCGAAGCCGTGTCGGGAAGAGCTCGGCGGTGTAGGTGGAGCAGAGGGTGAGGTAGCTCGTGGCGAAGAAGATGAGGACTACGAGGGAGGCGCCCATGAGGATGGGCGAGGGCGGGGCGTTGAAGGCGGCGAAGGTCGCTACGGCGCCGACGCCGAAGAAGAGGACGCAGGTCGGCCTTCGGCCCCACCTGTCCATGAGCTTGCCCGCGGCGATGAAGCCGGAGAGCCCGATGGTGTAGGAGATCGCGACGATGAGGCTCACCTGGCCGGCGTTCAGGCCGCGGTCGCCCATCGCGAATGTGGTCCAGAAGGTCAGGATGGGCGTGTAGCCCAGGTACATGAATAGCCAGAGGAAGGCTATCACGACGAGGTTCCTGCGGTGCTTGGGCTGGAGGATCTCCGCCCACTTCGGCTTGTCGGGCTGGGAGGCCCGGACCTCGGCGTAGCGCTTGGTCTCGCGGACGCTGCGGCGGATGAAGAAGACGATGACGAGGGGAATGATGCCGACGAGGTACATCGCCCTCCAGCCGAGGGAGACCTTGGCGACGATGGGGAAGATGGCGCTGCCCACTATGCCGCCGACTCCGGCCGCGGCCTGCACTATCGATATCCCGACGCCGCGCTTGGACGCGGGCAGCTCCTCGGCGATGATGACGGTGGAGATGCCCCACTCGGCTACCAGGAAGACGCGGGCGAGAAACTGCATCGCGATGAAGCCGTAGATGCTGTGGCTGGCCGCGGTGAGGGCGGTCGCCGCGGTGTACCCGACCACGGTCCACATCAGCATGGCCTTGCGCCCGAAGTAGTCGCCCAGCCTCAGCACGAAGAAGGCGACTATAGTCCCGATGGCTATAGTCGACGCGGCCAAGCCCGCCTGGAGGATGCTCAAGGAGAATTCCTTCTGTAGATAGGGCAGGACGAGGTTGATGATGATGAAGTCGTAGCCCTCGAAGAAGCTGGCGGTGGACACCAGGAGGATGAGGAGGATATGCGATTTCTGCAGGCGGTCGGAGTTGTCGCTCATGCGCCTAGTCTAGTCGATATCCGCCTTCGGTTCCAGTTCCTTCAATGCCTCGGGGCGTATCGTCCCGATGATGCCCCGAACGACGAAAATGAGCGAATAGGCGATCATTATCAGGGAGCTGATAGGCATGCACGAGTAGATGAGCTTTTTCGGGATCTGGAAGACGGAGGTGGCTTCCCTGGCCCTCAGCGCGAGGCTGAGCGAATATTTGAAGAAGACGATCGCGAAACCGAGGGTGATGAGCTCGAGGAGGAGGCGATAGCCGTTTTTTCCCCTCTCGCCCTTGGCGAATTTGCCGATCCAGTCGCCGACGCTGAAATGGCCTTTGACCATCCAGACTCCCGCCGACCCGAAGAACACGAGGCCGGCGAAGCACAGCTCCACTATCTCGTCCGTCCAGTGGAGCGAGGTGAAGGGGAATATGCGCAGCAGTATGGTCGCCGTGACTATCACTGCGATCGCGAGGAAGAATGCGATCGTGAGCCATTTCAGGACGGCAGTGACGACGGCGTCGACCTTGCCCAAGGCGCGAATCAGTTTCTTCATCTCGGCCTCCTCAGGAGCCTTTGCCCATGAGCAGGTTGGGCAACCAGGTGGCGATCTCCGGCACGAAGGCTATCAGCACTGTCACGAAAAGGATGCCGACGAGGTAGGGCCAGCACTCCTTCGCCAGGTCCATGACGCTCACCTTGCTGAAGCTCGACACGGCGAAGAGGCACATGCCGACCGGCGGGGTCAAGTTGCCGATCATGATCAGCAGGGTCATGACCACGCCGAAGTTGATGGGATCCAGGCCGTATCGGCTTATGATGGGGAGGAAGATGGGGATGGTGATGAAGAAGATCGCGTTGCCCTCGAGGAAGCAGCCGAGGATCAGGACGATGCCGATTATAATCCAGGTCACGCCCGAGGCGGAGGCGCTGATGCTCGTGAGGCTCGCGATGATGTCGTCCGGGATCCTCTGGTACATGGTCATCCAGCCGAAGAAGTTCGCCGCCGCCATTATGAAGAGGAGGGCGGAGCTCTGCTTGATCGATTTCCAGAAAATCTCGGGCAGGTCCCTGAGCTTCAGGTCCTTGTAGAGGAAGCCCAGGGCGATCGCGTAGAGGCAGACCACGACGGAGGCCTCCGTCGGCGTGAAGATCCCGGTCATGATTCCCCCGATGATGATCACGGGGGCGAGGAGGGGGAGGAGGGCCTCCTTGAGGCTGACGGCCACCTCTCTCAGGCTCGCGCGCGGCGAGCGGGGGAAGCCGCGGGGCTTCGCCATGACGGCTATCGCCAGCATCATCGCGAGCCCCATGAGGACGCCGGGCAAGAAGCCGGCCATGAAGAGGCGGGCTACCGAGACGCCCGTGAGCGCGCCGTAGAGGACGAAGGGGATCGATGGCGGGATCACCGGCCCGATGGTCGAGGAGGAGGCGACAATGGCCGCCGAGATGTTCGGCTTGTAGCCGTTGTCGACCATAGCCTTGTGCTGGATCTGCCCGAGGCCGGCGGCGTCGGCCACGGCCGAGCCCGACATGCCCGAGAAGATCATCGAGGATATGACCGAGACCTGGCCGAGGCCGCCGGGGACGTGGCCCACGAGGGCCTTCGCGAAGCGGAAGATGCGGGAGGTGATGCCTCCGGTATTCATGAGGTTGCCGGCGAGGATGAAGAAGGGCACGGCGAGCAGGACGAAGCCCGTCGTGCCCGAGTACATCCTCTGCGGCAGCATGGCGAGGAAACTGCCCTGACCGAGGCCGACGAAGAACAGGACGGCGGTCAACGCGATCGCGACCACGATCGGCAGGTCGATCATGATGAACGCGAGGAGGACCGCGAAAATGGACAAAGTGAGCATTTTATTCTCCGTCTGCCTTTAGCCCGAGCCTTCGCTGGAAGGGCTACTTGCTCTTGTTCAGCAGGTCCATGTAGGTCGCGAAGACCGCGTCGCCGACCTGCGCCTTGAGGGCGTCGTACACCGGCGCGGCGGCGGCCTTGAAAGGAGCCGTATCCGGATAGGCGACTTCCATGCCGTTCTTCCTCATCTCCTCGATCTGGGAGGCTTCCTGGCTCCGGACCGATTTCTGCATCGCGAGCCCGGCCTTCTTGGCCTCCTCGAGGAGGATCTGCTGCTGGGCGGGCGTGAGGCTGTCGAACTTGGCCTTGTTCATGAGGAGGTGGGTCGAGTTGTAGGTGTAGTTGAGCATCGACAGGTACTTCTGGGTCTCCCACATCTTGTTCGAGTAGATGGTCGCGATCGGATTCTCCTGCCCGTCGACGACGCCCTGCTTGAGGGCCATGGGGAGCTCGGCGAAGGCGATGGTCTGGGCCATGCCGCCCAGGGCCTTGACCGTCTCCTGGTTCACGAAATCAGGCGGCGTGCGAATTTTCAGTCCCTTGAAATCCGCCGGCGTGTTGATCTGCCGCTTGGAGGAGGTGTAGGTGCGGAAGCCGTATTCCCAGCGGGCCAGGTAGGTCAGGCCGGCCTTCTCGAGGTCCGGGGTCACCCATTTGATGAAATCGCCGGCGAAGAATTTGTCGGTCGCGGCGTAGTCCTTGAACGCGAAGGGCGCCCCTACGAGGTTGAATTTATTGGCGTATTTCGCGATCGCCGGCTCGGTGGGAATGACGAGGTCTAGGGCGCCGAGAGTCACCTGCTCCAGCTGCTCCTGGGTGCTGCCGAGCTTGCTGTTCGGGTAGATCGTGATCTTGATCTGCCCGCCCGTCCTGGCGGCCACCGCGTCGGCGAAGGCCTGGGCGGCGATGTGGGCCGGATGGGTCTCGACCAGGTAGTGGCCGAATTTCAGCTCGATCGCGTTGCCGGCGGCGGATAGGAAGGAGCCTGCCACGGCGAATAGTACTAGGAACGCGAGTCTTTTCAACGTTTCCCCCTTGAATGGGCGCTGTCCGGACGACTAGAGCCATTGTGAAACAGCGTTCCATTTCTGGGGCATTATAGGGGCAATTCGAGTAGCCGGCAAGTTTTTATTTACCCTCGAGTCCCTTGAGGGCCCCCTCGTACATGTCCTCGATAGCCCACATCATCCGATAATCGGGCCACTGGGTCATGAGCCGCTCGCAGGCCGCCTTCAACGCGCCCCAGTCGGCCCTTTCTCGCAGGCCGAAGAGCTCCATGTAGAGGGTCTCGGGGAGGAAGGGGTCTTTCGGGTAACGCGTCTCCGCGACGCGCGCGATCGCCGCGATCTCGTCCTCGCAGCGCGCCTTCAGGAGCTCGTCCTCGGACTGCTCGATGCCCTTGTCGCCGAGCTCCATGTAGAGGTTCTGCAGGTTCCACATCGCCTGGACGGGGGTCTCCCCGCTCCAGAGCGCGGGGCGCGCCTGGTAGGCGGCCGAGACGGCCGCCGCGTCGGCGTAGCCGAAGGCGGCGGGGTCGGTCAGCGCGGCGGCGAAGGTCATGAAGATCGGCGCCGCGAGCCTGGCCTTGAGCGCGTCGATGTCCGAGATGAGGGCGTTCATTTCCCTGACCTGCCTCTGCCGCTTGAAGTCCTTGAGGAACTTGTAGGACTCCTCGATGCCGGCGCGGGGCTTGGCGTAGAGCGGATCGCGCTCCGTCGCGGCCTTGAAAAGGGCGACGGCCTCGTCGTAGCGCCCCGAGTCGAAGAGGATGAGCCCGGCGTAGTAGGCCTTCGCGGCCTCGAGCGAGCTCGTGCCCGCGTCGGGAGGGGTGCCGAGGCCGAGGGCGGCCATGAGCTTGCGCGCGAGCTCGGCCTCGAGGGAGAGGGCCCGGGCTTCCCCCCCTTGCGCGCTCGCCACGGCAGCGAAGGCGCCCGTCTCGCTGTCGATCACCTTCGCGTCGATGCGCAGGATGCCGGCGCTCACGACGAAGCCGCCGAGCGCTATCCGCGAGGCGCCGGCCAGCCGGCCTATCCGCGGCGCGGAGGCCTCGTCTACGGCGCCGGAGAGCCCAAGCTCCTGCTCGCGCAGCACCTTTTCCAGGTCGCGGCGCTCGACGAGGGCGAGCTTGCCCGAAGCGGCGAGGTCGGTCGAGAGCATGTCGGCGAGGCCGCGGGCGAGCCAGTCGTAGTCGGCCCTGCCGCTGCGGTTGGCGAAGTCGAGTACCGAGATCGTCGGCCTGACCGGGGCTTCGGCGGAGGCCGGGAAGGAGGCGGCGATCGCCAGGAGGAGGGCGAGGGCGGGGCGAGGGAGGAGTTTCATGGCGAGAGTATGACCTGCGCCGCCCTTCTCGTCATCCGCGGCTTTTTAGTGCAGGGCTATCGACAGCGCCGAGTAGGCCAGCAGCAGGGCCATGACGATGTTGAAGGCCAGCCGGAACGAGTCCTTGGCGAAGAGCCGCGCGAGGGCGCTCCCGATCAGGCACCAGGTCGAGACCGCGGCGAAGCCGATCGCCGTGAGGAGAGAGGCCGAGGCTAGGGTCCGGCCGAGGCTGCCGGTGAGTATCGGGGCGAACGACGTGTAGATGGTCACGCCGTAGAGGATCCCCTTGGGGTTGACGAATTGCAGGAGGATGCCCGCGACGAAGCCCTCGCCGAGGACGCCCCGGCGGCGGCTCTGGCCTTTATCGTCCTTCTTTTTCGGCGAGTGGAAGAAGAGCGAGATCGCCAGGTAGGCCATGTACAGGACGCCTACCCATTTTAGCAAGGGCGAGATCGCGGCGTAGTTCTTGGTGAGGAATTCGGTGAAGATTCCGCCGCCGAGCATGATCACCAGGAAGCCCGACGTGATGCCGAGCAGGTAGGGAAGGCTTCCGCGATAGCCCTCCCTAAGGCCGAGCGCAGAAGACGACACGTTGTTCGGCCCCGGCGTGAAGGTCATGAGCAAGGCGTAGCTCAGACAGGGCAGGACGAGTTGGTTCATGCGAAGGTTCTCCCTACGTCTAGTGTGTTGAAATCCGCGCGCCTCGAAAAGACGTACTTCCTGATTTATCGAACGACCAGGCGACGAATTCTTGGCATCTGTGCCTATCCTCCACGGTCTTTCTGTACCTTACTCACAGAACCTTCTCGTGGTAATTTACTTCCATGGATGGCATGCCAGCAAGGCCGATCGGCCGCAGTCAGCTCAGGGAAGGCTCGTCCACCCTCTATTCGGGAGTCGCCGAGTGGGTCGTCGCGCGCATCGCCCAGGGCGGCTACTCCATCGGCGATCGGCTGCCCTCGATCCGGAGCCTAAGCGAATCCCTCGAAGTCTCGGTAAACACCGTCCGCCAGGCTTACGACCTCCTCGAGCGCCGGCGATATATCGATTGCCGCCCCAAATCCGGTTACTTCGTCCGAAGGGAACCGCCCGGGGAGCCCGAGGGAAGCTCCGCTCCCTTGCGGCTCTCGCCGGCCGAGCTGCCCTTCTGCAAGATCTACGGCGAGATACGGGACCGCAGCGCCTCGCCCCAGGCGGCCGCCATGGGCCTCGCCCTGACCTCTCCCGACCTCCTGCCCCGCGCCCAGCTGGGATCCATTATGGCCGAGCTCATGCGGCGCGACGGCGAGCGGATGCTCGACCTCTGCGTCGGCGCGGGCGACCGCGAGCTTCGCCGGCAGATCGCGCGGCTCCAGGCCGAAGCCGGGATCTCGGTACCGGCCGACGGTATCCTGGTGACGAACGGCTGCAGCGAGGCGGTCTACCTGGCGCTCGGCGCCACCTGCCGCCGAGGCGACGTCGTCGCCGTGGAGTCGCCGGCCTATTTCAGCTTCTTCGAAGTGCTGCGGGAGCTGGGCCTTAAGAGCCTCGAGATTCCATCGGATCCCCGCGAGGGCTTGAGCCAGGACGTTCTCCGCTTCGCCATCGCCCACCATTCCCCCTCGGCCTGCCTGCTGTCGCCCACCCTGTCGAACCCTTCGGGAGCCACCATGCCCGACGCGGCGAAGCGGGAGCTCGTGAGGCTTCTCGACGGCGCGGGCATACCCCTCATAGAGGACGACGCCCATGGCTACCTTTCCTGGTCAGCCTCCAGGCCCCCAGCCTGCAAGGCCTACGACCGGTCGGGTGGCGTCATCTACTGCTCGTCCTTCACGAAAACCCTGGGAGCCGGCCTAAGACTGGGCTGGATGGCGAGCGGGCGCTTTGCGGACCGCGTCGAGCGGCAGAAGCCGGCGATGAACCTGGCGGGGGTAGGCCTCACGCAGGCAGCTGCCGCCCGCTTCCTAGCCGACGGCTCGGCCCGACACATGAGGCGGCTGCGCGCCGCGATCGCGTCCAGGGTAGGCGCGATGCGCGATCTCGTCGCCGAGGGCTTTCCGGAGGGAACCAAAGTGTCGCGCTCCGCGGGGGGTATCCTCGTCTGGGCGGAGCTCCCGGCCGGCATGGACGCCGACCTGCTGTTCGAGGCCGCCCTACGGGAGGGCATCCTCTTCGCGCCGGGCTCGATCTTCACGGCCTCGGGGGATTTCCGCGGATTCTTTCGCCTGAACGGGAGCCTGGCCGGAGGCGAGATCGAATGCTCCGTGCGCCGCCTCGGCGAGCTGGCGTCGGCGCGGCCGGCAGCGGCTATTCCGCCGCCTGCTCCTCCCGCATGATCATGAGCGCGGCCATCATGCGCGGGAATCCGGCGGTCGTCGCGATCAGCAGGATCGCCTGCTCGATCTCCTGGGGCGTGCAGCCGCAGTCGCGCGCCCTCTCGAGATGGGAGCGCAGGGCGTAGTCGTACTGGGAGGCCGCGGCGACGGCCACCTTGATCAGCTCCCTCTCCCGCTCGGCGAGGGGGCCGTCCTCGCTGATGGCCTTGCCGAAGTCCTCGAATGCGGCGTTCGCCTTGGGGTGCCTCTCCCGGAAGTAAAGCCAGTTCTCCCTTCGCTTGTCCATGGACCCTCCTTCGACCTTAGCCCCGCTTCTGCTCGAAGTGGCTAAACTCCATGCTGAACGAGGCGCGCCCCTGGGACACCGAGCGCAGGCTGGTCGTGAAGCCGAACATCGCGACCAGGGGCGCCTGGGCGTGGATCATCTCGGCCGCGGCCCTCGACTCGGAGCCGTGTATGAGGCCGCCGCGCTGCGAGACGAGGCTCATCGCCTCGCCGAGGAAGTCCTTGGGGCAGGTGATGTCCACCTTCATCACGGGCTCGAGCATGACGGGGCCGGCGGCGCGGCAGGCCGCGTCGAAGGCCATGTTGGCGCAGGCCTCGAAGGCGAAGGTCGTCGCGGTGAGCTCGTCGTACTCGATGCCGACGAGGGTCACGCCCACGTCGACCGCCGGGTAGCCGAACTGGATGCCCGAGCCGAAGGCCGAGTTGAAGCCCCGCTCGATCGCCTCGAAGACCTCGTCGGGGACCTGGGGTGCGCGCAGCTGCTTCGAGTAGCGGTTCCCGCTGCCGCGCTCCAGGGGCTCGACCTTGATCGAGAGGCCGGCCGCGACGTCCTTGCCGCCCACGACCTTGTGGAAGCGCTCGGTGTGCGACACCGCCTTCGTGATCGACTCGCGGTAGGTGACTTGGGGATTGCCCTGCTTGGCCGCCACCTTGAATTCCCGCGTTATGCGCGCGACGAGGACCTCCAGGTGGAGCTCCCCCATGCCGGAGATGATGATCTGGCCGGTCTCCTCGTTGTCGCGGGTCGTGAAGGTCGGGTCCTCCTTCGAGAGTATCTCGAGGGTCTCCTTGAGCTTCTCGCGGTCGGAGAGGGTCTTGGGCTCGATGGCGACCATGATCACCGGCTCGGGGAAGTGCATCTTCTCCAGGACCAGGGGCCAGCCCTCGCTGCCGATCGTGTCGCCGGTCTGGGCCGACTTCATCCCGACTATCACGGCTATGTCGCCCGCCCCGACCTCGTCCAGGGGCTCGGACTTGTTGGCGTGCATGCGCAGGAGCCGCGTTATGCGCTCGCGCTTCTTCTTGTTCTGGTTGTAGACGGTGCTGGCGTTCTTCAGGACCCCCGAGTACATGCGCACGAAGCACAGGGGGCCCGCCTCGCGGTCGTACTGCACCTTGAACACGAGTCCCAGGGGGTTGCCCGCCGGGTCGCAGGGCACCTCGATCTCTTCCTCCTTCTTGAGGTGGTGTGCCTTGGCCGGAGGCACCTCGTCGGGGGCGGGAAGGTAGTCGACTATCGCGTCGATCAGCGGCTGGACGCCGATGTTGCGCCTCGAGGCGCCGCAGAGGGCGGGGACGAGGCGCTGGGCGATGCAGGCGGAGCGCAGCTCCCTGCGAATTAGCTCCGCCGGCACGTCCTTGCCCTCGAGGAAGAGCTCCGTGATCTCGTCGGAAGCGGAGGCGAGGGCGTCGATCAGCAGCTCGCGGGCCGCGCGGGCCTCGGCCATGCGCTCCGGGGCGACGGGGGAGCGCGCGATCTCGGAGCCGTCGCCGCCGAAGCGAAGCTCCTCCATGGCGACGAGGTCCAGGACTCCCTCGAACGCGGCCTCGCGCCCGAGGGGCAGCATGATCGCGATCGGCGACGCGCCGAGCTTCTTGCGCATATCCTCGAGCACCGCCTCGAAGTCGGCGCCGAGGCGGTCCATCTTGTTGACGAAGGCGAGGCGGGGGACCCTGTAGCGGTCGGCCTGGTGCCAGACCGTCTCGGACTGGGGTTCGACCCCGTCCACCGCCGAGAAGACGGCGACCGCGCCGTCGAGGACGCGCAGGGACCGCTCCACCTCGGCGGTAAAGTCCACGTGGCCGGGGGTGTCTATGATGTTGATCTGGTG
>JANXYQ010000095.1 GCA_025355995.1 Spirochaetaceae bacterium | reverse complement strand
GCGCGAGAGCGCGGCCGGCCCTTTCGTTTATTCGACAGGCGAATATACTGATTCCATGGAGTCGCGAAAGTCATGAATTCGACTATCCTCGAGATGAGGAACATCACCAAGACCTTCCCCGGCGTCATGGCGCTTAGCGATGTCAGCTTCAGCGTGGGGGAAGGCGAGATCCACGGACTCGTCGGCGAGAACGGCGCCGGGAAGTCTACGCTGATGAAAGTGCTGAGCGGCGTCTACCCGCACGGAACCTATTCCGGGGATATCGTCCTCGGCGGCAAGGTCCAGGAATTCAAGAGCATCGCTGACAGCGAGAAAGTCGGGATAGCCATCATCTACCAGGAGCTCGCCCTCGTGCCCGAGCTCACGGTCTACGAGAACATCTTCCTCGGCAACGAGATCAAGAAGGGCATCACGGTCGACTGGAACGCGACGATAAAGAAGTCCGCCGAGATGTTGAAGAAGGTTCGCCTGGACCTCAATCCCGCCACGAAGGTCAAGGAGCTCGGCGTCGGCAAGCAGCAGCTCGTCGAGATAGCCAAGGCCCTGAGCAGGGACGTCAGGCTCCTGATCCTGGACGAGCCCACCGCGGCCCTCAACGAGGACGACTGCGACAACCTCCTCGGGATACTCGAGGAGCTCAAGGCGCAGGGCATCACCTGCGTCCTCATCTCGCATAAACTCAAGGAAGTGATCAGGATCGCGGACACCGTCACCGTGCTGCGCGACGGCAAGACAATCTGCACCCTCGACGCCCGCAAGGGCGAGGTCAGCGAGGAAGCGCTCATCCGGAATATGGTGGGCCGCGATATCGACAACATATATCCCAAGCGCGCGCACACCATCTCCGAGGAGGTGGTGCTCGAGGCCAGGGGCTGGCAGGCCTACTCTCCCAAGCTCGGGCGCGAGGTCCTCAAGGGAGTGGACTTCAAGCTTCACAAGGGAGAGATCATCGGCTTCGCGGGCCTCATGGGCTCTGGCAGGACCGAGCTCGCGCGCTCGATCTTCGGCAATCCCGATCACTATAGGCTGCAGGGCGATTTATTCATGAAGGGCGCCGCGCGCCGCTTCTCCAGCCCCAAGGAAGCCATCAAATCGGGATTGGCCTACGCGACGGAGGATCGAAAGGGCAACGGCCTCATCCTTATCCAGGACGTGCGTCAGAATATCAGCCTCGCGAACCTCGCGAGCCTCACCGAGGGCCTCGTGATAAACAAGAACGCCGAGATCAAGATGGCCAACGAGTACAAGGACGCCCTCTCGATCAAGACGCCGAGCATCGAACAGAAGGTCGGCAACCTCTCGGGCGGCAACCAGCAGAAGGTCTCGGTGGCCAAGTGGCTCTTCGTGAGGCCCGACGTCCTCATCCTCGACGAGCCGACCCGCGGCATCGACGTGGGCGCCAAGTACGAGATCTACACGATCATGAACAAGCTCGTCGAGCAGGGCATGAGCATCATCATGATATCCTCGGAGCTCCCGGAAGTCTTGGGCATGAGCGACAGGATCTATGTGATAGCCGGCGGCAAGACGGTCGGCGAGATGCCCATCGCCGAGGCCAGCCAAGAGAAAATAATGGCGCTCGCGACCAATTACTAGGGAGGACGATCAACGTGAACGAGATAAGGAAACTGCTGCGGCAGAATATTCGCGACTACGCGATGTACATCGCGCTCGCCGTCGTAATAGGCATCTTCACGCTCTTGACCCACGGCATTTTCCTCTCGTCGAGGAACATCTCCAACCTCCTCAACCAGACCGGCTACCTCGCCGTCCTCGCGATCGGGATGACACTGGTATTCATCATCCGCTACTTCGATATGTCCGTCGGCTACCTCTCCGGCTTCCTCGGGGCCATCGCCGCGAACGCGATGGTATATTGGGGCATCCCGAGCCCCCTCGCCATACTCCTGGTGTTGGCGGTCGGCCTATTCGCCGGCCTCCTCATGGCGATCCCCATCGCCAGCCTGGGGGTGCCCGCCTTCATCGCCACCCTGGCCGGCTGGCTCATCTACCGCGGCGCCCTCCTCCTCGCCACGCTCAAGAACGGCACCATCATAATCCCGGACAAATTCTTCAACGCCATCGGGAACGCCGCCCTCCCCGACCTCTTTCCCGCGGACTCGCCCATCCTCCCGGACATGCACAAGCTGACCCTCCTCCTCGGCATCGCAGCCATCATCTGGTTCATCGTCCGGTCGATCGTCGAGAGGAAGAGCAAGCAGGCCTATGAATTCGAGGTCATCCCCGCCGGCCTCTTCGCCTTCAAGCTCGTCTTCATGTCCCTCATCATCGGCGCCATCGCCTGGATCATCGCCGGCTACAACGGCGTCTCCTGGACCATCGTCATCATGCTCGCCCTGATGTTCGTGTACGACTTCATCATGAACCAGACCGTCCTGGGGCGCCATATCTACGCCGTCGGCGGCAACCCCGAGGCGGCCGAGCTCTCGGGCATCAGCGTCAAGAGGATAACCTTCATCGTCTTCGGCTCCATGGGCCTCCTTACCGCCGTCTCGGGCATCCTCTTCGCCTCGCGCCTGCAGTCCGCGACCACCATCGCCGGCGCCGGCCTCGAGTTCGACGCCATGTCCGCCGCCTATATCGGCGGAGTCTCGGCCTATGGCGGAGTAGGCAAGGTCACGAGCTCGCTCGTCGGCGCCATCTTCTTCATGTCCCTTTCAAGCGGCATGAACCTCCTGGGTACGGATATAGCGCTGCAGTACATCATCAAGGGCGCCGTCCTCCTCATCGCCGTCGTCTTCGACGTGCAGACGCGCAAGGCGAAGCGCTAGGGAATGAGGTCCCGGTGGTCGGATGAACCTTCGATTCCTCACTCGGTCCGGCATCGGCGCCAAATTGGCCTTCCTATCCGCGGCCGTCCTCATCGGGATGGGCGCCACGATATTCATCGGCCGGAATTCGCTCAAGGGACTGTCGCAAACGATCGCGCGCCAGGCGGAGGCCTCTACCCTGGCCTTCGCCAGCTACGACCTCCAGGAAGGCGCCTTCGTCTCCTGGCTGACCCTGTTTCGTCTGCGCGAAAAGCCCGGGGCTTCCCTCGCGAGCGATTTCGCGTCGGCTCTCGAGGCCACCGACGCCTCCCTGGCGACGCTCATGGGCCTGCACGCGGACCCGAGCGTCGCGGCCGTCGTCAAGGACCTCGAGGTCGCCTACGCGACCTTCAGGGAAGACGGCGACAAGGCCTCGGCCGCCCTCGTCGGAGGCGCGAAGAACGGCGCGGACCTCTTCCAGTTCGCGGGCTACTCCTTCAGCAGCCTCGAGGCCCAGCTCACCCGCCTGAACGGGGCCGCGCGCCAGGGCGGCGCCGTCCTCGCCGCCGCGGGCGCCAAGGCCGCGGCCGCCGCGACGAGGGCCCTGACCCTCGTCTCGGTAGCCGTCCTTCTCGCCGTCCTTCTCCTGGCGCTCGTCATCGTCCGTTCCATCACGAAGCCCCTCCGCACTCTCGTCGCCGCTTTCGAGCGGGTCGGCGGAGGCGACCTGGCGGCGCCGGGAGTGGACGCGGGCGGAGGGGAGCTGGGAATCATCGCGTCGAGGCTGGACGGGCTGGTGGCGGACCTCAGGAGCCTCGCGGGCACCGTGAAGGAGGGCCTCGGCCAGCTCGAGGGGGAGGGCGCGGCCCTCGCGGCGTCGATGGCGGATACGGGCGCCGCTGCCGAGACGATCAAGCTCAGCGTCGACGACTCCAAGCTGAGGCTGAACGAGGAGTCCCAGGCCGTGATCGAGGTTTCCTCGGCCATCGAGAAGCTCGCCTCGAGGGCTTCCGAGCTGTCCTCGAGGATCGTGGGACAGTCCCTCCTCCTGACGGAGTCCTCGGCCTCGGTCGAGGAGATGATCGCGAACGTCGAGTCGATCGCGGCCAACACCCAGGCCTCCACCCGCGCCTCCGAGCGGCTCGCGGCCGAGGGAGGGGAGGGCAAGTCGAGGATAGCGGAGGTCGACGCGGCCGTATCCTCGATAATCCGCTCCTCCGAGAACCTCGGAGAGGCGGCGTTGCTCATCACGGAGATCGCCGACCGCACCAACCTCCTCGCGATGAACGCCTCGATAGAGGCCGCCCATGCCGGCGACGCGGGCAGGGGATTCGCCGTCGTGGCCGAGGAGATACGCAAGCTCGCCGAGCAGTCCACCTCCCGGGCCAAGGACATCTCCTCGGACCTGGCCGGCGTCGCGCTCGCCATCGAGGATGTGCGCGGCGCCTCGGCGGCGGTAGTCGGCTCCTTCGTCTCCATGCTGGATAAGTCCGAGTCCGTCGGCGTCTCGGTTCGCGCGATTGGCGACGCCTTGTCGGAGCAGCGCGACGGCGGGCGCCACGTCCTCGACGCCCTGACGAGGCTCAAGGAACTTACGCGCGAGATATCGGCCGGGTCCGAGGAAATGGCCGAGGGGCACCGATCGATAATCGGCCACGTCGAGCGCCTCAAGGGCGCTACCGCCGACGTCCTGCGCAACGACGAGGAGATAGTCCGCGGCACGGCCTCGATAGCCATCGCGATCACCGACGCCGCCCGCCGCAGCGAGCGCAACGCCGAACTGATAGTCGAGGTGAAGGGAGCGGCGGATAGGTTCAGGACCTGACCCGCCCTCGGGGGTCTATCGCCCGGCGGTCGATGGGACCGGATCGCTCATCCCTCCCCGCCGATCATCTCCTTGGCCCGCGCCGCCAGCTTTTCCTTCAGGCGCGCCTCGTCGCGCTCGAAGGTGAAGACCGTGAGGAAGAGCAGGAGGCCGCAGGCGAGCCAGAAGAGGTTCGCGATGTTGAAGGCGCGGATCCGGCCGAAGCTCACTATGAGGGCGCTGATGATCACGGGGCCGAAGCCCTTGCCGAGGGCGTCCACGAGGTTGAAGATCGAGAAGATCGAGCCCCGCGTCTCGGGGAGGTTGACGTTCAGCACCATGGCGTAGATGTTCGGCCCCGTGATCGCGATGAGGACGCCCGAGAGGAGGGCGACGAGGAAGAGGGGCGCGAGGGCGGCGGGCTGGGCCGGGTAATTGAGCATGAGGGCGGTCGGGATCACGCCGAGCGTGGTCGTCAGGGCGCAGAGAAGGGCGAGGTTCCGCGGTCTCTTCCTGTAGAGGTAATTGCCGATGAAGCCTCCGCCGAGGATGCCGGCCAGGGTGGCTGCGCCCGCCGCCATGACGACGAGCGTCGCCATCTCCACGGACAGGCCCTTGTCCTGGGCGAAGAAATCGTTCAGGAAGATGAAGAATACGCCCCAGGGAACGCAGCCCGGGATGCCTTGGAGGAAGGCCAGCACGTTGGTCTTGATGCCGAAGATCTCGCGGTAGAGGCCGAAGTCGATCTTGCCCGTATAGGCCCGGCCGCTCTCGATGAGCTCCTTGAGGCTCTCCTCCGTGACCCCGCGCATGGGCTCGCGGAAGCTGAGCCAGAAGACGACGACGAAGACGAAGTTGGGCGCGGCCACGATCATGAAGGGCAGGCGCCAGCCGAGCTCGGGGCCTACGAAGCCAGCGACCATCTGCCCGACCACGATTCCGAGCCCCTGGGCGGTCGAGACCGCCGCGACGGCGACGGGTCGGCTGCCGGGCTTGAAGTAGTCGCCGATCAGGGAGTAGGTCAGGGGGATCACGCCTCCTATCCCGATGCCGGTCAGGGCTCGGAGCAGGAAAAGCTGGTTGTAGTTCCGGGCGAGTCCCGTGAGGAAGCAGGGCAGGGCTCCGACCAGCACGACCAGGGTGTAGAGCTTCTTGCGCGAGAAGCGATCGGTGAGGTAGCCGATGACGAGGGTGACCGCTCCGCCGAGGACGAAGAAGACAAGCGAGATGTTCCCTCCCAGCTTGACGTCGCGCTCCATGTCGGAAAGGCCCAGGTCGCGGGCGATCTGGGTCAGGTTCGGGGCCATCAGGTTCTGGTCGGCGAAGAGGAGGAGGTTGATGAGGGCGAGGAGTATTATGCCCCAGAGCTCCTTGCCGGCCAATGCGCTGCTTTTCTTCATGCTCGTCTCCTTATTCGATGGATCGAAACTCCAGGCCCATCGTTATCGACTCGAGGTCGTCCACGCCGCTCCAGAATGCTTCCGGCCGGCGTTCCAGCTCCTCGAAGCCCAGCTTACGATAGAAATCGAGCGCCTTCAGGTTGTGGTTGGAGGTCTCGAGGTAGACGCGAGAATGCCCCTCCTCCTCGAGCCTCGCCGTGAAGGCGGAGATCAGGCCGGACCCGATGCCGCGGCGCTGGAAGCCGGGGAGGATGTTGATGTGGAGCAGGGCCCGGTAGCCCTGCGGCGGACTCGACGCTTTTTCGTGGCGTCGCCAGTAGAGGACTTCGCGGAAAGCCTTCGGGTGGCGCCAGCTCGTATATGCGTAGAGTCGCAGGGCTATCCGCCACAGCATGCGGCGGTCGAAGTCGGCCGCGAAGGATTCCGCCCTGCCCGATCCGATGATGTAGCCGACTATCTTCCCGTCTGCCTCGGCCACGAAGCAATGCTCCGTCTCGAACCAGGCGAAGTAGAGGCAGAAAACGAGGGCGAAGAGCCGAGGGTCCTCGAAGCGGCCCGTGCCGGTCAGGTCCTCGCCCATGAAGCCCGTCCTGTAGCAGACCTCGGCTATCGCCGAGGCGTCGCCTTTCCTCGCGGGACGGATCGAGGCCTCAGGCATGCGGCGGCCCAAGCTCGACGACGCGATGCTCGACCCTGGCCCTATGGGCGGCGAAGGCCAGCGCGTGGCTCGTTAGGGCCTCTCCCGGATCGGTCCCCGCCCCGTTCAGCGCGTCGACGAAACGGTCCATGACGCCGACGTCCCCCTCCTCGTGGCCGAAGGGCGCGCTCTTGACGGGCAGCCTCCGGCGCCTGCCGCCGGCCTTGTCGAAAAGCTCGAGGGCGCCGAGGGGGCCGAAGGATCCGCGGAGGGTTGCCCTGCTGCCGTCGATCCTGAGGGTCCTGCCCTCCTGATGCGAGTGCCCATGCATGCGTAGGGAGGCCGTGAGGCCGCTCTCGAACTCGATCAGGGTTTCCTGGTGATCGACCTGGTCGCTTCCGCAACGGTAGACGCAACGGCCGTAGGGGCCTTCGCGGAGGGCCTTCATTATGCCATCGGCATCCACGTCCTCCGCGATCGTGCTCGTGGGCCATTCCTTCCAGACGGCGTATCGCTTGAGTCCGGGCAGGGCGGCCGCGAAAGCGGGCGCGGCCAGCATGAGCCGCGCCGCGAGGGCGACCGGCAGATCGGCGCCATGGCTCAGCGCCCGCTTCATGTGGAGCCCGTTCAAGTAGGTGCCGGTCGACTCGAATAGGCAGGTCGCGGCGGCCGGGCAGCCGTCGGTGCAGCGCGCGGGCGCGCCCGCGGGGGCATGATCTGGCCTGAAGCGACTCATATTGCCGAAGGAGCTCACCCTGACTGGCGCGCTCCCCGCGAACCACTGGATGAGATCGAGGTCGTGGCAGCACTTGGCCAGGATCATCGGCGAGGAGGCCGCGCTGTCGCCCCAGTTGCCGCGGACGTAGGAGTGGGCCATGTGGTGATAGGAGACGTTCTCGGCATGGAGGATCGAATAGATCTCCCCGAGCTCCCCGGAATCGATCAGCTCCTTGATCGTCCTGAAAAAGGCCGTGTAGCGCAGGACGTGGCAGATGCCGAGGCTGGCGCCGGCCTTCTTGGCCGCCTCGACGAGGGCGACGCACTCGGCCTCGCTTGTCGCCATGGGCTTCTCGAGGAGGACATGATAGCCCGCGGCGAGGGCTGCCAGGGCAGGCGCGGCATGGAACTGGTCCTGGGTGGCGATGATGGCTCCGTCGGCCTCCCGGGGCCCGCTCAGGAGCTCCCCCCAATCCTCGAAGGCCCGCCCCGCCTCGAGTCCGTGCCTCCGCGCGAAGGCCTCGCGCCGCGCGGGCCGCGGCTCGGCCACCGCTACGATCTTGATACGGTCCGGGTGCCTGAGGGCATAGTCGGCATACCTGTTGCCGCGGTCGCCCGCGCCGATGAGGATGCAGCGCCGCGTCATGGCCATGACTTCC
>JANXYQ010000089.1 GCA_025355995.1 Spirochaetaceae bacterium | reverse complement strand
CAAGGAGGAGGGAGCCTTCATCGTGGCGACGGGCCGCGGGGACTTCCCCAACCAGGTGAACAACTCGGTCTGCTTTCCCGGCCTCCTCAAAGGGGCCCTGCTGGTGCGCGCCCGCAAGGTGACGGACGGGATGGCGATACGTTGCGCCCACTCGATAGCCGACTTCGCCGAGAAGCGGGGGATCACCCCCGACGACATCACGGCCCGGATGGACGAGTCCGAGGTCTTCGCCATCCAGGCCGCAGACGTGGCGACCAAGGCGATCGAGGAGGGCGTCGCGCGCGTGACGATGAGCTGGCAGGCGGCATACGATGCCGCCAAGGCCGATATCGCGGCGTCCAGGGCGCTGACCGAGGACCTCATGAGGCTCGGCCATATCAAGGAGCCTCCAATGTCCATGCTCGAAGAGGCGTTGGCCTGGGCCGTCGAGCGCTGCAAGGTCTAGGCCGCGGACCGCGATGAGGTTCAGCCTTCCCTATCTAGACAGCAAGCTCGAGCTGGAAATCCCGGATGATAGGCTGCTCGCGGTGGCGGAGCCCAACGCGGCTCCAGGCCATCGGGCGGAGTCGGCGATCCTGGGCGAGGCTCTCGCGGCACCTCGCGGGCCCGACGGCAAGGGGGGAGGGCAGGGCCTCGCGGATTTCTTGCGCGGAGCTCGCTCCGTATTGCTGATAGTCAACGACGCGACGAGGCCCAGCCCCACGCCGGCGATGCTCGATGCCCTCATGCCGGAGCTGGGCGGGATGGAGATAACCGCGGTAGTCGCGACGGGCGCGCACCGCGGGCCGACCGAGGACGAGTACCGGCAAATACTGGGCAGGCACTACGACGCATTGAGGCCGAGGGCCGCGGCGCACGCGGCCAGGGACGCTTCGTCCCTGGTCGACCTGGGCAGGACGAGCAGGGGCACCCCCATCGCGCTCAACCGCCTCATCTTCGGCTCCGATCGGATAATCGCCACCGGCTCGGTGGAGCCGCACTACTTCGCCGGCTTTACTGGCGGGCGCAAGGCCTTCCTGCCCGGGCTCGCGGGCTTCGCCACCATAGAGGCCAATCACAGACTCGCCCTCGACCCGCGGGCCAGATCACTCGCCCTCGAAGATAACCCGGTGCACGCGGACATGATGGAGGCCCTGCCCCTCATCAAAGCCCCCGTCTTCACGCTGATGGCCGTGCTGGACGGGGAGGGCCGCGTCTCGGCCGCGGCCGCAGGCGATATCCGCGGCGCCTTCGAGGCCGCCGTAGACGTCGCGCGCGGAATCTTCTGCGTAGAGCTGCCCTCGCGCGCGGAGCTGGTGGTCTCGGTAGCGCGCTTTCCCATGGATATCGATCTCTACCAATCGCAGAAGGCCATAGACAACGGGGCACTCGCCCTCGAGGACGGGGGGAGCCTCATACTTCTGTCCTCTTGCCGCGACGGGATCGGCGACGAGGCCTACGCCAGACTCCTCGCCAACGCCCCCGGCCCCGCGGAGGCGCTCGATCTCATCGGGCAGGGCTACCGCCTCGGCTATCACAAGGCCGCGAAGATGGCTCAGGTCGCGGACCGAGCTACGATAGCGGCGAAGACCGAGCTGGATCCCGCCCTGCTCCGGAGCATGTTCATCGAGCCCATCGACGATCTCGCCCTCGCGTTGGACGACGCCATCGCTCGCGCCGAGTCGCGGCTGGGGAGAAAGGCGCGAGTGATCCTCCTCCCCGACGGCTGCCTGACCGTGCCGATGATTAAATCCTGATTAGAAAAACAGATAGCGCATATATTCTCAGATGGCGTCTCTGCGATTAATCGCGAAAATGACTTGACGGCAGGGATAAACGCACAATAATGGATATGTACATGCGATAAACGGTTAAAGGGGGGTTGGTATCTTTAGTCGAACCGGGACCTACGCCCTGCGGGCGATGGCATTTCTCGGCGGCCTCGAGAATCGGGTCTACGCCGATGCCGCCACGATCGCGTCGAAGGTCGGGGCTCCTCCGAACTACCTCGGGAAGCTCCTCAGGATACTCGTGCGCTCGGGACTGCTCGAAGCGCGAAAAGGCGCCCGGGGGGGCTTCCGGCTGATGCGGGAGGCATCGGACATCACCCTCTTCGAGGCCCTCGATCCGATCGAGGAGCTCATCTCCGAGCGGTACTGCATCCTGGGCGAGGGGCACTGCGGGGCGAACGGACCCTGCGCCCTACACCCCGCCTGGTCCGCTCTCCGCGGCGAAATGCTTGCCTTCCTGCATACGACCCGGCTCGATACCCTCGTCCGAACCGAGATTTCGCGAAACTGAGACTTTCGCAGGAGGTTTCCATGCAGTCCAGCAAGCTTAGGGCTCTCCTTCTCTTCGCCCTCGTCCTCGTCTTCGGGGGCCTCCTTTTCGGAGGCTACCTCATCCATCGGGACAAGCCTCCGGTCCCCGCAACCGTCGTCGCGGAGGACGGGACTCCTCTCTTCACGGGAGCCGATGTCAAGGAGGGCCAGCAGATATACCTGAGCCGCGGTGGGCAGGACATCGGCTCGATCTGGGGCCACGGCTCCTACCTGGCGCCGGATTGGTCCGCGGACTATCTTCACCGCGAGGGGCTCTACCTGGCAGCCCGGGCGGCTGCCCTCGCCCCCGAGGCGGCGGCAGCCTTCACCCAGAAGGATTTCGAGGCCCTCGACGGCGTCAAGCAGGCCGAGCTGCGCGCCCTCGTCGCCCGCGACGTCAAGAAGAACCGCTACGATGCGGCGAGCTCGACCCTGACCTTCACGGGCCCCCAGGCCGAGTCCTTCGCGCTTCTCAGCGCCCATTACGCAAAGCTATTCCGAGAGGGCAACGATAAGATTGGCATCCAACCCGGCATCGTCAACAACCAGGCCGAGGGCCATGCCCTTTCGAGCTTCTTCGCCTGGCTGGCCTGGGCCGCGGGGACGCTGAGGCCCGGCACCTCCACGACCTACACCTCGAACTGGCCCTTCGATCCCCTGGTCGGGAACGAGAGCGCTCCCTCCGACCTCATGTGGTCCATCGCCAGCATCATCCTGCTTATCCTCGCGATAGGGGCCGCGATCTTCTACTACGCCCGCTATCTCCACGACCCTGACTATGCTGCGGGCGGAGCCCCGGCCACCCTCGCCGAGCCATCGCCGACGGCGAGCCAGCGGGCGACGGTTCCCTACTTCCTCGCGGCCATGGCCCTCTTCGTCCTCCAGATACCCCTGGGAGCCCTTGCGGGCCACTATCAGATCGAGGGGGGCAGCTTCTTCGGACTTCCGATCGAAAAGCTCCTGCCCTACGCGGCGGTGAGGACCTGGCATCTCCAGCTGGCCATCTTCTGGATCGCCACCTGCTTCCTCGCGACCGGGCTCTTCATCGGGCCTTTCATCGGCAAGGAGCCCAAGGCCCAGAGGGGCCTCGTCATCGGCCTCCTGGTGGCGGTCGTGGCCGTCGTCCTCGGCTCGCTCGCGGGCACTTGGCTCTCGGTGCAGGGCCGCATGGGCAACCGCGGCTTCCTCTTCGGCCACCAGGGCTACGAGTACATCGAACTCGGCCGCTTCTGGCAGATACTCCTCATCGTCGGCATGCTCGGCTGGCTGGTTCTCGTCGTGAGGGCGATCCGACCCGCCCTCAAGGGCGAGAAGGACGCGGGCGGACTGACCCACCTCCTCCTCTACAGCGCGATCACGATACCCATGTTCTACATGGCCGGCCTCGGCTACACCCAGACCTCGGACATCTCCGACGCCGAATACTGGCGCTGGTGGGTAGTGCATCTCTGGGTCGAGGGCTTTTTCGAAGTCTTCGCGACGGTGGTCCTCTCCTTCATACTGGTGAAGATCTCGGTCGTGAGCTCGAAATTCGCCCTCAAGGTGATCTACCTGAGCGTCTTCCTCTACCTCGGAGCAGGCGTGGTCGGGACCTTCCACCATCTCTACTGGACGGGTACCCCGACGCCCATCATCGCCCTGGGCGCCGTCTTCTCCGCCCTGGAGATAGTGCCCCTGGCCCTCCTTGGCTTCGAGACCGCCCAGAACCTGAAGGCGATCAAGAAGGCGGGCGAGGCCTGGCCCTACAAGTGGCCCCTCTATTTCTTCGTCGCGGTGGCCTTCTGGAACGTCGTCGGCGCCGGCGTGTTCGGCTTCCTGATCAATCCGCCCATCGTCCTTTACTACGCGCAGGGAATCAACACGACGCCGCTCCACGCCCACACGGCGCTATTCGGGGTCTACGGCTTCTTCGCGATAGCTCTCATGCTCTTCTCGCTGAGGCACATCGTCACCAGGGCCTCCTGGTCCGACAGGCTCCTCAAGTGGGCCTTCTGGCTCCTTAACGGCGGCCTCCTGAGCATGACGATCCTGACCCTCGCGCCCTCGGGCTTCTACCAGCTCTACTACGCGATATCGAAGGGCATCTGGTTCGCGAGGAGTCCCGAGATAGCGGCCGGGCCCGTGATACGGACCCTGAACTACATACGCATACTGCCCGACCTCGTCTTCTCCGCAGGGGCCATCCTCATATTCACCTTCGTGTTGAGGGCTACCTGGATGAGCTTCGCGAAGAGGGGGAGGGCCGGAAAAGCCGGCTAGTGCCCCTCGCCGCGGGCCATCGCGGAGCCGTGCGCCATCAGGGGAGCCAGGAGCTCGGCGCAGAGCCGCGCGCCCCTGACGCTACCGGGGAAGTTGACGATGAACTGGCTGCCGCGCATGCCCGCCTAGGCGCGCGAGAAGACCGCCGTGGGCGCTTGCTCGAGGGAGCGGGCGCGCAGGTACTCGGCTATCCCCGGGAGGAGGCGGTCGCAATAGCCGCGGGTCGCCTCGGGCGTGACGTCGCGGGGAGCGGGGCCCGTGCCGCCGGTGGTCAGGATCCACTCGGCGCTCTCATGCCGCGCGAAGGCGGCCGTTATCGCGGCGATCTCGTCCGGGACTATATCGCGCTCGACCCTCGAGCCGGGCACCGCGCGGAGGAGGGTCTCCTCGATCGCGGGGCCTGAGAGGTCGTCATAGATCCCTCGCGAGGCCCTATCCGATACGGTAACGACAGCGATCAGCAAGGCACGCCTCCCCGGCCACCAGGACGCGCGCGAAGACCCCGCGCTTGGGCATCACGCACTCGCCGACCAGGCGCTTGATCTCGCAGGCCGCGTGGCACTCCTTGCCGATCTTGGAAAGCTCGAGCTCCGCGCTGCCGATGTACAGACGGGTCCCCAGGGGAAGCTCGTGCAGGACGACTCCCTTAGTGGTGACGTTCTCGGCGAAGTCGCCGGGGACGAGGCCAGCCGCCCCGGGAGCGGCCTTCACGCAGGCGGCGGAGGCCTCGACGATTTCCTCGATGGCGAGGAGGGAGACTTGCCTGTCCTCGAGGAGGCCCGAGTGGGCGTCTCCCTCGACCCCCTGCCCCACGGCGAAGCGCGCCTTCGGGATCGGCTTCTTCCGCGTCCCCTTTTTTTCGGATACGTTGAGCGACACTATCTCGAACTCTCCCTCGACGACCTGCATCATGATACCTCTTTCGTCTTCTCGACGAGCCTGATTTCGCGCATGACCATGCCCTTGTCCGCGGCCTTGCACATGTCATAGATCGTGAGCGCCGCTATCGAAACAGCCGTCAGCGCTTCCATCTCGATTCCGGTCTTGTCGGTGCACATGGCGGTCGCCTCGATGGCGACGCCGCCCGAGTCCACCCTGAGCTCGACGGTCACCTGTTCGATCTCGATGTTGTGGCACAGGGGGATGAGCTCGCTCGCGCGCTTGGCTCCCATGATGCCCGCGACGCGGGCGATCGCTAGGACGTCGCCCTTCTTCATCGCGTTGCTCCTGACGAGCTCGACGGTTGCGGGGGCCATGTCGACGCGGCCTTCGGCCTTGGCGGTCCTGCGGACCCTCGGCTTGCCCGACACGTCCACCATGCGCGCCGCGCCCGATTCGTCGACGTGGCTCAAGGCTTCCTTCATGTCATCCTCCGATCTGCCCCACGGCGAGGTCCTCGCAGCGCGAGCCCCTCGGCGGCTTGGCGAGCACTGCCCGCGCTATGCTTCCTTCGATGTCGCCGAAATCGACGGGTATGCCGGCCGAGCCGTGGAGGCAGGGCCGCAGCCTCCCGTCGGCGAGGAGGCGGAGCCGGTCGCAGGACGAGCAGGGAGGCGGCCTGTCGAATTCCCCTCCGTCGCGCTTCTCCACGTCCAGGCGGTAGCGCGCGATGCTCTGGAAGCCGAGGCCGTTCTCCCTCGCCCAGGCCGATACAGCGTCCAGGTCGCCTTCGCGGCCGTCCATCGCCACGGCGTTCAGCTTCACGCGCAGACCGGCGGCGCGGGCGGCGAGGGCGCCTTCAGTCGCGTCCCGAAGGCGGCCGCCCCGAGTCAGCTCGGCGTAGCGCCCCTCGTCCATGGTGTCGATGGACACGTTGACCGATTTCAGGCCCCTCTCGGCCAGGTCCCGTGCGACGGGCGCGAGCATCGTGCCGTTGCTGGTCATGGCGAGCTCCAGTATCCCGGGGATGCGCGCGATGAGCGAGATCAGGCTCTCCACGCCCTTGCGGGCGAGGGGCTCGCCGCCGGTGAGTCGTATCTTGTCGAATCCGAGGCGCGCGGCGGCCGCCGCCACCTCGGCCATGCGCTCGTAGGAGAGTATCGCCTCGTGGGGCAGGAAGGGAATGCCCTCCGGCGGCATGCAGTAGACGCAGCGGAGGTTGCAGCGGTCGGTCACCGAGATGCGCAGGTAGCGTATCTCACGGCCGTACGAGTCGCGCATTCACGATCCTCCCTTCTTCGAGGCGCAGGACGCCCGGAGCCATCGTTATCAGGCAGTCGGCGTCGGCGAGGGCGCTAAGCATGGACGAGCCCCCGTACTCCAGGGGACGGACGGAGGGGAGGCCGTCGGGGCCCGTGCCCAGGAGGGCGGGGCTGAATTGGGCGCGATCGCCCTCTTTCCTTTCCAGGAGGGCGGAGAGGCGAGCGCCGACGAATCGAGGGGCCCATCGAAGCCCTGAGCGTGCGGCGAGATGGGCGCGGACGAGGAGCTCGAAGCCCACGAAGGTCGAAACGGGGTTACCGGGCAGTCCGAAGGCGGCCGCGCCCGCGCGGGCGGCGGCGCGGCCGCCTGGGCGCCGCGTCCCGAAGAACAGGGGCTTGCCGGGCCTAATGGCGAGGCCGTGGAAGATGCGCTCTATCCCGGCCCGGGAGAGGGCCCGGGGGACGTGGTCGAAGTCGCCCATCGACACGCCGCCCGAGACGAGGAGGACGTCGAAGCCGTCGAGGGCCTCTGCGAAGGCCAGGGCGAGGCTGTCCTCGTCGTCGCGGACCCTCCCGAGGAAGCTCGCCTCGCAGCCGCAGGCGAGGGCCTGCGCGGCGAGCTGGGGCCCATTCGAATCGTAGATCGCGCCTTCCTGGAGGGCGGCGCCGGGCGCAGCTAGCTCGTCGCCGGTGGATATGACCGCCACTCGCGTCCTGCGGGTGACCGCAACCTCGGCATAGCCCGAGGACGCCAGCAGGCCTATGTCCTGCGGGCCCAGGATCCGCGGCGAGAGGAGGAGCTCTCCCTCCCTCTGGTTCTCCCCGCGGCGGATGATGTTGTCCCATTTTTCCGCCTGCGTGAAGCGGACGAGCTCATTCCCCTCGCCTCCGTCCGTTCCGAGGCTCTCCGTCCACTCGACGCGCTGCACCCCGGCCGTTCCGGGAGGGACCATCGCCCCCGTCATTATTCGCACGCACTCGCCGCTGCCCAGGGCGGACCGCTCGGACTTGCCCGCTCGCGCTGCCGACAGGCCCGTCACGCGCCAGGGTCCGGCCGGGGAGGGAAGGGCGGAGGCGTGGGCGAAGCCGTCCATCGCCGACTTGTCGAAGGGCGGCTGGTCCACCCTGGCGCGGGCCTCACCCGCGAGGACCCGTCCCAATGCCTCGCCCAGGGCTACCGCCTCCGCTACGGGGGGAGGCGCGGCCTCCGTCACGAGGCGAAGGGCTTCGTCCAGTCCGAGCTGGCCTATGTCGCGGCGGTCGGTTTCGCTCATCGCGCCTCCTTCTCGGCTATCCTGCCGCGCGCGAGGCCTAAGGCCCTCGCGCCGAGGGCGCCGGCGAGCTCCTCGTCGTGAGTGGCGAGCACTATCGTGGCCCCGGCCTCGGCCTTGCGGCGGATGGCCCGCGCTATGAGCTCGCGCGAGGCGGAGTCCGCGGAGGCGGTGGGTTCGTCCAATAGGAGGACGTCGCTGCCCGAGGCTATGGCTCGGGCGAGGGCGACCCGCTGCGCCTCGCCGCCCGAGAGGGCGCGGTGGCCGCGGCGAGCGAAGCCCTCGAGCCCGAGGAGCCGCATCGCGGCCTCCGCGCGCTCGGCCGCTTCCCGCGCGCCGAGGCCTCGCGAGCGGGCGCCGAACTCGACGTTGTACGAAACCGATCCCGCCATGATATAGGGCTGCTGGTGCAGGTAGACGATGCGGCGGGCTAGGGCGCAGCCCTGGCCGAGCGGCGAGCCGCAGAAGCTGACCCTGCCCTCGCTCGGCGCGAGGAGGGCGGCGAGTATTTTCAGCAGGCTGGTCTTGCCCGAGCCGTTCGGGCCCAGCAAGGCGAGAACCTCTCCCTCCTCGATCTCGAGCTCGGGGATCGAGAGGACCTCGGCTCCGCCCAGGGAGAGGGAAAGCCCGTCGAAGGCGTATAGCGCCATCGCTAGCCCTCCCTCGGCGCGAGGGCGTGGACGCCGAGGTTCACCACGATGGCCAGGACGAAGAGCACCAGCCCGAGGGCCATCGCCCGCTCGAACTCGCCCTTGGACGCGTCGAGGGCTATGGCCGTGGTCATCGTCCGCGTCGAGCCGCGGATGTTGCCGCCGAGCATCATGCAGACGCCGACCTCTCCCGCGACGCGCCCGAAGGCCGCCACCAGGGCGGCGACGAGCACAGAGCGGGCTTCCTTCGCCGTGGCGAGAAGCCGCCGCCAGCGCCCCGCGCCCAGGGTGAGCAGGGTCTCTCGGAAGCGAGGGTCGAGCTTGGTGAGACCCGCGTAGACGAGGGAGGCGACTATGGGCAGGGCGAGGAAAGTTTGGCCCATCACGACCCCCGCGGGGGCGTAGAGGAAGACCAAGAAGCCGAGGGGGCCGGAGCGCGAGATGAGGGAGTAGACGAAGAGGCCGACGACGACTGTCGGCAGGGCGGTGAGCGCGTTCAGGAAGGCGGCGGCCGGTCTTTTCCAGCGAGGCCGCAGGCTCGCCGCGGCGAAGCCCGCGAGGACTCCGGGAAGGAAGGAGAATAGGGTGGAGAAGAAGGCGAAGCCGAGGCTCCGCCCCACGATTCCCCAGGTCTCTGCCTCGCCTCCCAGGAGGAGCCTGAAAGCTTCACTCACGTACTAGGGTCTCAGTAGAGGTAGAAGCACTGTTCGCCGCCGATCGCATACCCGGCGATGAGTTTCTGTCCCTCGCTTCCTGTGATCCAGTCGACGAGGGCCTTGGCGCCCTCGATATTGGTCGTCGGCCACTTTACGGGGCTTACGCTGATGATTCCGTAGGGGTTGAAGAGGAGCTTGTCGCCCTGGTTGAGGATCGAGAGCGAGGACTTGGCCTTCATCGAGAGCCAGGTCGCGCGGTCCGCCAGGGTGTAGCCGCCGATCTGCTCGGCCATCAGGATCGCCTGGGACATGCCTTGGCCGATCTCCTTGTACCAGGTCGCTCCCTTGGGCGCCAGGCCAGAAGCCTTCCAGATATCCTTTTCCTTCACGTCCGTCCCGGAATTGTCCCCTCGGGACACGAAGGGGACTTTCGCGGCGAACACGAGGGAGAAGGCCTCGATGGCCGTCTTTGCCTTCGCGATCTTGGCGGGGTCCGCGGGCGGGCCGAGCACGACGAAATCGTTGTACATGACGTCGCGGCGCTCCGCGCCGAAACCAGCCGCCATGAAGGCGTTCTCGAGGGCGCGCGCGTGGACGAGCACGACGTCGCAGTCGCCCTTCTCGCCTATCTTGAGGGAGGCGCCGGTCCCGACGGCGACGACATCGACCTTGTAGCCCGTCTCCTTCTCGAAGACGGGCAGGATGGCGGCGAGGAGGCCCGACTGCTCGGTGCTCGTGGTGGTGGCCAGGCGGAGGCGCGGATTGGCCGGGCTTTGGGCGGCTGCCGAGGCGGCGAGAGCGACCGCGAGGGCGACCGCCAGCAGGGTGGTCTCGAGAATTCGTTTCATGGATGCTCCTTTCCGAATGCGGGAGGTGGCGTTCGGGCTCACGGTTCGGAGTGAGTGCAGTCTATACAAGGATTTCTAAATGCGCCAGTGGAAATGCCCGCGCGGAGGACGTATAGTCGAGGTCGATGGCAAGCGACCAGGAACTTCCCGCCGCGGATCGCGCCGAGCTCCGCTTCAGGCGCTGCGCGGGCTACGGCATCGACCCCTCACAGGTCTACTCGCGCCGCATCCTCGGAGAGGCGGAGCTCAGGGAGCGGCTCGCCGCCAGGCGGGACCTCATCGTCGCCGCGGAGTCCTTCATCGCCAAGCTCTACGACCTCGTGAGAGGCTCGGGCTTCTTCGCCATGCTCACCGACGAGGAGGGCTGCATACTCCTGGTCATCGGGGACGAGAGCATCCTCAAGGTGGCCTTCGCCCTGCGGATGGTGCCCGGCGCCTACATGGACGAGGCGAGCATCGGCACCAACGCGATGGGCACCGCCCTCGCAGAGGGCCGCCCGGTGCAGATCTCGGGCCGGGAGCACTTCATCGAGGCCTACCACCGCTGGACCTGCTCCGGCGCCCCGATACGGGACTCGGGCGGCCGGATCATAGGCGCCCTCGACCTCACCGGCGACATCGAGAACGTGCACCAGCACACCCTCGGCATGGTCGTCGCGGCCGTATATGCCATCGAGAAGATAATCGTGCTCGACTCCAAGAACGAGGCGCTCAAGGAGAACAGCCGCTTCGTAGCCGCCCTCCTCGACTCCATAGAGGCCGGCATCGTCTCGGCGAGCCTCGACGGGAGGATCCTTACGGTCAACAGGCAGGCCCTCGAGATGTTCGGCTTCGGGCGCGAGGAGATGCTCCGGGCCCGTATGGGGGATCTCCTGCCGCGCTGGGGCGAGGTAGTGGGCGCCAGCCTCTCCGGGACCGAGTTCCAGAACGAGGACGTGCCGACCGATTCCCGCTCCAACCGCCTCTACTTCAACCTGAGCGCCTATCCGATACGCGGCGAGGACGCCTCGCCGACCGGAGTCATCCTCGTCTTCAAGGACGTCAAGAAGGTGCGCAAGCACGCGAACGAGATTCTCGGGCGGAGGGCCGTCTACACCTTCGACAAGATCATCGGGGTCTCGCGGGGCATACGGGAGGCCGTGGACTTCGCGCGCAAGGTCGCGGACAGCCGATCCACCATCCTCATCACGGGCGAGTCGGGGACGGGCAAGGAGATCTTCGCCCAGGCCATCCAGAACGCGAGCGAGCGGCGCCGCGAGGCCTTCATCGTCCTCAACTGCGGGGCCATACCCCGCACCCTCATCGAATCCGAGCTCTTCGGCTACGTCGAGGGCGCATTTACCGGAGCCAACCGGGGAGGCCACCCGGGCAAGTTCGAGATCGCGGACGGGGGAACCCTCTTCCTGGACGAGATAGGCGAGATGCCCCTGGACCTCCAGACCAGGCTCCTCCGCGTCATCGAGGAGGGGACGGTGATGCGGATCGGGGACAACCGAGAGGTCCCCATCGACGTGCGCATCATCGCGGCCAGCAACAAGGACCTCGCCACCGAGGTGGAAAAAGGCAACTTCCGGATGGACCTCTTCTATCGCCTCAACGTCCTCCCGATACACATCCCCCCGCTGCGGGAGCGAAAGGAGGATATTCCCCTCCTCGTCGACTACTATATGAAAAAGATCTCGCGGAAGATCAACAAGAAGCCCGTCGAAATCGACGGAGACTATATGGATCGGCTCGTCGGCCTCGAATGGCCGGGCAATATCCGCGAGCTCGAGAATATGATCGAGCTCATCATCAACAGCGAGAGGCTCCCCGACCTCGCGGCGCCCGCGCGCTCCGCCGCGGCAATCCGGACCTCGCCTGGACCGGCGGAGCCGTCCTCGCTGGAGGATGCTGAGGCCGCCTTCATTAGGCAGGCGCTCGCCGATTGCGGTCACAATATCAGTCAGGCGGCGAAGCGACTTGGCATCGGGCGGACCACCCTCTACCGAAAAATCGAGCTGTTGAGACTAGCTAGTCCCAGAATGGAACAGTGACCCAATTTGGAACAACTATGACTCGGAATTCTGTTCCAATTTGGGACTGGCAGTGAATAACTCAATGGATGGGTGTCAATAATTCTTGAAAAATATTCGGTTTAGTAGAGGTTGATGCCAATTGAACGAATATTCCGCATAGTGCGCGATTCCGCCAACATGGCATGCTATCTGCTCTATTTCCAGATGAGCATCTCTGTTAGGAGGATACATGGACACATTGCTTCGTATCGACGTCGGAGCGGCGAAGGGTCCTTCGGTCAATAAAGAGCCCATCGGCGCTTATGCCGGCATGGGCGGGCGGGCCCTCACCTCCGCCGTGGTCGCCAAGGAAGTACCTCCCCTCTGCCACGCCCTCGGCCCCGAGAATAAGCTCGTCATCGCGCCTGGCCTCCTTTCCGGGACCGCGGCCGGCCAGTCGGGCCGCCTATCCATAGGAGCCAAGAGCCCCCTCACGGGAGGCATCAAGGAATCGAACGCGGGAGGCCAGGCCGCCCAGGTGCTGGCGCGCCTCGGCTATGCGTGCATCGTGCTCGAGGGCAAGCCCAGGAACGACGACCTCTATACGATTGTCATCACCAAGGACGGCGTGAAGATCGAGGTCGACAACAGCCTGAAGATGCTGGGCAACTACGACCTCATCGACAAGCTCCGGAAGGTCTATGGCGAGAAGGCGGCCTACATCTCCATCGGTCCCGCCGGCGAGATGAAGCTCACCGCGGCGTCCATCGCCTGCACCGACATGGAGCTTCACCCGACCCGCCACGCGGGCCGCGGCGGCTTGGGAGCCGTCATGGGCTCCAAGGGCGTCAAGGTCATCATCCTCGACGACGAAGGCTGCAAGATGCGCGAGCCCAAGGATCCCGAGAAGTTCAAGGCGGCGAACAAGGTCTGGATCGAGGGGCTCAAGAAGCACCCCGTCACCGGCGGCGGCTTGCCGAGCTTCGGGACGAACGTCCTCACCAACATCATCAACGAGGCCGGCGGCTTCCCGGTCAACAACTTCTCCTCAGGCCAGTTCGCCGGCGCCTCCAAGATCTCCGGCGAGTCCCAGGCCGCCCTCATGACCGCGCGCGGCGGCCAGCCGACGCACGGCTGCCACCGCGGCTGCGTGATCCAGTGCTCGGGCATCTACAACGACGCGCAGGGCAAGTACCTGTCGAAACAGGCGGAGTACGAGACCGTCTGGGCCCACGGAGCGAACTGCGGCATCGACGACCTCGACACCATCCAGATGCTCGACCGCCTCGACGACGACATCGGCATCGACACCATCGAGATGGGCGTCACCATCGGCATAGCGATGGACGCGGGGCTCATCAAGTTCGGCGACAAGGAAGGGGCGATCAACCTCCTCAAGGAGGTCGGCAAGGGCACGCCGCTCGGCAGGATCATCGGCTGCGGCGCCGGCATGACCGGCAAGGCCTTCGGCGTCGAGCGCGTCGCCGTGGTCAAGAACCAGGCCCTGCCGGCCTACGACCCCCGCGCGATCAACGGCATCGGCGTCACTTACGCCACCACCCCCATGGGGGCGGATCACACCGCCGGCTACGCGATCGCGACGAACATCCTCAAGGTCGGCGGCTTCGTCGATCCCCTAAAACCCGAGGGCCAGATCGAGCTGTCGCGCAACCTCCAGATCGCGACCGCCGCCATCGACTCCACGGGCATGTGCCTCTTCATCGCCTTCGCCGTCCTCGACCAGCCCGAGACCTTCCAGGCCCTGATCGATCTGCTCAATGCCTTCTACGGCCTCTCGCTCACCGGCGACGACGTCACCGCCCTCGGGAAGTCCGTCCTGACGAGCGAGCGCAACTTCAACAAGGCGGCCGGCTTCACGAAGGAGGATGACCGGCTCCCGATGTTCTTCACCCGCGACCCCATCGCCCCCCACAACCAAGTCTTCGCGGTCAAGGACGAGGAGCTCGACAAGGTCTTCAATTGGTAATAGGGGGAGGGCCGTCGCGCTGCGCCGCGGGGCGAAGCGCGACGATACGCCTCCCGCCCGGGGATCCCGCCTGGGGCGAGGCCCTCGGCCTCCTGCAGGCGGGATTCCTCGTCTCGGCCAGGATCGGCCTCTCGGCCCGGTCCTTCATGCGGGATATCCTCCGCTTCGAGGACGAGTACATCGAGGGCGCCGTGAGCACGGTCTTCATCGATTCCAAGCCCGTCGACGATATCGATGCCGCCGTCGTCGTCGACGGGTCCCTTCTCGCCCTCTCGGCCGCCATGCCCGGCCTCGTGGGCGCGGTCATGCGACGCAAGAGTCCCTACTCCTCCTTCCGCAAGGCGATCAGCTACTCTTCGCCGCTAGCCGGGCCTAAGGCCGAAGGGAGAGGGGAGGGTCTCGTGCGCGTGAAGCTCTTCAACTCGGTCATGCGCGACAGGGGCAGGGACCTGCTTTCCCGAGGTATACTCGTCGCCGAGGCCCAGGCCCGCAGCCTCGGCGCCGCGTCGGGAGCCTCCTCAGCCGTGGCCTCCGGCGATGAAGAGGGCTTGGTTTTCCTCCAAGTCCTGGAGGGATGAGGGGGCAGATACATGACGGTTACGGTAAAGCTGTTCGCCTCGCTCCGGACCGGCCGCTTCGACCTCCGGGCCATGGATTTTCCCGCCGACACGAGCGCGGCCCAGGCGATCGCGGCGGCCGGAGTTCGGCCGGAGGAGGCCGCCGTAGTCTTCGTGAACTCCAGGCACGCCGCGCCGGATACCGTCCTCGCCGACGGGGACACGCTCGCCATCTTCCCGCCCGTAGGCGGAGGCTGAAGCCGTGAGCCTCGAGGGATTCCTGGCCGCCTCGGCGCGAGGCGGCGCGATACCCTGGAGCGAGGAACTCCGGGCAGCGAGGGAATTCGGCCTGAGCGCGCGCGAGGTCGAGGCCGCGGCCTTCGGCGCCGGCCTGCTTCCCGCCCGCTACTCCAGGAACGCCGGGACGATCGGGTTGGCGGGGCAGGCCGTCCTCCACGCTTCCTGCGTCGCCGTGGCGGGCTGCGGGGGCATCGGCGGCCACGTGATCGAGCAGCTCGCCAGGCTAGGCGTGGGGACCATCGTAGCCGTCGATCCGGACGTGTTCGAGGAGAGCAACCTGAACCGGCAGATCCTCGCGACGGTCGAGAACCTGGGCCTCCCGAAAGTCGAGGCCGCCGCCCTGCGCGCGCGCGCCATCAACCCCGCTGTCATCCTGCGGCCGCTCCGCGCGAGATTGGACTCGCGAAACGCGCCCTCCCTCCTCGAGGGAGCGGACGTCGTCGCGGACGGCCTCGACACCATATCGGCGAGGCTCGAGCTGGCCGGGGCCTGCGCCAGGCTGGGCCTTCCTTTCGTCCACGCCGGAGTCGCGGGTTGGTACGCGCAAGCGAGCACCCAAGCGCCTGGCTCCTCCTCGCTGAGCGATATCTACGGCCACGGGACGGCCCCGGCCGAGCGCGGCGTCGAGGCCGCCCTCGGCAATCCCTCCTTCACGCCGGCCCTGGCCGCGAGCCTCGAGGCCGCGGAAGTCTGCAAGCTTCTCCTCGGCCTGTCGGGTACCCTGCGGGGCAGGCTCCTGCACCTCGACCTGCTGGCGATGGAATGCGCGGAATTCCCGATCTAGCTCATGCACTTGAAGAGCCCCATGCACCAGAGGCAGGCGGCGCAGGGCTCGGAATTCATGTGGCAGTCCTGGGTTGGGCCTCGGGAAGGCTGAGGTCCATTCCCTCGCCGGCGGCGACCGCCGCGGCCCCGGCCCAGCGCCCGTTTTTTCCGAGGAGGTCGACGGCGAGGTCCAGGCTCGCGTCTTAAGGGAAGACCTGGCTGACGAGCATGAAGCCGACGCCTCGCGAGGCCGCCCAGCGGACGAGTCCGGGCAGCTCGCCTATGGTGTCGCGCATCGCGACGAACTCGATCCCGATCTCGAAGCCGGCCTTCCCCAGGTTCTCCCTCGCCCGGGCGAGGGCATCGATCGCGGCCTTGGCGCCCTCGAGCTCGCCTCCCTCCCTGATGCCGCCGTAGCGCTCGCTCTCCAGGGAGTCCAGCGAGACGCAGGCTCGAGGGAGCGGAAGGTCTCCTCCGCGATGTCTCCCTCCGAGCAGGCCATATTGCAGTAATTCGTGGTCTCGACGACGAGGCGCGTCGGATGCGGGAGGAGGTCGGGGGCATCTTCCATGGCGGGATTCCGCGGTCGGCGCTCGCTAGCCGCCGGCGACGAGGTTGTAGACGTCGATCCGATCGCCCTCGGCTATCCGCGTCGCCGCATAATCGGCGCGCTCCACGAGTCTCTCGTTCACCCTGACGACGAAGAGAGGCACGCTGTAATGGAGCTCGTCGAGCAGGGCTTGCAGGGTTTCGACGCCCTCGCCGACCATCTTTTCCCGGTCGTTAACGCTCAGCCTCACGATAGGAGTATCTCCACCGCGATATTGGCCTCCATGCAGGCCGCGATGCCCACCCTCGGCGCCATGGGAGGACTCTCGCTTCCGACCTCGGTCTCGAGGTCGCCCACGAGCCAGAAGCGCCCGGAGTTTCGGGCGCGGATGCCCTCGGAGCGGCCGTAACCCGCCAGGCCGGAGGCTGCTACGAGCGGCGTCCCCGGCATCCCGGACAGGATGATCTCGATCATCATGGCCTTGGCCTCGGACGTATCGAAGGCTTCGACGATGACGTCGCAGCCCGAGAATATTTCGAGTAGGGACTCGGGGCCCAGGCGAAGCGCGTGGGCCGCTATGGAGATGGAGGCATCGATGCGGCGCAGGTTTTCCGCGAGAGCCTCGACCTTGAGCATGCCCACCTGGTCTAGAAAGTAGAACTGCCGGTCCAGGTTGGCTTCGCTCACGCGGTCGAAATCCGCGATGACCAGGCTGCCGACCCCCGCCCGCGCCAAGGCCGCCGCGCAGTTGGAGCCGAGGCCCCCCGCGCCCGCGATTCCCACTTTCTTGCCGGAGAGGATGCTTCGATAGCGCTCGCGGGTCATAGGCCGATACTGGCACGAGGCGGAGGCCCGCGGCAAGCTAGCCGCGGGCAGGATTCCGGTGCGGAACCCTCATACGGCGGATCGCGCCTCCTCGAGGCCATCCACGATCTCGACGATCGCGGCGGCGACCGAGGGGTCGTACTCGATCCCGGACCCCGCCGCGATCAGCGCGGCCGCCTCTGGGATGCTGTGCATCTTTCGGTAGCTGCGCTCGCTCAATAGTGACACGAAGGTCTCCGCGGCTCCGAGTATCCTCGCGACTGGGGGGATATCCTCCCCCGAGATCCCCGCCGGATAGCCCGTGCCGTCCATCCTCTCGTGGTGGCAGAGGATCGCGTCGCGGACCGCCGTGGGCAACTCGAGGTCCCCGAAATACTCGAGGCCCTTCGGCACATGGCTCTTGATGAAGGCGAAATCGGTCGCCTCCAGCTCTCGAGCGGCGAGCAGTCGCCTGAGCTCGGCCGGGTCGAGCAGTAGGTATCCGGCGTCGTGGGCGAGGCTCGCGATGAATACGCTCTCCTGTTCCCCTCGCGAGAGCCCCAGCCGCTTCGCTATCTCGCGGGAGAGCTTGGCGGTGACCGATGAGCGGTCCCTGCCGGAGAGGGCGGTGCGCAGGCTGGCGTCGATGCCGGAAAGCATGGCCTCGTCCATGAGGCCGCGGACCTCGCCAATCCGGCCGTGGAATCCGCCGATCAGCGCGGAGGCCGGGACGGGGCTAGGCTCCCCCGCGATCATCGCTCGAGGGTAGCGGTCCGATCGGCTTCCCGTATCGCCACGGGGAAGCGCCGCAAGGGGCGGCGCCGAGACGCGCCTGCCCTTGAGGGCGATGATCAGGAGGATGCCGATGACGAGGATGAGCAGGGCGGCGGAGAGTGCGAGGATAGCGGTAAGTTGCGAGGGGCCTTCGATGCGCTTGAGGCGCTCGTCCAGCTTCGCCAGCAGATTCCCGATTTCTTGTGCCCGGGAATCGGCTGCCTGGGCCCTAGCGTCCTCCTCTTGCCGCTTGGATATCCGGGAGAGGAGGGAAAGCAGCTCGCGGTATTCCTTGTCGTCCTTCGGACTCGAGGCGACGTCGAACAGTTTGTCCTGCTCCGCCCGAATCTGCCTGAGCAGGCGCTCGAGCTCGGGGCTCGCGGGGGGGGGCTTTGCCGCTTCCGGGGCCGCGATGACATCAGAGACAGCGGGGACCGCGGCCGCGGGCGCCGCCATAGGCGCGGGAGCCGCGGGGGACTCGGCGGATGCGGCGGCGGGCCTCGCGTTCGCCAGCTTCGAGACGTCCATCTCCCGGCGCATCCTGACGAAGTACTCGGTGCCCGCGTAATTGGTGGGGCTCAGCGTAACCGCGAAGCGCAGGGCATCGTAGGCGTTCTCGTAATCCTTGAGGAAGTACTCGGACATGCCCATCATGACTAGGCGATCGGAGATGGCGGTCTTCGCCTTTTCGTCCGCTCGTTCCGAGAGCTTGCTCAGCAGCGAGAAGGCTTCCTGGAAGGATCCGCGCGAATAGAGGCTCACCGCCCTGTCCAGGGGCGACTCGGCCTCCTGCGCGGCTGGCCCGGCCGAGAGGGCGAAGGCGAAGAGGAAGAGAATGACGGGGAGCGGTCGGCCCGACCGCCTGGAGTCGCGAAGGCTTGTATTCATCATGGCATCCTGTATTGCCAACCCACGGAGTCCCCCGCCGTCAGGGTGCCGAAGACCAGCATCTGTTTCTCCGTGCCGTTGTCGTAGTAGACGGTCTTGTGGCCGTATCTTCCGCTCGGGCCGTTGAGGCTCGGCATCGCCGACCAGGTGTAGGCCGAGTTGAGGAGGTTGAATCTCCATAGGTCGTTCATGGCGGTTCCGCCGGCGTTGCCGCCGAAGACGATCAAATTGTTGTTGCCGTCGCGAATGGCGCTTTGCCCGAATCGCTGCGAAGGCCGGCTCGCGCTCGCGCCGGCCGAATCCGGGAAGAGATTCGTCCAGATCCCCGTTCCGCTGACCGTGGGGCTGCTCGCCAAATTCGCGACGGCTGGCGGGGTGAATCTCCACACGTCGTTTCTGTCCGCGGACCCGGACCTGCCGCCGAAGATCACGACGCCCGTGCCGTCCCAGATGGCGCAATAGCCCGATCGTGGCGGCGGCGAGTAGGCGGGCTGGAGCTTGAACAACGAGGCGACGGTCGTAGTTCTGTTGATCGTCGGCAGGCACGCCATGTAGACGTATCCGTCCGACCCGAAGATGTAACTGACGCCGTCGCCGTCGCTTACCGCGTCGACCGCCTCCATGGCGGGCGGGCTGACCGCCGGGGGAAAGGTCAGTCGGGTCCACGTAAAACCGTTGCCCTCCAGCCAGAGGTCGGACAACGCGGAAACGCCGTCATTGCCGCCGAAAAGCAGATTTCCTCCGACATCGGAGTTGTCGAAACATACCAGGGTCGCCCCCGAGCGAGACGGCGGCATCGCAGCCTGGGTCATGTCACTCCATTGCCGGACGTTGCACTGGTAATACAAAGAGTCGCTCTGCGGCATCCCGTCGCTCAGGGTCTTCCCGCCGAAGAGGCTCGCGTCGTCGCCCCTGGAGGCCACGGCGGCGCCCTGCCGCGCGGTCGGCTGCGTGCTGGAGCGATAGGCGATCGCGCTCCAGCCGTAGACGGTGGCGTTGATCGTATAGCTCACCGTCTCGTGTCCGTCGCTGATGTCGACCTTGATCGTTTCCAACCCCGCGCCCGTACCGGGTCTGTAGGTGGCGCTGGGCGCGGTCGTGGCTCCGCTCGGGCTGCAGGAGCCGAGGCCGGTAGGCACGCTGAACGAATAAGTCAGGGTATCGGCGGAGTCGGGATCGCTCGCGCTCACGGTGACAGTCTTCGAGTAGGAGTTGTCGTTGTAGAGCGTTTCCGAGGAGAGAGCGATCGTTCCGCTAGGCTTCCGATTCACTCCCGTCAAGATCAGGGGCTGGAGGCTCGTGGCCTGGTTGCCGAAACTGTCCCTAACCGTCACGGCGATGGCGTTTTCGCCGAGGCTCGATACCGTCGCCTGGACGCTCGGCCCGCTCCCGCTTATCGTGCCGCTCCCCGACACGAATGCGTAGGTATAGCTCAAGGCGTCGTTCTCCGGGTCATAGGCCGAAACGCTCAGACGGACGCTCTGGCCTCGGTATAGGCTCTGCGCCACGGCGCTGACGGCGCCGATTACCGGCCTTCGATTTATCGTGTATACCGCCGTTGCGGTCGGGGCCGAATCGATCATTCCCCGCTCTACGGAGATGACCCTGATTTTAAAAGGCGAGCCGCAACCTTCGAGGGAGATGGGACCCGAATAGGACGTCGAAACCGAGCTCGGGACGGGCGGATCGCTCCCGTCCGCCGTCGATGCATAATAGATCGAGGCGCCGGCCCGCGCGCATGCGATGCTCAGGGACTGGCTTTCTCCTACCGTCGCCCCCGGGGAGGGGCTAATTATCGGCGCGTCGACAACGGCCGGAGTCGCCTGATCCATCGCCAAAGCCTCCGACTCCCCGAAGCGGTTCTTGGCCGTAATCCGATAATGGTACGTAGTCGAGGCTGCGAGGCCGGAATCGGAGAAGCTCCTCGCGTCGCAGGGGAGCTCGGGACCGACCTGGCGGAAATCGTCGTCGGCGCCCGCGCTTCTCCGCAGGACGTAGGAGTCGGCGATGACGCTGGTATCGTCCCAGCGCAGGAGTATCGTTCCGTCATGGCCGCATTCCGAGCTCGCTAAGGTCGGGGCGGCGGGAACCGAACCGAAATCCTCGAGTCGGAGATCGATGATCGCCGCCGTCGTCACGTTCCTGAGGACCCATACGCTCTCGGTCACGCCGGCGATGATCGCTCCCGCCTTGTAGAGAAACACGTGGAGCACGGGCGAGCCCGCCGCGACCTTCGCCTGCGATACGATAACGCTGTCCGTCGTTCCGTCTCCCCCGAGGGCGGCGGTCGCCGCGCTTCCGCCGAGCGTCGCGTTTACCGCGTCGACGCCCGCGGAATGAGGGAAGATGAGGCTTATCTCGATGCTGCCCGTTCCGCCGCTTTGAACGAAGGAGAGGTTGACGGCGACCCTCGCGGCTTGATCCGCGCCGACCATCGTCGTCGCGGAGCCCTGGGCGAGGAGGCGGTTCGATGCGTCGTAGCCCGATGCCTCGATGCTCCAGGCGCCGCTCTCGAGTCCCGCTACGGTGATAGGGGACGAGGAGCTCGATATTGTGGAGCTCGTCGAGCCCTTGACGAGGAGTATAGAGTACTTCACGACGAGGCCGCCCGTGTTCGGGACCAAGGTCTTGGCCCCGCCGCTTGCCGCCGTCGCACTGCCGATGACGATGACGAGGGTCGAGGTCGACGCTGCCGTATCGTTTTTTTTATCCCTTCCAAGGAGAGGAGACCTGCAGCCCGCGAGGCAGGATATGCCGAGGAGGAGCGCCGCTATCGATAATGTAGTCGCATTCATGTCCATCCCTCCTTCCCGCCCCGTCACGGCACGCAGACGCTGTAGATAGTGCCGGCGCCGGAAATGGACCGCATTCTCCATATCCCGCCGTTCTCCCTGAAATAAAGGTTGTTACCGGCGCTCAGGAATGTTCCCCGGCTGCTCCGCAGGCCCGCGCTGCTCGTATAAGAATACGGAACGGACCCCATGCTCGGCTCCTTTTGGTCCCCGGGCGCGAAGACGCTCGTGGAGGCCGACCAGTAGACCGAGGCGCCGTCGACGATGCCCGTGATGAATCCATTCGAGCTGTTCGCCGCATAGACCTGCGACGAGGGCCAATTGGATAGGACGGTGATTTTGCCGTTGCCATACGCCGAGCCCAACTGCCCGCTCAGGGCCTCGCTCCAGCTCTGCCCATTGTCGGCGGAGGAGAACAGGCCGGAACCCGTACCGACGAAGAGGAGTCCTCCGCAGCGGAGGAAGCGATAGCAGGTGTTGCTCAAGGAGCTGAGCGTGGCGGGATTGAGATACACATGGGACCATGTCCCCCCGGTCAAATTCCCGTCGCATATGGTGATGCCCTTGCTTGTCCCGATATAGGTTCTGCCTCCATCGAAGAAGATGGAATATGCATAGGCATTGGCGATATAGGCTGGGTTCGACGAAGGAGTCGTAGTGGAATAGCGGGTCCAGCTTGTGCCGCCGTTCGTCGATACGAAGAGTCCGAGAGCGGTCCCTGCGTATATCGTCCCTCCGACCACTTCGACGCAGTAGACGATATCCGTCTTCGAGGAGCCGTTGTTGAGCCCGTACTGGGTCCACGCGTTCCCGTTATTTATCCAAAGGCCTGCCCCTGCGGTCGCCGCGTAGATCGACCCTGCGACGGATTTAATGTCGTTGGCATATCTGGTCGGCCCTCCCGCGAAGGACTGCCAGCTCGTCCCGTAATCGTCCGAATAGTACAGGTAGCTTCCGGAGGATGTCCCGACGTAGATCCTCGCGTTGGCAAAGACGTAAGCGGCGATCGCCAGCTCGGAATCCTCGAGATCGGGCCTCTGCGCGATCGCACGAAGCGTCATCGCTCCCCTGGCGCCGAGGTCGAAGACCCCGGCGTAGGCAAGGCGGGCGGCATTGTTGGCGTCGGCGGGATCACTGCCGTCGAGTGAGTAATAAATGGAGGCGCCGCTCGTGCCGCAGGATATGGTCTGCGGCATGCCGTTGACGTAGGTCCCGGACGCTAGGCCTATCGCCGGCGTCATCGCCTTTCCACGGACGGGATAGCTCGCGAAGGCCTCGGCCGAATCGGCCATCCCGCCCTTCGTCGCAATCGCCCTGATCGCGAGATTTACGCCGCCGTGTCCCGCGAAGGGGACAGGCGCGGCGTAGAGCGTCGAGGATGCCGAGGGCGGCGTGCCGTCGGTCGTATAGCGGATCGAGGCGCCGGGAGTAGCGCAGAGGATCGTCAAGGTTTGGCTCGTCGAGCAGAGCTGCCCGGAGGCGATGCCGAAGGTCGGGGGGGCGACGCTCTCGTAGCTCGTCGCGCTTCCGCCCGCCGGGGTCGATTCCCCGAATCGGTTCTTGGCCGAAACCTGGTACGCGTAGGCGGTACCCGGGCTCAGGCCCGTATCCTTGTAGCTCGTCGCGTCGTAGCCGAGGTCGACTGCGAGGCCGCTCCTGCGTACGACGTAGCCGTCGGCGATATGGGATGCGTCTACCCAGGTCAGGAGGATCGAGCCGTCCGGTTGCGAGTCGCAGGAGAACGCCTCGGGCATGGGAGGAGGGGCGCCGATATCGCCCGCGCCGAGATCGATCGTCGCGGTCGTCGTCACTTCTTTATACACCCAAACGATCTCGGTGATGCCGGCGACTACAGCCCCCGCCTTCGCCAGGAAGACCTGGAGGAGGGGCGAGCCGGCGGCGACGCTCGGGAGCGAGACGACTACCTCGTCCCTCGTGGCGTCGAAGGGAGCTATACTCATGGCGGAGGAAAGGGCGACGCGGTCGAGAGTCGCGTAGGCGGAATCGACCCCGACGGACTTGGGGAAGGTCAAGCTTAAACTGATCCCTCCCGTTCCTCCGTCTCGTATAAGGCTGACGCCGACGGCCGTAGTCAAGGACCGGCCCGCTGCGATGATGGGATCGGGATCGGCCGTTCCCTGGACGATGGCGGCGCCATTTGCGTCGAGCCCCGACACGGCGACCTTCCAGGTCCCCGCTTCGAGTCCCTGGAAGGCGATCCTCGAGCTGTTGCCCGTGGCTGTTCGGGTCGAGCTCCCCTTCCGGGCCGTGACCGAGTACGCGACGATGCGGCTCATGATTCCGGATACGTCGGTCCCGCCTGGCGCTATCGTCCGGTCGGGGCGCTTAACCGCAGTCGCTCCGCCGATCGAGACGACGAGCTCGCCGCCGATCTGCTCAGGGGCGAGGATCGGGGACTTGCATCCGCCGATCGTTAAGCCGAGCGCCAGGAGGAGGCAATAAGGGCGGATCATCGAGCTTTTCATGCCTGCCTCCTAATGCGACGTGATGCTGAAACGGAAGCTTCCCGAATACGACACCCCGTCCTTGACGGTGATGAGGGCGATGTCATGCAGCCCGAAGCCCAGGCTCGAGGTCGGGACGGCAAAGGACGGAGCCATCGACGCCGGGATCGACGAGTAATCCAGGTACCAGGCGTAGCTCGACGCCATGAAGCTCGTCGATACCGCCATCGCCGCGCCTCTGACGACCGATGTCGGATTGCCCGTGAAGATGACGGAGGAGGCCGAGGGAGCGGTCAAGCTGACGGTGATCGTGCCCGGATACGTGATCGCGTAGCTGCCCGACACGACGGTGGAGGCTTTCATGCCAACCTTTGTCGCGAGGGCCTTGACCCATGCGGTCGCGCCGTTTCCGCCTACGGGTATAGCGCCCAGGTATCTCGTCGAAGCCGCGCTCGGCTCCGCCGGCACGCTTCCGTCCGTCGATATCGTGTAGTAGATGTCGGCGTTCAAGGTCGACGTGTATAGCGTGACAGCCTGATCCTCGTCGTACCTTCCGGGCGCAGGCATGAACTGCGGGGTCGAGACTCTGGCGAGATTGACCGCGAAGAGCCCGGATGTCGGATAGGAATTCCCCATGCCAGCCTTTACGGCGATCGCCGCAATCGTCCTGCTCGTTCCGTCGCCGGAAACGTCGATCGCGGTCGAGTAAATTCGTCTGGTCGAGGAGGCGAGGGCGGGATCGGAACCGTCGGTCGTATAGTAGACCGTCGCTCCTGAGGTCCCGCAGGAGAGGCCCACGCTTATGTCGCGATCGTAGCTTCCTGGCGCCAGGTCGAAGGTGGGGGGGAGCGCGAGAGGGTATGCGATCGCATAGCTCGCGGAGATCATGTCCGAGTCCGCCATGCCGGCCTTGGTCGCGAGGGCCATGATAACCATGCTCGTCCGATCGCCGGCGACCGGAATGGGGGACGAGAAAACCGGCGAGCCCGCGGTCGGAATCGTGAGGCCGTCAATCGTATAATGGATGACTGCGTCGGGAGTCATGCATCGCAGGCTCACGAGTTGATCGGCCGAGTAGCTCCCCCCGCCGGGCGTCGCGTAGGGAGTGGAGACCTTCGAGCCGTTGATCGTAAACGAGGCGCCGCTCGACTCTGAGTCGTCCATTCCCGCCTTCATCGCGATGGCCGCGATCGACATCGTCGTTCCGTCGCCCGCGACTCTGATAGGCTTGGCCGGATCGAAGGTCGGCGATAGCGCGCTCGGCGCGGTGGCTCCGTCGGTCGTGTAGTGGATGGCCGCTCCGTCCGTGGAGCAGCTCAGGACCACGGAGATATCGCGGTCGTAGCTGCCGGCTCCGGGGGAGAACTGCGGCTTTGCGACTCGCTCCCTCGGGGGGGCGTCAGCCAGGGCCTTCGATGCCCTGGCGGCGGTCAGGAGGTTGCCCTCGCAGCCTGCCGCTAGGGAGGCGACTAGGGCCGCGGTGGCGAGGAGGGCTGGGATAGACCTGCTTCGCATCATGTCTTTTTCTCCTTCCTACAGGCCGTAGCGAAGGGCGAGCCCTCCGCCCAGGAGCCAGAAGGGCCGCGACCGCTGGAATACCGCGCAAAGGTCGCAGCGCGCGCCCAAGGACAGGCGCGGCGAGAGCCGTACGCCCCTGATGCCGATCGCGGCGCGGGCTTGGGCGTTGATCGTGCCGTAATTCTCGTTCTGCGCGTCCGCGCGGTAGTCGGCCACGGCGATGAATCCGAGCCCTCCGCCCAGTTCGACGTATGGGGAGAATATCGACTTGGACTCGGACCTTCCGAAAAGGGGCAAGAGCTTGACCCTCAGGTACGCCGTGAGGTTCGCTATCCCGTAATTCACCTCGTCGGAAAGCCGGTAGCTCATGGCGAAGTAGTCGATCGCCTCGCCGACGCCCAGGGCGTCGCTGCCGGGCAGGCTCGACTCCAGGCCGAGGCGCGGCGCGAAGGAGAGGCCGAACGAGTCGGAGCCGATGGCTCCGAGGGCGGATAGGCCGAGGGTCGCGGAGACGCCGCGCTCCGAGGCGCGGAAATCGTCGTAGATAAGCGTCCGCTTGATGGCTCCGAATGGTAGCCGGAGCACGCCGAAGGAGATATCCGCGAAGACGCCGAGTTCCTCATCGACATCGACTAACTTGCCGCGAAGGACCGAGTCGTCCTTGAGGGTGAACTCCAGCGCGTTTCCCAAGAGAGGATCGAGCCCGGCGTCGATCTTCGCCACGCCGTGGACTAGGCGAGTCTCGTCCCCGCCGAGGGGCCTGACGACGGCCTCGCCGGGGCCCGTCCGCTCGACGGAGCCGAAGAGGACCTCGCCGTCGGATAACACCACCGTGTCGGCCGCGACGAGGCGTTGCGGAACGGCGAAAGCCAAGAAGAGAAGGATAAGGACGCAAGCCGGCCGGAACTGCATACGCGGTCCCCCTTGTCGTTATTTTTACTTTATTAATAAATCCGGGCGCGAGGGACCTCCGACCTCCGAGCGCTATGAGTCTCTTGCTTCTCGCGCGTGCAAGGCTCCGCCCCACGCGAGGAGCTTTTTAGCGAGGAGTAATCTTAACAACCGGAATTGGGCATCCCCGAAGAAACGGGCCTATTTTTAGATACGGCGGCCGGCGCTCATCGACCTAGCGCGCCGGACGCTATGCTAGGGCTTCGCCACATGGCGGGAAAACCCTGTCGGGGAGTGTACACGAGGAAACCCGAGGCCGCAAGCCTTTTTTTAGGGCAACCTCGTCTCGCCCATGAGGTAGCGATCGACCTCGCGGGCGGCGCCCCTGCCCTCTGTTATCGCCCACACGACGAGGCTCTGTCCCCGCCTCATGTCCCCGGCAGCGAAGACGCCCGGCGCGCTCGTCGCGAAGGAGTCGAAGGACGCCTTCGCGTTGCCGCGCTCGTCGGCGTCGACGGCGAAGCCCTTGAGCGGGCCCTCCTCGGGGCCGAGGAAGCCCATCGCCACGAGGACCAGGCTCGCCGGCAGGGTACGCTCGCTCCCCGGCTTCTCCTGGGGACCGAAGCGGCCCTTCTCGTCCTTCCGCCACTCCACGTCGACTACCACGACGCCGCTCACGCGCCCATCTTTATCGCCGAGGAATTTCTTGGCCGTGACGAGGAAGAGGCGGGGATCGGCCCCGAAGAGGACGGTCGCCTCTTCCTGGCCGTAGTCGGTCTTGAGTATCTTGGGCCAGCGCGGCCAGGGGTTGTCGCTCGCGCGGATCTCGGGCGGCCGGGGCATGATCTCGAGCTGGGTCACGCTCCTGGCTCCCTGCCGTATCGCGGTGCCAACGCAGTCGGTGCCCGTATCCCCCCCGCCTATGATCACCACGTCGCGGTCCTTGGCGGAGACGTAATTCCAGATATAGGCCGAGGGCTTGCCCTCGGCGGCCATGGGCTTGCCCTCGGCGGCCGTGGGCTTGCCCTCGGCGGAGTCGAGGAGGCTCTTGGTGTTGGCCGAGAGGTATTCCATTGCGAAATGGACGCCCGAGAGCTTGCGGCCCTCGATGGGCAGGTCGCGGGGCCTGGTCGATCCGCAGGCGAGGACTACCGCGTCGTTCCTGGACTGCAGCTCCTCGGCCGAGAGGCCCTTGGCCGGAGTGGCGGAGCCTGCGGCTCCGCACACCTCGACGCCGGTCAC
>JANXYQ010000062.1 GCA_025355995.1 Spirochaetaceae bacterium | reverse complement strand
CCCGTCTCGATCGAGTAGAAGCCGTTGACCGAGTCGGTGTAGGTGCCGGTGCGCACGACGCGCCCGAGCGGATCCTCGAGCTCGAAGGAGACCGGATACTTGGCGGGCAGCTTGCCCGAGCGGTCGTAGAGGATGAAGCCGAGGTGCATGTCGTCGCCCGGCCGCCAGACGCCGCGCTCTCCGTAGAGGAAGCCCTTGAGCCCCGAGTCGGCCTTCTCGCCGCCGATGTCGAAGTGGCCGACGGCGAGGCTGGAGCCCTCGTCTATCTTCAGCCAGCTCGTCTGGGTTCCCGACTGCACGGTGGCGAAATACGGGTCCGACGCGGGCCTGAGGACGACGAGGCCCGAGCTTCCCGTCTGGCCGCTGGCGAGGCTCCTGCGCTGGAAGCTGTAGAGCGTCACGGTCGCACCGGCGAGGGGCTTGGCGCTGCGCAGGTCGCTGGCGGCCGCGTGCCAGGCGCCGTCGGACTCGCGCTTGAAGGCCGCCCCTATGTCCGACACGACGACGTTGCGCCGTATAGTGATGTCGTGGTCGTAGGAGGGCAGGTAGTAGGCGGGATGGCAGGGGTCGTCCTTGTACTTGTAGAAATCGTCGTAGCCGTTGGCCCACTCCTCGACGTAGTTCCAGAAGCTGTATTCCCCGTCGTCGCTGTCGATGACCTTGTCGTCCGGGAAGCGCAGGTCCTTGAAGTCGTGGTTGATCGGGCAAACGTAGCGGATGTCGGCCTTGCGGAAGGTTATGCGAATCTGGAACATGCCCTCCTTCTGGGCGGCGAGGAGGGGGCCCAGGTCGAGGCCCTGGCGGGCCCAACGGTTCTTCCAGTCGTCCTTCCATGAGAGGTCGAAGTCCTTGCGCCACACGACCTCGCCGACGCGCTTGAGCTCGCGGGAGGAGTCGAGGTCGTTGACCTGGAGGAACTGGAGCATATTGTCGCCGTAGACGCGCAGGGCCTCAACTATGACACCGGAGAGGTTCATGGTCTCGATGGGAAGGACGAGGCCCTGGCTCGTCGGTAGGATGTTGCCCTTCGTGAGGAAGCGGACGGCGGGCTTCTCCCAGTCGAAGGCGACCGTCGCGGCGGCCGGCACGGCGAGGAAGCCGCCGGACGAGTCCTTGAGCCCCTTCTCGACGCGGACCTTCGCGGACGCGGGCCAGGTTTCGGCGTAGAGGGAGACGGTGGAGCCGGCGACGGTGTACCTGAGTTCCTGCACTCCCTCGACGGACACGATGCCCCGGAGGTCCTGGGCCCTGTCCACGGGCCGCGAGAAGGCGAGCTCGACTCCCCTGGAGAGGGACTCCCCGCCCAGGGCCCGCGCGGCGATGAGCTCGAAGGAGGAGGAGGAGGGAAGCTTGACCTCCGCGGAGCCGACGCCCTTGGCGCCCAGGGGAGCGCCGCTCCAGCGCAGGGCGAGGGAGCGAGAGCGGCCGTTCGCCGCGATTCCGGAGACCGTGAAGAGGTGGAGGCGCTCGTCCCGGTGGTTCCAGGTCAGGATCCCGGCCGAGGACGAGAGGGACTTCTCGGCCGCCGCGTCGGACACGCCGTCTGCGAGCTCGAGGCGGCCCTCGACGAGGATGCTGCCGTCCCGCGCGACCCGCGGCGGCAGGGTCTCCACCGCCACGCGCTGCCGGGCCGCGCGAAGGTCGAAGCTGAAGTAATCGGGGCCCCCGGCGGCGGCGCCCTCGATCAGCCCTAGGTCGAACTCGACCCGGTAATTCCGACCCTGGGCGAGTCCCTTGGCGGGAGAGAAGCTGATCGTGCGCTCGTCCTCCCAGCGCGCCTTGCCGGCGAGGGGCGGGTCGAAGCGGAAGGCCGCGGAGGGAGCCTCGGCGCCAGCGACTCCGGAGGAATGCGTCAAGACCACCTTTATCGCCGCCCCGGAGGGGACGAGGCCCGCCGAGTGCGCCTCGACCCTGGCGGCGTCGGGCGCTTTGGGCGCGCGCGAATGCGCGCGGCCGGCGCAGGAACCGAGGGAAAGGGCGAGCAGGGCGGCGAGGGATACCGCCATGAGTTTGAAGCGCATCGAGACCTCCGGGGCGAATTCAGCTTCCTGTACCATACCCCGGGGAGGTCCTCTCATCAAGGCTGGCGAGATTCCTTCCTTGACGCGCGGCCGCGGGGGGACTACGTTGATCCGTCCATGAAAGCCCAACGCCTTCTCGCCATCACGATGCTCCTCCTCAACCGCGACTGCATCTCGGCCCCCGAGCTGGCCCGACGCTTCGAGGTATCGGTGCGCAGCATCTACAGGGACATCGAGTCGCTCTGCGAGGCCGGCATACCCATCGTCGCCTACCCGGGCGCCGGAGGGGGCTACGGGATCATGGGAGAATTTAAGATAGACCGGAGCATCGTCAAGCCGGGGGAAATCGACCAGATAACCGCCGCGCTGGGCAGCATCTCGGCGGCGGTGGGCGACGCCCGGATAAACCAGACCATAGACCGGCTCAAGGCCCTCAGGGCCGGCTCCCGCTCCAGGCCGGAGGGGGGCGTCCTCGCGCCCGAGAACTACCTCTTCATCGAGCTCGCGCCCGCCTCGCGCGTGCGGGAGAAGATCGGCGCCCTGAGGCGGGCCATCGAGGAGCGCCGACTCCTTAGCTTCGGCTACGTCGACTCCGAGGGCAGGAGCAACAGCCGTCGGGTCGAGCCCTCGGCCCTCGTCTTCACCTGGCAGGCCTGGTACCTGTATGCCTTCTGCAGGACCCGCGAGGCCTTCAGGCTATTCAAGATCGCCCGCATCGCTGAGCTCGAGCTGCTGCCGGAACGCTTCTCGCCCCGCCCGGTAGACCTCGATTCCAAGCCCTGGAACCAGGCCTGGGCGGAGTCCTCGCCCTTCCTGCCCGCCCTCCTCAGGTTCTCCGATTCCGCCCGGATCGCGGAGCACTACGGGCAGGACGCCATCAGCGTCGAGAGCGACGGCTCGGCCCTTGTGAGGACGGACTTGCCCGCGGACGAATGGGCGGTCAGCCATCTCCTCGGCCTCGGTATCCCCTTCGAGGTGATCGAGCCCGAGAGCCTGCGGCTGCTAGTCGCCGCCCGGATCTCGGACCTGCTCCGCCGGAACTCGTGATGCCCGCGTCGCCCGGAATTCGCCGGGGGTGAGGCCCGTCCATTTCTTGAAGGCCCTCCTGAGGACGCTGGGGTCGGAGAAGCCGAGCAGGCAGGTTACCTCCTCGACTGAGCGGCCCTCGCGAAGATACCGCTTCGCCAGCCTCGAGCGCGAGTCGTCGAGGAGCGCCCCGAAGCTGTTGCCCTCTTTCGCGAGCCTCTGCTGGAGGGTCCTGACGCTCATAGAAAGCCCGCGGGCCACCGTCGCGAGCGAGAGCGACTCGTCGGCCAGGCCGGAGAGGATGAGCCTCGTGACGGCCCGGGAAGCGGCCGCCCCCTCGTCGATGCCGGAGAGGAATTCCACGGCGTAGCCCTCGATCCTTTCGAGCAGGCCCGGATTGGCGTAGACGACGGGGAGGGCGCCGATGGCGGGGTCCAGGACGATGGAGCTCTCGCTCTGGCCGAAATGCAGGGGACAGCGGAAGACCCTCTCGTATTCCCGCCTCGATTCGGGCTCGGGGTAGGCCAGCCTGACTTCGAGGGGCGAGATCTCGAGCCCGGAGAGTCGCCTGAGCATCGTGACCGTGCTCGAGAGGCTGCACTCGATGCAGTGCCGCCCCAGCCCGGGCGCCCCGGGCGCCGTCGATACGAGCACCCGGATCCTTCCGTCCTCGAAGGAGGGCTCGCTCACGATGAAGTTGCCGATGACGCGGCAGTACCTCGTCGACTTTTCGATGGCCTCGGCGACGCTCCTGCAGTTCATCATCATATACCCGAGGATGGACCAGGAGCCGGCCTCGGCGAATTCCCCCATATGGAGGCCGAAATACGGATCGCCCGCGGCCCGAGCCGCCGCCTCCTCGATCCTGGCGTATCGCTCGATCGGGAGGCGGGAGTCCGGCGCCATGAGCTCGGCTCCGCTCAGGCCCAAGGAGGAGAGGAGGGCCTCGGTATCGATAGCCAGGGATCTCAGGTAGCTGAACATCTGGCCGAGTACCGACGACGATACGTCGATCGTAGGATTCCCCGTTCGCGCTCGCATGTGGCGATCATAGCATATTCGCGCCATAAGTCATTAAGTCCGCGGGAAAGATCATAGCCCCGCATCGCGGCGCGCGGCTATTTTTGCCTCACGCTAGAAAAGGAGGCGATCATGGAAAAGACATTCCGCGCGACGGTCTTGACGGGAAAGGGCGGCATCGAAAGGCTGGAGACGAGGGATTTCCCCCTGCCGGAGCCGGGCAGGGGCGAGGCTCGCGTCCGGGTGCGCGCCTGCGGCCTGGGGTCGACCGAGGTCGGCACGATGCGCCGCGGCTCCTATCCCTTCGCGCCGAGGCCCCCCTTCGTGCCGGGCTACGACGTGATCGGCGAGGTCGAGGCAGTCGGCGGCGGCGTCGACCCCTCCCTCGTAGGCGGGCGAGTCGCCCTCCTTTCGATCTACGGGGGCTTCGGCGAGGTACTGGTCAGGCGTGCCGAGGAGCTCGTCCCCGTGCCCGCGGGCCTCGAGGACGCCGAGGCTGTCGCCCTCGTCCTAAACTACGCGACCGCGTACCAGATGATCGAGCGGGTCGCGAAGATCGAGGCCGGGCAGCTGGCCCTCGTGACTGGGGCGAACGGCGGCGTTGGGACCGCCCTACTCGAGCTCCTGCGCCTGCGCGGCGTCCGCGTCATCGCCGCCGCCTCCGCCTCCAGGCGAGGGTTCGTAGAATCCTATGACGCTACCTGGATACCGTCTCGGAGGGCTCCCCTCGACCTCCTCGCGAGGGAGATCGCGCCCGGAGGAGTCGACGCGGCCTTCGACGCGATAGGCGGCGCGTGCTCAGCCCAATGCGTCCGCGCGACGCGGCGCGGCGGGACAGTCGTGGGCTACGGATGGATGGGCACCGCCGCGGACGGGAAGATCAGCGCGGCCCTGAGCATACTGACCCTCTGGTCCGTCCTCGCGGGCGCCGCCCTCAGGGGCCGCCGCGGGGTTTTCTATGGGATCACGGGGCTCTATAAAATGGACCCCCGCCCCTTCCGCGAGGACCTGGCCAAGCTATTCGCCCTGCTCGCCCGCGGCGAGATCAGGCCGAGGATAGCTGCCCGCCTCCCCCTGCTCGAGGCGAGCCGCGGGATCGCGATGCTCGAGGCGGGCGGGATAGAGGGAAAAATCGTGTTGCTGGCGGCCCAACCCTGACGTGTTCTGACACTATACGGATGTACCCTGCCTCCATGGATTCGAGAACGAGTCCCAACCAACCATGAATGGAGGCTAACTATGGTCGAGCTAATTGCTGCCTGCGGCTTGGATTGCGAGAAATGCCCCGCCTATGTCGCCGCCAAGACCGATGACGGGGCCCTCCGCGTCAAAACGCTCGGAGAATGGTCCAAGGCCTTCGGCTTCGTCGGCACGAGCGATATGATCAACTGCCACGGCTGCTTCGCGAAGGACGGCGTCCAGATCGGCCATTGCGCCGAATGCGGCATCAGGCTCTGCGCGATGAGCAAGGGCGAAGTGAATTGCGCCGCCTGTCCGGAGTACGGCAACTGCGAGCAGCTCGCGGCCTTCCTCGTCCACGCCCCCGAGGCGAAGAAGAACCTCGAGGAGGCTCGGCGATGAAGAGCTACTCGATCGCGGAGCTGAACGAGAGGATGCGGAAGGCGCGGGATAGCAAAGGGAAAACGAAAGCCGCTCCCGACGAGAGGCCATCGAGGCGGGATCCGAAGGCCGAGGCCGCGGTGCGACGAGAGGGGAAGCGATGAGCCGCGGCGAAGATTTCGAGGGCCGCGATCGGGACGAGAAGCTGACGGCTGCCTTCGCCTTCCTTCCCTACGCGATACCCGGCGACTTCCCCCGCTCCATTCCCGTGTGGCCCATGGGTGGAGCCTGGACCGAAGCGCCGCGACGACGGGGACGAAAACGGCGACTGTCGAAATGAACAGACTTCCTGGAAGTTTACGCTTTCAGGAGGCCCGTTCACCGACAAGTTTCGACGCGGCTATTATTTCTTGATCGCCTTCTCGAAGCGGACGAGGACGTCGGCGGGGGCTCCCACGCCGTCGATCGTGAGGAGCTTGCCCTTCTTGCCGTACCAGGCGATGAGGGGCTCGGTCGATTTCCGGTAAGTCTCGAGCCTCACCTTGATCGCGGCTTCCTTGTCGTCGTCGCGGGTATAGAGCTCGCCGCCGTCGACGTCGCAGACGCCCGCCTTCTTGGGGGGCATGTTCTTCTCGTGGTAGATCTTGCCGCAGGTCCTGCAGACCCGGCGGCCCGAGAGGCGGCCCACGACGATTTCGTCGGCGACCTCGAAATTCACCACCGAGTCGACCGGCGCGATCTTCTCGAGGGCCTCGGCCTGGGGGATGGTGCGGGGGAAGCCGTCGAGGATCCAGCCCTTGGAGACGTCCTTCTGGGCCAGGCGCTCCTCGACGAGGGCGATAGTGAGCTCGTCGGGCACAAGGCCGCCCGAGGCCATGATGTCCTTGACCTTGAGGCCGAGGGGCGTGCCGTTCTTGACGGCCGCGCGAAACAGGTCGCCGGTGGAGATATGGGGCAGTCCGAGCTTCTCTACGGCGAGGTCGGCGATAGTGCCCTTGCCGGCGCCGGGGGGTCCTAAAAACATAAGTTTCATGCTTGGGTCTCCTGCCCCTACCATAACCCATGGGCCGGAATTGGTAAACCTGCCCGCCTAGATCTCGTATTCCGGCCTATCGAGGAAACCGGCTAGGGGCTCGGGCGCGGGGGCTCCGCCCTCGGCGCGGCTCCAGGCCCGGTACATGCCGTAGCGGAAGAGGAGCTCGAGCCGCGAGAGCACGGCCTCGGTGGGGAGCACGAGAGTGATCGCGCCGTCCGAGCGGAAGGCCGAGCTCGAAGGCGTGCCGATCACCGATCTGTCCATGACCATCCTGACCCCCAGCCCCCTCACCGCCTGGGCCAGGGGCCGCAGGAGGCTCCGCCTATCGCGCCTCGCGACGTGGATCGAGAAGTCGAGGTCGACGCGATGAGCCCTCGCGGCCTCGCCCCAAGCCTCCAGGTCGTCGGGCAGCAAGGCCGCCGCCATCGGCAGGACGTCGGATCCGATGAGGTGGGTGAGGCGCAGGGACGCCCCCGGGTGGAGCCCTATGAGCCGCCTGACTATCTCGATGGTGTCCGCGCCATCGCCTATGTCCAGCGGCATGACGAGGGGATCGAGCACGCCCGACACCTGGCGCTTGAGTATCTCGTAGCGGAAGCGGTAGTCGGTCTTGAGCGGCTTCCTGCGGTCGAGCGAGCCCTCGGGCACGACGAAGAGGGCGTCGGCCTCGCTCGCGTCCGAGGCCAGGAAGCGCAGGGCCATGGCCAGGTGGGTCATCTGGAAGGGATCGAAGGAGCCGATGAAGACGCCCACGCGGGCGGAGAGGCCGGGATAGCGGAGCTCCTGGGGGAAGCCGCGGAGGTCGAGGGGGGAGAGGCGCCCGCCCTGGACCTTCCGGTCGATGCGCGCAAGGCTGTGCTCGAAGAGGGAGCGGAAGTAGTAGAAGTCCCGAAGGTCCCCCTCGCCCAGGTAGGGCAGGCTTCCCAGGGAGTCGAAGACGCGGCCCAGGCGGCGGGCTACTTTGCGGACCGCAGGGGAGGCGAGACTTTGCCCTTCTGGGAAGACGGCGCCCATCGGCCCAGTATAGACCTTAAGCGCGATCGGGCAAGGAGTATTCCGCCCGGCCCGCCTCTGATACAATATCCCAATGCATCACGAGGGGGCCGAGGAACAGCCGCGCGCGAGCCTAGTTGCGAGCGAGGAGCGCCTCCGCGCGATACTGGACCTCCTGCCCTATCCCATCATGATCCACGACGACGAGGGCAGGGTCGATCTCGTCAACCGCGAGTGGGCCCGGCTTACGGGCTACTCGCTGGACTCGATACCCACCCTCGCCGAGTGGGAGCGCCGGGCCTTCGGGGCCCCGGAGCTCTCCCTGTCGAGCGAGGGCGAGAGGCTGGTCCGCACGAGGGACGGCAGCGTCCTGACCTGGGACTTCAGCTCCGCGTCGCTCGGGCGGCTCCCCGACGGCCGCGGCGCCATCCTCCGGACCGCGGTGGACCTCACCGCGAGGCGCCGCGCGGAGCGAGCCCGGCGCGAGAACGCGGAGAAATTCAGCGCGCTCGCCGAGGAGTCCCCGCTCGGCATCGTCATCGCCCGCGAGGACTCGATCGTCTATTGCAACGCCACCGCGGGCTCCCTCTTCGGCGTCCCGCCCCGGCTCTCGCAGGGGATGATGCTGGACGAATGGCTCCGCGCCCTTCCCCCGGAGGCGGCGCCCGTGCTCGGACCCCTGCTCCGCGGCGACTCGAGCCGGGCCGGCCCCTTCCGCATGGGCGGGGGCGAGGGCAGCTATTTCGAGGCCTTCGGCAAGGAAGTCGGCGCCGCCTCGGGCGACATGATAATGGCCACCTTCCTCGACGTCACGGACAGGGTCCTGGCCGAGGAGAGGGAGCGCTCCCAGCGGGCCAAGCTCATCCAGACCGAGAAGCTCGCGTCCCTCGGCGAGCTCGTCGCGGGGGTCGCCCACGAGATCAACAACCCGAACCATTCGATAGCGCTCAACGCCGACATCCTCGCCGAGGCCTGGGCCTCCGTCACGCCCCTGCTCGACCGCGTCCTCGAGGGCAGGGAAGGCGACCTGATCGGAGGGATGGAATGGCAGGAAGCCAGGGCGGAGGCGCCCCGGCTGCTCTCGGGCATCGCCGCCGCGTCCAGGGACATCGACAGCATCGTGCGCGGCCTCAAGGACTACGCCCGCGGCGAGTCGCGGCCCGAGACCGAAGAGGTCTCGATCAACCTCGTCGTCAAGGCCGCCCTCACCCTGCTCTCGAACTACATAAAGAAGGCGACCCGCCACATCGTCATCGACCTGGAGGAGGGCATGCCGCCGGTCCACGCGCATTTCCAGCGCCTCGAGCAGGTGACGGTCAACCTCATCCAGAACGCCTGCCAGGCCCTGACCGATCCCGAACAGTCCATCCGGATATCGACCTCCTACGACTTCGAGGCGGGGATAGTCCGCCTCGTCGTCGCCGACGGCGGGCGCGGGATGACGAGCGAGCTCCTCGAGCGGATCAAGGATCCCTTCTTCACCACCAAGCACGATATCGGCGGCGTCGGCCTCGGTGTATCCATCTCCGAGTCCATAGTAGCGGAGTACGGCGGCCGCCTGGACTATTCCTCGGAGCCCGGCGCGGGCACGATCGCCTCCGTGACGCTGAACACGCGCGCCCCGAGCTCGCGCGCCGGGCTCGCCGGCGCCGCGCCTACTGGCGCCGCGCCTACCGGCGCGAGGGTCCCGTGAGCGCGGCCCCGGGCTTCTGCGTCCTCATCGTCGACGACGAGGACTACGTGCGGGAGAGCGTCGTCGCCGCCCTGAAATCCGCGGGCATCGCGAACGTCGCGACGGCCGCCGAGCCCATAGAGGCCATGGAGCAGCTCGCCACGCACGACGTCGGCCTCGTCCTCCTCGACCTCACCATGCCGGGGATGTCGGGGGAGGAGCTGCTCGCGCGCATCCGCGAGGAGCAGCCCGGCGCCTCGGTCGTCGTGATCACCGGCAACCGCGACGTCGAGAAGGCGGTCGAGTGCATGCGCGCGGGCGCCGCGGACTATCTCGTCAAGCCGGTCGAGCGCGAGCGCCTCGTCGCCACCGCCCGACGGATCATCGAGCACCAGGAACTCCTGCGCGAGAACGAGGCGATCAAGGAGCGGCTCCTCTCGGGCCAGGCGCCGAGGAACCCCGCCTTCGCGTCCATCGCGACCGCCGACCCGCGGATGCTCCAGGTCATGGCCTACGCCGAGGCCATCGCGAAGAGCTCCCACCCGGTCCTGGTCACCGGCGAGACGGGGGTCGGCAAGGAGCTCTTCTCGAGGGCGGTCCACGACCTCTCCGGCCGGAAGGGAGAGCTCATCGCGGTCAACGCCGCGGGCCTCGACGACGCCCTCTTCGCCGACCTACTCTTCGGCCACCGCAAGGGCGCCTACACGAGCGCCGACTCGGACCTCGAGGGGCTCATAGACAAGGCGAGGGACGGGACGCTCTTCCTCGACGAGATCGGGGACCTGAGCCCGGCCTCCCAGCTCAAGCTCCTGCGGGTCATCGAAACTGGCGAGTACTTCCCCCTCGGCTCCGACCTCATGCGCCGCGGACGGGCCCGATTCATCGTCGCGACCAACCGCGACCTCGACGCCGTCGTAGGCGCCTCGCACTTCCGCCGGGACCTCTACTACCGCCTGCGAGGCCATAGGATCCGCATTCCCCCGCTGCGCGAGCGCCTCGGCGACCTTCCCCTGCTCGTGGAGCGCTTCATCGCGGCCGCGGCCGCCGAGCTGGGCAAGAGGCCCCCGACCGCCCCGAGCGAGCTCTACCCCCTGCTCAGGGCCTACGGCTTCCCGGGCAACGTCCGCGAGCTGCAGGCGATGGTCTTCGAGGCGGTAAACGCCGAACGCTCGGGCTCCCTGCCGCTCTCGACCTTCATCGAAGCGATAGGAGACGCCGCCTCCGGAGGGAAGAATCCCGCCTCCGGCCAGTCTCCAGGCCCCGCCCTCGTGTTTCCCAACCCCCTGCCCTCGGCGAGCGAGCTGACCGAGCTCCTGTTCGACGAGGCCTTGAAAAGGGCGGGAGGAAGCCAGAGCGTCGCCGCCAGGCTCCTCGGAGTCTCGCCCCAGGCGGTCAGCAAGCGGCTCAAATCCCGCAAGATGAACGACGCAACTTAAGTTGAATCCGCAACCAGAAATGCCAGCCCTTTCAACTTAGGTTGAATACCGTAAAGTTAGTTGGCACGATCAAGAAAAGTAATTACTTACCCCACTGCAACATAACGATTTCTTTTTTTTTGGCAGGCTTCTTGCTTATATAGAGGCATGGATGAGAGTGAGTCCGAAGATTCCCTTTACCTCAGTGTCGTCTCCGAAACTGAGCGAGTCCCGGTAATACTGGAACGGGTGGCTCAGTTCGCGAGGCGGCAAGGAGTTTGGGACACGGATGGGCTTCTGCTCGTCGTTCGCGAACTGCTCATGAACGCGATTGTCCACGGCAACGGATCGAACCACTCGCGAATGGCCCTGATTCGTGTCGCGCGTAGTGGAGTGACGTACGAGGTCCAGGTCGACGACGAGGGCGAGGGCTTCGATTACGAGTCCCTCGTGCTCGGACTGCCCGAGGACCCTCACTCCCTGGTCAATCGCGGCCTGGTGCTCGTCAACGAGCTGTCCGATGAACTTACTTTCGAGCGCGGCGGCAGCCGCGTCAGGGCAATGGTGAATCCGGGCGGACGGCGCCCGGAATCGTACCGCGGCCGGTTCGGCTTCGCGGGAGATAAAAGCAGCAGGGAGGAATCATGTACAAGCCCAATGGCGAAGAGCGTATGACCCAGGCCGAGGAGAGGCAGCGCAGGGAAAGCATCGCGGAACATAGGCTCGAGCGCATCAAGGCCGCATCGAGCGTGGCCGAAGTCCTGGGCACCCCCATCTACGCCTCCCTAGTCCGATCCTCGATCTCCCGCGAGGAGACTGTCGGGTCGAGCTTCGAGAACCTTCGCTGAAGCCCGTCGCGGACGCGCCGTCGCCGGTCGATGGAATGGGTCATTTCTCGCTCGCGAGGCTCTTGCTTCCACGCGGGCGAGAAATGAATATTTTATAAATACTTTTTTACCTATATAGTTTCTAAAACCAGAACTTCTTTTCATACTCCCCAAAATACTTATTGTATCGATAAATTTTTCTTGACAACTCCGTAAAGTGAATGATACTGAGCGGAGAACCACCGTTTGGCAGCATGCGCAGCACCGGTTCGATAGGCAAGGAGGAAACCCATGCCATCGACCACTACGACCCAGCGCAAGGCCCCGACGCTCGACGAGCTCATCGAACGTCACAAGGGAAAGCCAGGAGCCCTACTCGGACTCCTCGAGAATGCCCAGGAACTCGAGAAGTTCCGCTACTTAAGCGAGCCGACCCTCCGGCGAATCGCCGAGGGCATGGCCCTGCCCCTCTCCCAAGTCTACTCCGTTGCGACCTTCTACTCCTTCTTCAACCTCGAACCCCAGGGCCTGCATTCCTTGGTCGTCTGCAGGGGAACCGCCTGCCACACGAGGGGCTCCCTCGAGCTCCTCGAGACAGCCCTCGCGCGCCTGGGGATCGAAGGCTTCCGCGAGGACGAGTCGAACTCGGTCACCACTCCCGACGGCTTCGCCTCGATCCGGACGGTCGCCTGCTTCGGCCAGTGCGCGCTCGCGCCGGTAGTCCAGGTGGACGGCACCATCCATTCGAGGATGACCGTCGGCAAGCTGGTCGCGGCGATCGAGAAGCTTCGCAAGGTACCGGCGCCGGAGGCGCCGAAATCCAAATGAGCCCGGCCAACGCGACGCCGGATCTCGGCGCGCTCCGAAAGGCCGGCCTGGAGAGGATCAAGCCCGATCGCCCCTTCCTGTCGGTGGGGATGGGCACCTGCGGCATCGGGAACGGCGCCGACGAGCTATTCGAGGCGCTCTCGGCCGCGGCCAAGCCGGGGGCCGGCGCCCCGGCGGTACGGCGCGTCGGGTGCTTCGGCTTCTGCGCGGCCGAGCCCCTAGTGATGGCGTGGAGGCCCGGCAAGCCGGTCCTCCTCTTCACCGAGGCCAAGGCCTCGAGGGCCGCAAAGCTGGTCGCCGGCGTCGCCGACGACGAGGCTTTCGGCCGGCTCGCCAAGACGGCGACGGCGAAGATGGAGGCCTGGGATTTCCGCACGTCCACTATTGACTTCGGCTCGGACTTTGCCTTCCTCCCCTCCTGGAACGAGCTGCCCTTCTTCAAGGGGCAGGAGAAGATCGTCTTGCGGGACGCCGGCCTCATCGACCCCGAGAGCATCGAGGAGTACCTCGGCGCGGGCGGCTATTCCGGCCTCATCAAGGCGCTCTCCTCGATGAAGAGCGAGTCGGTGATCGAGGAGCTGCGCAAGTCCAAGCTGCGTGGCCGCGGCGGCGCCGGCTTCCCCACGTACAAGAAGTGGGAGATCATGGCTGCCGCTCCGGGAGAGGGCAAGATAGTGATCTGCAACGCCGATGAGGGCGACCCCGGCGCCTATATGAACCGCAACGAGATCGAGTCCGACCCCCACATGCTCGTAGAGGGCATGGTCATAGGGGCCTATGCCATGGGAGCCTCGCGCGGCATGGTCTACGTGCGCGCCGAGTATCCCCTCGCGATCCAGCGCTTGCGCAAAGCCATCGACGACGCCCGGAACGCGGGCCTACTGGGGAGCGACATCCTCGGAAGCCGCCTCTCCTTCGACATCGAGGTGATCATGGGCGCGGGTGCCTTCGTCTGCGGCGAGGAGACGGCCCTGATCGCGAGCGCCGAGGGCAAGGCCGGCAGGCCCATGCCCAGGCCGCCCTTCCCCGCCCAGCGCGGGTACCTGGGCGCGCCCACGAACATCAACAACGTCGAGACCTGGTGCAACGTCCCCGTCATCGTCGCACGCGGCGGCGACTGGTACGCCGGCTTCGGCACCGAGCGGAGCTCGGGCACGAAGGTCTTCTCCCTCGTCGGCAAGGTCCGCAACACCGGCCTCGTCGAGCTTCCGCTCGGCACTCCCCTCGACGCGATGGTCTACGGGATGGGCGAGGGCGCGGGACCGCGCAAGCGGATCAAGGCGATCCAGTCCGGCGGGCCCTCCGGCGGCTGCATCCCGGCGAGCCTCTTCAAGACGAGGATCGACTACGAGGAGCTGGCGAAGCTCGGGGCCATCATGGGCTCGGGCGGCATGGTGGCGATGGACCAGGACAACTGCATGGTCGACGTCGCCCGCTACTTCGTGGGCTTCACCTCGGGCGAGTCCTGCGGAAAGTGCACCGCCTGCCGCGAGGGCACCAACCAGATGCTCCGCATAATCGAGAGCGTCTCGCGGGGCGAGGCGAAGGAAAGCGATCTCGAGCTACTCGAGGAGCTCGCGATGTCGGTGAAGGACTCGGCGCTCTGCGCCCTGGGCCAAGGCTCGGGAAACCCGGTGCTCACCACGCTGAAGTACTTCCGCGACGAGTACGAGCGGCACATCCGCGAGCGGCGCTGCGAGGCGGGTGTCTGCGAGAACCTCTACCTCGCGCTCTGCGAGAACTCCTGCCCGATGCACATGAACATCCCCGGCTACCTGCAGCTCCTGAAGGAGAACCGCATCGAGGAGGCCTTCGAGCTCACCCTGCGGGAGAACCCGCTGCCGGGAACCGTGGGCCGCATCTGCCACTTCCACTGCCGCATGCGCTGCAGACGGGACCAGCTCGACGAGCCGGTGTCCCAGGGCGAGATACACCGCTACCTCGCCGACACGATGTACAAGATGGGCCGCGAGCGCGCGGTCTACAACAAGCTGATCAAGGAGAAGCTGCCGCCTACCGGCAAGAAGGTGTCGATCGTCGGCGCGGGGCCCGCGGGCCTCACGGCGGCCTTCTACCTGGCGCGGCTCGGCCACGACGTGGCCGTCTACGACGAGCGCGAGGAGGCCGGCGGCATCCCGCGCTGGGGCATCCCGGCCTACAGGCTGCCCAAGGAGGTCCTGCGCAAGGAGGTCGGCCTCATACGCAAGCTGGGCGTGCGCTTCGTGTTCAACACGCGCGTCGGCCGCGACATCTCCTGGGAGCGCCTGGGAGAGATGAGCGACGCCGTCCTGGTCTGCGTGGGAGCCCTCCAGGACCTGCGCCTCGGGATTCCGGGAGAGGATCTGAAGGGAGTGGTTCCCGGCTACGGCGTGCTCGAGGGCATCAATGCCGGGAAGAAGGCGGCCATAGGCTCGGAGGTCGTCGTCGTGGGAGGCGGCAACTCGGCGATCGACGTCGCCCGCTCCGCCCTGCGCTCGGGCGCCAGAGTGACCGTCGTCTACCGCCGCGCGCGGGGCGACATGCCCGCCAACGCCGAGGAGCTGGAAGGCGCCCTCGAGGAGGGAGTGGCCCTCGTCTGCATGGCGCAGCCGGTCGCGGCCCTGGCCGGGGAGTCGGGGGAGGTCCGCGCCCTCGAGGTCATGCGCATGAAGGCCGGAACCGTCGACGCGAGCGGCAGGCCCAGCCCCATGCCGACGGGCGAGAGCTACGAGATCCCCTGCGATACCCTCGTCATCGCCGTGGGCGAGCGGGTCGATCCCTCCGGCGTCGAGTCCGTCGGGGCCGCGGTGGGCAAGGACGGCCGCGTAGGCGCGGACCCTTTCAGCTTCAGGACCGCCAACCCGAGATTCTACGCCGCCGGCGACGCCGTCACCGGCCCGGCCACCGCCGCCGAGGCGATGGGCCAGGCCAAGGTCGCGGCCGCCGCGATCGACGAGGCCCTCGTGCCCGCCGCCGCCGAGGCGCGCTTCGAGGGCCTGTTCCGTAAATTCGAGTACGCGATGGAGGTTCCCCTCGCGCCGGCGAAGGCCAAGATGAACCGCGCGCGGCAGCTCCCGCCCGCGGAGAGGCGGGGCAATTTCGTGGAGATATCCCAGGGCTTCACGGGCGAGCAGGCCCGCTACGAGGCGGAGCGCTGCCTGCGCTGCGACGTCCGGGAGCACGCGCGTCCCCCCCTCGGGGCGAGGGGCGACGCGGCGAGTAAGGAACCCGCCCGGACGGGGAGGAAATCATGAGCGGCAAGATGGTCTCTATCACGGTGGATGGCGCGTCGGCCCTCGTCGAGGCGGGCTCGAGCCTTCTCGAGGCCTGCGCGGCGGCGGGAGCCAAGGTCCCGACCCTCTGCCATCTCAAGGATGTTTCGTCCAACGCGTCCTGCGGCCTCTGCGTCGTGGAGGTCGAGGGCGCCAAGTCCCTGGTCCGCGCCTGCGTCGGCTCGGTCGGCGAGGGAATGAAGGTCGCGACCTCGAGTCCGCGAGTCATGCGGGCCCGCCGCAACGCGGTGGAGCTCCTCCTCGCCAACCATCCGGCCGACTGCCTCACCTGCGCGCGATCGGGCAGCTGCGAGCTCCAGGACGCGGCGCTCACGCTCGGCATCAGGCAGGTCCGCTTCCCGCGGACCCGCGCTGCCCCCAAGCTCGACGTCTCGACCGACGGCCTCGTGCGGGACAACGACAAGTGCATACTCTGCGGCCGCTGCGTGGCGGTATGCTCCGAGATCCAGGGCGTATCGGCCATAAGCCTCGCGGGACGGGGCATCAGGACCCGCGTCGCGACCTTCATGGACCGGGGCCTGGCGGCGAGTCCCTGCGTCCAATGCGGGCAATGCTCGGTCGTGTGCCCGACCGGCGCTATCACCGAGCGCGACGACACCGAGGAGCTCTGGCGCGAGCTCGCGAAGCCGGGCGGGACCGTCGTCGTCCAAACCGCGCCCGCGATCAGGGCCTCGCTCGGGGAGGCCCTGGGCATGGAGCCGGGGAGCCTGGTTACGGGCAAGATGGTCGCGGCCCTGCGGCGGATCGGCTTCGACAAGGTGTTCGACACCCAATTCACCGCCGACCTCACGATAATGGAGGAGGGCAGCGAGCTCATCCAGCGCCTGACCAAGGGCGGGAAGCTGCCGATGATAACGAGCTGCTCCCCGGGCTGGATCAACTTCATCGAGTACTTCTACCCCTCCCTCCTGCCCCACCTCTCCACCTGCAAGTCGCCGCAGCAGATGTTCGGCGCGCTGGCCAAGACCTACTACGCCGAGAAGGCGGGCCTCGACCCGGCGGCCATGCGCCTTGCCTCGATCATGCCCTGCACCGCCAAGAAGCACGAGGCCAAGCGCCCCGAGATGCGCGGCGCCTGGGAATACTGGAGCGCAAAAGCTGGGGCATCGCCCGATACCGCCGCATATTACGACGTCGACTGGGCGCTGACCACGCGAGAGCTCGCGCGGATGATCACCAGGGCGGGGATAGACATCGCCAGGCTGCCGGAGGAGGAATTCGACGATCCGCTCGGGGCCTCGACGGGCGCCGCGACCATCTTCGGCACCACGGGCGGAGTCATGGAAGCCGCCCTGCGGACGGTCTACGAGATCGTCACCGGATCCCCCCTGCCCACCCTCGATTTCGAGGCTGTGCGTGGCCTCGTGGGCATCAAGAGCGCCGAGGTGGACCTCGCCGGCACGAAGGTCCGCGTGGCGGTCGCGCATACGCTCAAGAACGCCCGCGTCCTCCTCGACGAGATCGCGGCGGGCACGAGCCCCTATCACTTCATCGAGGTGATGACCTGTCCCGGCGGCTGCGTCGGCGGAGGAGGGCAGCCCGTGCGGGTCGACCAGGCGAAGCGCCTCGCCCGCAACGCCGCGATGTACGCGGAGGACAGGAGGCTGGGCCTGCGCAGGTCCCACGAGAACCCGAGCGTGAAGGCCCTGTACGCGGAATTCCTGGGCGAGCCCCTGGGGCACCTCTCCCACGAGCTCCTGCATACGACCTACGCCAGGAGGACCGACTGATAGACAACTCGACGCCTTTCCGGCTATACACGGATAATGCGCTTCGACGCCGTAGCCTTCGACCTCGACGGGACGCTCTATCCCGCATACCGCCTCTTCCTCCTCGCCTGGCCGTACATGCTGCCCAAGGCGAGGAGGCTCGAGGCCTTCAACCTGGCCAGGAGGCGCATTAGGGCCCTCGGCCTCGAGCCCGGATACCGCGGCTCGGCTCCTTCCGACGGCGAGGCTTTCCGCGAGCGAGTGGCCGGGATGGTCGCGACGGACCTGGGCATCGAAAAGAACGGAGCGAGGGCGATGATCGACCGCGACTTCTACCGCGGCGTCGAGGAGCTCTTCTCGAGGCTAAGGCCCTTCGGAGGCCTCGCTTCGGCCCTCGACTCGCTCGAGAGGGCGGGGCTTCGCCTCGCCCTCCTGTCCGACCTCCCGCCCGCGCGCAAGCTCGAGCTCATGGGCCTGGCCGGCCGCTTCGAGTGCGCCCTCTGCTCGGAGGATTCCGGCTTCCTCAAGCCCGCGGGCGAACCCTTCGCGATGCTCGCCTCGAGGCTCGCCCTGCCCGCCGACCGCATCCTCTACGTGGGAAACTCGCCGCGGATCGACGTCGCGGGCGCGAGGCGCGCGGGCATGTCGGCCGCGATCGTCTCGCCGCGAAGGGTCCCGGGGGCGGACCTCTCCTTCCTCGATTGGCGGAAGCTGGTCGCCTTCGCGACGCGCGATCAGGGCGCGAGCGCCTTCATCAGGAAGCCGTAGGGCACCACGTCGCTGATCCTCTCCACGAAGGCCAGGTTCTCGGCGCTGCCGCTGGCGATCGCGCCGCGGAGCAGCACCGGCGTCAGGTCCAGGTCCTTGGCTCCCCTGAAGGTGGAGAGGATGCAGTGCTCGGCGCAGTACCCGACGATGACGACCGTATCGACCCCGGCCTCGGTGAGCCGGGAGGCGAGCGGCGTCTTGTTGAAGGCGTTGTTGTAGCGCTTCGAGACCCTGAGCTCCCCGGGCAGGGGCTTCAGGCTGTCGATGAACTCGAAGCCGGGCGCGCCCTCGACGGCGCCGTCTCCCTCGTCGATATGCTGTATCCAGGCGACCGGGAGGCCCTTGGCCCTGAAGGCCGGAAGAACCGCGTTGATATACTGCGCCGCCGCGTCCATCGAGGCGGCGTCCGCGCCGGCATAGTAGGCCTTCTGAAGGTCGATCACCAACAATGCCATCTTCATGCTAATCCCTCCATGCCACGCGAAACTGCGTTTCGCGAGAGCTCCTAATCCCGCCAGGCTTCGACTACTGGGCTCACCGCGCGCAGCCTCTCGAGGGTTTCCTCGGAGGCCGAGCAGGTTATCTGGACATGAGCCTTAACCACGGCTTCGCCGTGGTTTACCACGGCATTGATCGCGTCGCCGGGCTCCGGCGGCAGGTGGAAGTACACGTTGCAACCGCCCGGCTCGTCGAAGAGGGCGTCGCGCAACGCGTAGAGGTCCTCCTCGTGCTGGGGGAGGATGCCCAGGCGCAGGTGGACCTCCTTCCAGGATTTCTCCTTCAGGGTCGAGGGATCCACGAATTCATCCACCTTGAGGCTCGGGTTGCCCCTCGTCAGGTCTATCTTCCCCTTTAGGCAGAGCACGGCGTCCACGACGAATTTGTCGCGCCAGCGCTCGAGGGCGTCCGCGAAGACCACGATCTCGAGCGAGCCCCGCGGATCCTCGATGGCGCCGAAGGCCATTTTCTTGCCCGTCTTGGTGAATATCTCGCGGAATTCCTTGAGCATCGCGATTACCGTGTAGGTCCTCTCCGAGCTCGCCCTCTCGGTGTGGGAGAGGTCGGCGTCGGAGCAGCGCTCCCAGATCTTGCTCCACTCGTCCATCGGGTGGCCCGAGAAGTAGAAGCCGAGGAGCTCCTTCTCCAGGCGCAGTATCTCGGACCGGGGGTACTCCTCCTGCTTGATCACGGCGAAGGGCGGGTATTCCTCCTCGCCGGAGCCCTCGAAGAGGCTGGCCTGCCCGTATTTGCCGGCGGCCTCCTTGGCCTGGGCGTACTCCACCGCCCGCTCGATGTCGAGGACGAGCTCCCTGCGCGTGTAGCCCCCGTCGGCCGTGCGGCCGACCGCCTCGAAGCAGCCCGCGCTCGCAAGGCACTCGAGCGTCTTCTTGTTCATCGCCTGGGTACCGAGGCGCTCGACGAATTCTATGAAGGACGCGAAGGGCCCGCTTTTCTCCCTCTCCGCGACGATGGCGCGCGCGAGCGCCTCGCCGACGCCCTTGATGCCGAGGAGGCCGTAGACGATCTTCCCCTCCGAGACCGAGAAGCTGGCCTCGGAGCGGTTCACGTCGGGCGGCGTGAGCTCGATCCCCATGCTGCGCGCCTCGCCGATATACTCGGTGAGCTTGTCGGTGTTGGCGATCTCGTTCGTGAGGTTAGCCGCCATGTACTCGGCCGGGAAATTGGCCTTGAGGTAGGCCGTGCGGTAGGCCACGACGCTGTAGGCCGCGGCGTGCGACTTGTTGAAGCCGTATCCGGCGAAGGGTATCAGGATCTCGAATATACGGTCGGCGTCCTCGGCCTTGAAGCCGTTCTTGACCGAGCTCTCGACGAATTTTTCCTTCTCCTTGACCATGACCTCGTGCTTCTTCTTCCCCATGGCGCGCCGCAGGAGGTCGGCTTGCCCCAGGCTGTAGCCGCCGATCCTCTGGGCCACCTGCATGACCTGCTCCTGGTAGACGATTACGCCGTAGGTCTCCTTGAGGATGGGCTCGAGGCAGGGGTCGGGATAGGTGATCGGAGTGCGCCCCCACTTCGAGTCGATGAACTGGGGGATGTAGGCCATGGGCCCAGGGCGGTAGAGCGCGTTGAGCGCTATCAGGTCCTCCATGCAGGAGGGCTTGGCCTGCTTGAGGATCGCCTGCATCCCGCTCGACTCGAACTGGAAGACCGAGGTCGACTTCCCCTCCCCGAGCATCTCGAAGGTCCGCTTGTCGTCCTCGGGGATCCGGTCCTCCGCTATCTCGATCCCACGCTTCCGGATCAGCTCGATGGCGTGCTGGATCAGCGTCAGGGTCTTGAGGCCGAGGAAGTCCATCTTCACGAGCCCGCACTTCTCGAGGTAGTCCATCGTGTATTGCGTGGCGACGATCCCGGTCTTGGGGTCCTTGAAGAGGGGCACGAAATCGGTGAGCGCGGTCTTTCCGATCACGATGCCCGCGGCGTGGAGGCTCGCGTGCCGGTTCTTGTGCTCGAGCTTCCTCGCGACCTCGAAGAGGTCCCTATAGCGCTCCTGGGCGGCCATGGCCTTCAGCTTGGGCTCGTCCTCGAGGGCCTTGGCCAGGGTCATCTTCGGGTCCTCGGGCACGAGCTTAGCGATGGCGTTGGCATCCTCGAAGGGTATGTCGAGGGCGCGCGCCACGTCCTTGATGACCGCCTTGGCCTTCAGCGTGCCGAAGGTGATGATCTGCCCGGTGCGGTCCGCCCCGTACTTGCGCATGACGTACTCGATGACCTCGCCCCGGCGCTCGAAGCAGAAGTCGATGTCGAAGTCCGGCATCGAGATGCGCTCGGGATTGAGGAAGCGCTCGAAGAGGAGGTTGTACTTGAGCGGGTCGATGTCGGTGATGCGCAGGGCGTAGGCGACGATCGACCCCGCGCCGGAGCCTCGCCCCGGGCCTACCGCGATGCCGTTGCGCTTGGACCAGTCGATGAAATCCCACACGATGAGGAAGTAGCCCGTGAACTTCATCTTGATGACCACGTCGAGCTCGTAGTCGGCGCGCTGCCGTATCTCGTCGGTTATATTGGGATAACGCCTCTTGAGTCCCTCGAAGGTGAGGTGGCGCATATACTCCTCGGGGCTCGAGTACTCCGCCGGGTACTCGTAATCGGGGAGCATGGGTCCCGGGTACTTGATCTTCAGCTCGCACATCTCCGCGATGCGCATCGTGTTGGACAGGGCCTCGGGGACGTCGGCGAAGAGGGCGGCCATCTCGTCCCGGGTCTTCATGTAGAATTCCGGACCGTGGAAGCGCATCCGGCCCGGCTCGTCGCGCTTGCGGTTCGTGCCGATGCACAGCATCACGTCGTGCGCCTCGGCGTCCGCGCGCTCGAGGTAATGCATGTCGTTCGTCGCGATGAGGGGTAGGCCCGTGCGCCTCGCCATCGCGACGAGGCCCCTGTTGGCGACCTTCTGCTCGGGGATGCCGTGGTCCTGCAGCTCGAGGTAGAAGCGCTCCTTGCCGAACAGTTCCGCATAACGCAGGGCCACGCGCTCGGCCTCGGCCTCCTTTCCCATGAGGAGGAGGCTGGGGATCTCTCCCGCTATGCAGGCCGTGCTCGCGACGAGGCCCTCGGCGTGGGAGGAGAGGAGCTCGAAGTCGATCCTGGGCTTGTAATAGAAGCCCTCGGTATAGGCCGCGGAGCTGAGTTTTAGGAGGTTCTTGTAGCCCCTCTCGTTCATGGCGAGCAGGACGAGGTGCCAGTACTTGTTCCCGTTCTCGGTGCCCGTCCTCTCGAATCGCGAAGCTCCCGCCACGTAGAACTCGACCCCGACGATGGGCTTGATGCCGGCGTCCTTGCAGGCGTCGTAGAATTTGACCGCGCCGAACATGGATCCGTGGTCGGTCAAAGCGAGGGCGGGCATGCCCAGGGCCTTGGCCTTGGCTACCATGGAGCCCACGGAGGCGGCGCCGTCGAGGAGGGAGAAATCTGAATGGTTGTGGAGGTGGACGAAGTCTGTCATGGCTGGGGGGATTATAGCCTGGGCGAGGGCATGAAGGAAGCGGGAAAGGAAGGGGCGGCGTAGGCATTGGCATCTTGCCCCCCCCCGACGGGCGATGCTATAAGAAACTCAGTTCGAAAATCCGAGCGAGGGAAAATGATGCGCAAATGCCTGCTCTTGCTATTGGTTCTTGGATCGAGCGGATCGCTTTTCGGGATCGAGATCAGCGCGGGCGTATGTCCATCCTATTCGCCGCTCTCCTATTCGCAGGATATAACATGGCTCGACGCCTTCGCCGGAGGTAACCCGGGAGAGGGCACGATAAAAACCTCGTTACAGAATCTGGGCGTCGAGGCTTACGTCGACGCGACCTATCTCCATCTCGGCATCGGGTATAAGGCGATCCTGAGCGGGACTCAGGACTGGAAGGCCGCGGAAACCAACTACCAAAGCGATCCCCAAGAGATCAGCAACCCGTACGACCGGCGAGAAAGCTGGCTCACGCTCACCGCCCTCGGGGAGTACGAGATGTATCAGGGGCTCTTTTCCGTCACTATGCTGGCTGGCCTCGTGTATGACCTCAACATCAGCGTCAAGGATAGCTCGGGCAAGGACCTGAAAACCGGGATGAGCCCCGAGGAGGCCGCGGGGCAGAGCCGCCTGTGGATCAAGGGGGGAGTCAGCGCCGATTTTTCCCCGATGGGCGGGGCTTTTTACGTTCGCCCCCTCGCGCTGATCGGACGCACCCTCGAGGCCGACGCCCCGTGGGCCTTCGATCTCGCGGCGCTCGTCGGCTACAAGCTAGCCTCGTTTTGATCGGCGGAGAATTGCGAGGAAGCGACTCGCGCCCTCAGCTCGCGGGATTGGCGGCCAGGAATCCGATCAGCGCCTGGACCGCATTGCCGAGCGCTCCCCTCATGCACTCTCCCGCCAGCGTCTCGTCGTAGCCGCCGGTCCCGCCGATCCCGAGGCTGGAGCTGACCGTCTTCGTGGCCTCGCCCCTGCCGTAGGCGGAGTAGACGACTTGCGCGCTCTCGACGTTGATCATACGGATGTCCACCTCGACCTTGACCGTCTGCTTCTTCTTCTTCGAGACCACCAGGTCCACGCCCTCGGTCTTGACGCCGAAATTGCTTATGGTGCCGGTGAGCAGGTACTTGCAATTGAGCAGCTTCCCGACCTGCACCGCGGTGCCGCTGTCGGAGAGGTCCGAAAGCTGGATCTGCATCTCCTTGAGTATCTCGTCCAGCCTCTGGCGCTCAATGACGACGAAATCGCCCGAGCGGAGGAGCTCGGAGGTGAGGATTTCGGCGGCCGAGTCGGAGAGGTTCCTCGCGCCGTATTTCGTGCGGTTCGCTACGTCCAGTACGGCGACGGCGACCTGCCGCCCGAGGCGCTGGTAGCTGTCCACCGCGGTTACCTTGGTATTTACCGAGGCGCAGGAGCCCAGCAGGGCCAGGGCCGCGATGCCGAGGAGCATATCGAGGTGCGGGATCTTCGCGCAGCGCATGGGATACTCCTTAGGGTCGAGTTTCTTTTCGCCGCGCGTCAGGGGCGCGGCAGGGTGCTCGCGCTCCAGGTACAGACGGCCTGAAGATGCGCGATGAGGGGATGGCTTTTCAGGGACTTCATGACGAGGTCGCCGGTCATCGAGGTGGCGAACTGCGCGGCCGCGGTCGCGAGCATCGCGGCGGGGCTCAGGACTACCTTGGTCTCCGCCGATATCCGCTCGTCCTCCCATTTCGTCCGGCCTTCCCTATCCAGGATCTTGAATTCTATCTGGACTTTCTTCTGGAGGTAGACGCCGAGGAGGACTCGCTTGGCGTCGATGATATCCCCGTATAGGTAGGAATCGGCGCCGATAGCGTCTGCGAGCTCCTGAGGCGCGAGAGTCGACAGCTGGCCGCCCTCGGTCACGCCCAGCTCCTCGAGCCGTGCGTCCACCGTCGCCGCATCGATGACCTGGAAGTTAGCCGCTTTCACTTTTTCGATCATGACGAGCCTAGCGAACTTCTCGAGCGCCACGTCCGCCGACTGGTTTGTGAAGGGGAGGATCGCGATGACGCCGGGTTTCCATCCCGGCTCCAGGCGCTTCGGGACGGCGGCGCAGCCGGAAAACACTATGGCGGTAGCCAGCGCCGCGAGAATGATCCTCATTTTTACCTCCTGCATTTTTGCGAATGCGCGCATTCCTTCGCGTGGAAGCCCATATAATAATCGAGAAACCAGGAAATGACAGCAAAAAACCGCCGCGATAAGCCTGGGGTCAACGGACGTCGATCGAGATGCCCGGGGCCGCGAAGCGGGTGCCCCACGCCTCTAGCTCGATGCGTCCGGGCAGGCCCTCGGTCCTGACCCAGAAAGCGACGCATCCGCCGATCAGGGCGACGCGGCTCGGCCCGATGACGCTGCCGGGCCCGGAGACGGCCAGCTCGACCGCCTCGGTCCCGAAGGGGTGGAGGTTGCCGTACTGGTCCTCGAGCCTAAGGACGACGCGGGTGGTATCCCAGTCTCCCGCGGACAGCTCCAGGTCGTCCGCCCTCATCGAGAGCCGAGCGGCCCGGGCGTCGCCCCCGTAGGTCCGGCGCGCGACCTCGCGGCCTCCCAGGAGGCCGACGAGCTCGAAGCTGTCCTCCTCCCGCCCCCAGCCGAGGGCGTACTTCCCCACCAGGGCCTCGGCGTCCGCCATGTTCATCTTGTACCTCAGGAGAAGGAGGCCGAAGCGCGCGAGCTCGAGCCAGGAGAGGGACTCGAGGTCCTTCTCGAGCACCTTGGCGATGAGCCGCTTGATCGTCGCCCCGTCGCGCGGCGAGAAGGCGCTTCCGTCGAGCTGGTCCCCCACCAGGTCCCTTAGCACGACGGGCGGATGCTCGAGATGGGGATACTCCTCCCTGGCGGGGGCGTAGGAACCTATCCTCGCCCCGCTCCTGTACAGGACGACCTCGTCGCAGTTGGTGAAGACCACGATCGGCAGGAGGCGGGCGGCGGCGCGCTCGCCCTTCGCGAAGATCGAGGCGGCCTCGAGGACTATGCCCTCGGCCGGGGCCCTCTGGCTCGCGTAGGCGGCGGCCGCGTACTTCGGGATGCGGAACATGTCCATGACGCCGTGGTAGCAGATCCTGTCGCCGGAGCCGAAATCCTTGTGCGTGTTGTAGTCCCAGGCGCACCAGCCTATGGCCCCGGCGATCCCCGGTACGGCGCGGGCGGCCTCGAGCACGCGGAGGTGCCGCAGCGCGTGCTCCGACAGCCGCTCCTCGTTGTCGAAGCGCTTGGTCGGGAACATGTGCCCGTTGTGCTCGGTCACGAGGTAGGGGACCTCGCGCCGGAGGCCGGTAACCTCGCGGGGTCTCTTGAGGACTCCCGCTCCGCCCGAATGCGAGAAATCGTTGAAGGTGTAGACGTCCTCGAGCAGCTCGCTCCTCTGCAGGAATCGGACGCCCCCCGTCTGCCGGGTGGGATCGAGCCGCCTCGCTATCGCGTCAGTGCGAACGTAGAAATCGTGGTCGTCCTGGGACTCGTTGATCCTAACGCCCCAGAGGACCACGCAGGCGCGGTTCCTGTCCCGCCTGATCATCTCCTCGAGGGCGAGGCAGGCGTTTTCCTTCCACGCCTCGCCGCCGATGTGCTGCCAGCCGGGCAGTTCCTCGAAGACGAGGAGGCCGAGCTCGTCGCAGGCGTCGAGGAAGTGCCTGGATTGGGGATAGTGGCTGGTGCGCACGATGTTGACGCCGAGCTCCCGCTTGAGGATCTCCGCGTCGCGGGCCTGGGCCCGGGCGGGCATCGCGAAGCCGACGTAGGGGAAGGACTGGTGGCGGTTCAGGCCGACGAGGTGGAGGCGCCGACCATTCAGGAAAAAGCCCTCGCTCCTGAACTCGGCCGAGCGGAAGCCGACTCGAAGCCCGATCGAATCGACGATCAGGTCGCCCTTCGACAGGGATACCGAGAGATCGTAGAGGGCTGGATCGCCGAGGTCCCAATTGCGCAGGCCCTCGAGGCCGGAGAGGCAGAGGGAGGCGGCGCCCGAGGCGCCGTCTTCACTGACTGTGGCGGAGGCCCTTCCGACGACGCGGGAGCCCTCGGAGAGGACGCAGTGGACCGAGAAATCCCCTATCGCTTCGCCCCCGAAATCGACTTCGGCGTTCACTTCGAGGCGCTTGCTCTCCTCGAGGGCTCCCGAGGGGCGCGCGAAGCAGCCGCGCACGAAGGCCCGGTCCTGGATGCGCAAGCGCGCCTCGCGATAGATGCCCCCGTAGCAGAGATAGTCCACGACGTGGCCGAAGGGCGGAATGTCGGGACGCTCCGTCGAATCGACGCGGACGGCGAGCCTATGGCTTCCGCCTCCCCCCGAGAGCTCGGTGATCTCGAGGCTGAAGGGGGTGAAGCCTCCGACGTGCGAGCCGGCCTCGCGCCCGTCGATCCAGATCGTGGCCGCGCTCATCGCGCCCTCGAAATCGAGGAAGGCTCGCTTCCCGCCCTCGAGCGGGGGAATCTCGATGTCGCGGGCGTAGCAAGAGACGAACTGGTAGTCCTTCTCGTCGAAGCCGTTGTAGGGGAGCTCCCTGTTGGAATGGGGGAGGCATACTTCCTCCCAGCCCTCGATGGGGGCGGTTCCGCCCGCGTATTCGTCCTTGAAATCGGCCGTGTAGCGCCAGCCCCGATTGATGCTCCTGATATCCCTCATGTCATTTCCCCCGCGAGAGGGCGCGGACGTATAGCTCTATCTGGTGGTAGATCAGTTTCATGGGCTCCATCCTGAATTCGGCCTTAAGTTGCCTTTTCCTCGCGGCGATCCGCTGGCCGTAGCCCCAGAGGATATTCGATATCGTGAAGACCGTCAGCTTGACGTCGATATCCTTCCTCATGCTGCGGTCCGCCATGCCGGCGGTGATGATGCCGCGCAGCCAGGCGTCGGATGCGTGTATGAGGGCGTCGTAACGGACGAGGATTTCCGCGTCCGGGACGAAGGCCGCGCCGTCCTTGAAATAGAAATCGAATTCCCCCATGAATTTCATCAGGTCGTCGTGCGCGGCGAGGTACCGGGCGGACTTCGACAGGAAATCCCTCAGCCGATCTATCCCCCTTCCCTCGAGGGCGCCGAATATCCTCTCCTGGCGCAGATTCCACCGTTGAAGCAATTCGCAGGCGACCTCGAATGCGAGGTCCTCCTTCTTGGCGAAATAGCGGTAGAGAGTCCTCCTCGTCACCCCCGAGGACCGGGCCACGTCCTCCATGGCGGTATCGAAGAGGCCCTTTTCAAGGAAGGCCTTCTCGGCTCCGGCGACGATGATCGCCCTCGATTGGTCCCGAGCGTTCCCCATACGGTTATCATGCCTCTCTTGTCACATAGTGTGACATCATTATGCGGCCCACTCTCGCCGGATGTCAATATATCCTCATTTCGCCGCGAGGCGGAACCCGGCCGCTACAAATCGCTTGACAGCGCCGGAAAACGATGCAAGTATTTATGACACACCTTGTGACATTTACCGACCAGCTTCCGATCGATCGAATGCGCGGGGCCAGGGGGCTTTCAGCATGAAGCTCGACACAGTCTTCGTAATCCACCACAGCCATACGGATATCGGCTATACCGCCGACCAGCCCATCCTGCGCGAGCTGCAGGCGCGCTTCATCTACGACGCCCTCGACCTGGCCGACGCGTACCGCGGCGGCCCGCCGGACTCGGCTTTCCGCTGGACGGTCGAGTCGACCTACGGCCTGGAAGCCTGGCTCGAGACGGCGGGGAAACGCGACCTCGAGCGGCTGATGCGGGCGGAGGGCGAGGGCCTCGTCGAGGTCACCGCGATGCTCGCCAACCTGACGCCCCTCGTCGACGCCGTACAGCTGGCCGAATCGCTGCGCCCCGTCCGGCGCCTCCGCGCCGAGTACGGCATCGACATCCGCTTCGCGATGAACTGCGACGTGAACGGCCACAACTGGACCCTGCCCGACGTCCTCCTGGACGAGGGCATCGAGGGCTTCGGCATGGCCGTGAACCACCATTTCGGCGGTCCCCCGGAGCCTCGGCCCGACGTCTTCCTGTGGCAGGCTCCCTCGGGCCGCGTCCTGCCGACCCTCAACGGCTGGCAATATTCCAAGGCGAGCGACTTCGGCATAGGGAACGAGACGACGGCGGCTTTCGCGGGATGGCTGCCGAGGATGCAGGCGTACCTGGACGGGATCGGCTACCCCCTTCCCTTCGTCGCGCTGCAGGGCATGCATCCCTTCGGCGACAACGGGACCGCGTGGAAGGGCTACGCCGATTTCGCGCGGCTCTGGAACGAGGGGGGAAACCTCCCACGCCTCGTCTGCGCCACGCCGCGCATGTTCTGGGAGCGCGTGGAGGGGAGACGAGCCGACCTGCCCGTTCGCCGCGGCGACTGGACGGATTACTGGAACTTCGGCGCGATCAGCTCCGCGCGGGAGACCTCGGTCGCGCGGGCGAGCCGCGCCCGGCTGTATCGATCCGACGCCGTCTTCGCGGCCCTGGGCGCCATCGCCCCCGCCGGGGACGGCGGACCCGCCCAGGAAGCCAAGTCCTGGGCTCGCCGCAGCGGCGAGCTCTACCGCGATCGGGCCTGGAAAGAGCTCAACCTATATTGCGAGCACACCTGGGGCGGCGACGAGGCCGCGAACGACCCGGACACGGAGGATTCCCTGGCCATGGCGAGCCACAAGCGATCCATGGCCTGGAACGCCCGGAGCCTCAGCCTCCTCCTGGAGAGGGACGCGTTAGCCGATTTCTCCCGGCGCCTCCCGCGCACGGAGGAAGGAGAGCTTCTTCTCTTCAATCCCCTGCCCTGGCCCCGGAAGATCTGCGGGCCCTTCCCGCACAACCTCGTCATGCGCCGCGGCTCGTCCGAGGACGGCAGCGCCAGCCGGCTGTTCCTGGGGCGCAACCAGCGCCCCACCGATTTCTGGACCGGCCGCTCCGGCGACAGCCACAACGGCAACATCGGCTGGATGCTGAGCCCGACCGAGGCGCCGGCCTACGGCTACGCGATAGTGTCGCCGGCCTCCTTCGACGCGATGAGCGGCGCGGAGGAATCCGAGGACGCGATCGTCCAGAACCATCGCTGGCGACTGACGTTCGACCTCGAGCGCGGCGGGCTGTACTCCCTCTTCGACAAGGACCTGGGAAGAGAATGGATCGACGCGGGCGCGGGCCTGAGCTTCCACGGCTTCGTCCACGAGGAGGTCGCCGACCGCGAGGATCCGTCGCCTCGGCGCCAGATCTGCGAGATGGACTGGACGACCCTGCCTGAGACGGTCAGGGGCTGGAAGCCCGATTGGAAGGCCATTCGGAGCTTCCCGACCAAGGTCCTCCTCCACAAGGTCTACCGGCTGCCCTATGCGACCGTCATCGAGCAGATCCTCGAGCATCCGAAGGTCGGAGAGATCCGCCAGAGAGTCCTGCTGCCCGATTGGTCGGAGCATATCGAATGCCAGTCGGAATGGGTCATGGGTACGGGCACCCATCCCGAGGCCACGTACATCGCCCTGCCCTTCGACCTTCCCGGCGCCCAGGCGCGCTTCGACGCGGGCGGAGTCCCGGTCCGCCCCGAGCTGGACCAGCTACCCGGAGTCAACCGCGACTACTTCACCGTCCAGGGCTGGGTAGACTTCAACGACGGCGAGCGTGGCGTCACGATCGCCGCGCCCGAGAACCCCTTAGTCCAGCTCGGAGGATTCCACTTCGGCCACGACCGCCGGACCTTCGAACTCGAGCGGGCCCTCTTCCTCGGCTGGGTGACGAACAACTACTGGGAGACCAACTTCCCCGGCCGCCAGAGCGGCGTCGTGACGGGCCGATACCACATCCTCCCCTACGAGGGAGCCTTCGACCAGGCCCGCTCGCATCGTTTCGCCTCCGAGACAGCGCACTCGCGGCCCATGCTGCAGCCCCTCGGAGAGCCCTCTTCGGGGAGGACGCTGCCTCCGTCGGGCTGCCTCCTCGAGCTCCCGGAAGCCCCGGTGCAAACCCTCGCTATCGTCGCGGACGCCGAACGGGGCGGCATCCTCCTCACTCTCTTCAACTCGAGCGAGGAAACCCGGGCGCCGCGAGTCTCCGGGGGGCTGCTTCGCATCGCGAGGGCCGAGCTCCTCGAGGGCGGCGAGGCGAGGGAGCTCGCCCTCGAGGACGGCGGCGTCTCGTTCAGCCTTCACTCATACCGGCGCGCCACGCTGCGCCTAATTACCTCCGTTTTGCAATGAGGAGACAGCCATGACCATCCCATCCTTCCTTCTAGCCAAGCTCTACTCCAAGGGGACCCTCAAGAACACCGACGAGGGCTTCGAATTCTCCCTCAAGAACATCATCGACTCGACCAGCCTCAGCGGCATCGGCCCCATCGGCGTCGACGGGAAATCCTACGGAGCGGAGAGCATCAGCCTCGTCGTCAAGGACAGGTCCTGGGCGGGCGCCGAGCTCTCCGCGCTCAACGCCGCTCCGGTGCCGGTCAACGTCCCCTTCCGGATACTGGTCAGGGGCGAAAAGCTCGCTCCCGGGGCGCGCAAGGTGAGCGTGGCGGCGACTAGCACGGACATAGGCGCCTTCAAGTTCGACCTGAGCGACACGATAGGCTGAAGGCCGCGATGGAAAGCCCTCAGGCCCTCGCCCCGGGAAAGGAAGCCTTCCCAACCTGGCGCATCATCCTGTACTCGCTCGGGAGCATCGGGACGACGGTGATCGGCTCGCTCACGGGCCTGATAACATATTTTTACGTACCACCGGAGACTAGCCAGGCCGCCTTCCCCGTCTATCTGAGCTCCACCACCTTCCTAGGCCTCACCTTCATCGGGCTCATCGGCTATGTCGGGAGCCTCCTCACGGTCTTCCTCGGCCCCCTGGTCGCCTCCTGGAGCGATCGCAGCAAGTCGAGCCTCGGGCGGAGGCGCAGCTTCATGCTCGTGTCCTTCGTCCCGATCGCCGTCCTGTCCTACCTGGTCTTCGCGCCGCCCGTGGATGGAGTGAGTCCGCTCAACGCGGCCTACCTCCTCGGCATCGTCGTCCTCCTCAATGTCTTCAGATGCTTCTACAACGTATCGAGCGCCCTCGTTCCCGAGCTGGGCGTGACGAGCAGGATCATCATGCGCTTCAGCACCTACGGGTCGATAGGCTGGCTGATGGGCTATATCATCGGCTCCCAGGCCGTCTTCGTCGTGAAGGATTCGCTGATGCAGTCGGGCATGAGCGCCGTCGACGCCTTCAGGCTCACGGTCGGCGGCATGATAGCCGTCTCGGCCCTGCTCTCCTCCCTGCAGGTCCTCGTCGTCGACGAGAAGCGCTACGGCTCGGGCAGGTCCTCGAGCGTAAAACTGCTGCCCGCCCTCAAGAAGGCCTTCACGAACCGGATCTTCGTCCTCTTCGTCCTGACCCAGCAGGTATATTTCTGGGGCGACGGCCTCTTCCAGATAGGCCTCGTCTACTTCGTCACCGTCCTCTTCGGGCTCTCGGACTCCATGATGCTGGTCTTCGGCGCCACCATGGTCGGCATCAGCCTCGTCCTCTATCCCCTGGTGAACTTGGCCTCGAAGTGGATCGGGAAGAAGACCCTCTTCAGCTTCGCCCTCGCCATGATGGTCGTCATCATGCTGGCCTTCGCGTTCTCGGACAAGATACCCATCCCCAAAAGCGTCCTTGCCTGGCTCATCGTCGCGGTCGCGGCCATCCCCAACGGCATCACGGGCATCATCCCCGGGGCGATCAACTACGAAATCATCCGCGAGGACTGCGTCCGCACGGGCGACCCCAACGAGGCGACCTTCGGCGCGGCCTCGGGCCTCATCACCGCCATCCCCGGCGGCTTCCCGGGCCTCATCGCGCCCTCCCTCCTCCTCCTCGGAAAGAGCGCCGCCCATCCGGCGGGCGTTAGGCTGGTCGCAATCGTCAGCGCCTGCTGCATGCTGCTCTCGTTCGTGATGCTGCGCGTCTTCTACGACGAGAGGAAGCTGCGGGCCTCCCTCAAGGAGCACGGATACAAATGAGGAGGAGCTGAGATGAAGATCGCCTTTATCGGAGCCGGCAGCTTCGGCTTTACCCGGGAACTCGTCCGCGACCTCCTCACATTTCCCCTCCTCGCCGGCGCGGAGATAGCCCTGATGGACATCGACGCGGAGCGCCTCGACTTTTCCCTCGCCGCGGTAAACAAGATCATAGGAATGGGCGGCTATCCGGCCCGCGCCGCCGCGAGCCTCGATCGAAGGGCCGCGCTCGACGGCGCCGACGTCGTCGTCGCGACCATCCTCGCCGGAGGGACGGAGGTATGGCGCCACGACATCGAGATCCCGAAGAAATACGGCGTCGACACCTGCGTGGGCGATACCCGCGGCCCCTCGGGCATCTTCCGCTTCCTCCGGACCCTGCCGCCCATGATGGAGATCGTCAAGGACATGGAGAGGCTCTGCCCGAAGGCCACCCTCCTCAACTACACCAATCCCATGGCCATGCTCTGCGGCGCCATCCAGCGCTCGAGCCCCATCGCGGCCACGGGCCTCTGCCATTCGGTCCAAGGCACGGCGCAGATGCTCGGATGGTGGGCTGGCGCGACGAGCGAGGACAGGGTGGATTACACCTGCGCGGGCATCAACCACATGGCCTGGTACCTCGACTTCAAGGTGAACGGGGAGGACGCCTATCCGGCCATACGCAGGGCCATCCTCGAGGACGAGGAGATTTATAAGAACGAGCTCGTCAGGAACGAGATGTTCCTCGCCCTCGGCAAGTACGTCACGGAGTCCTCGGGCCACAACTCCGAGTACAACTGGTGGTTCCGCAAGCGCCCCGACCTCATCGAAAAGTACTGCGCGGCCGGCGACGAGAGCGGCTGGAACCCCGGCGAGTACGCTTATATCCTGAGGGAGTACCAGGCGCGGGAGCTGACCTGGAGGGACGAAGCCGAGAAGTGGATCGCCGCGGAGACGCCGATCGACATCGAGCGCGGCCGGGAGTACGCGGCCTGCATTGTCAACGCGCTCGCGGGCGGCGAGAGCTTCGAGTTCAACGGCAACGTCCCCAACGAAGGCCTCGTAGACAACCTGCCCGCGGGAGCCTGCGTCGAGGTACCCGCGATCGCGGACGCGCTCGGCATCCATCCGAGGCGCGTCGGCCCCCTGCCGCCCGAGTGCGCCCTCTTAACGCAATTGTCCAGCGGGATCGAGGAGATGGCGATCGAGGGGGCCTTGCACGGCGACGCGACCATGATCTACAGGGCCATCTGCCACGACCCCTTGACGGCGGCCGTCCTTTCCCTCGCCGAGACCAAGACGATGGTCGCCGAGCTGTTCGAGAGGAACCGAGGGTACCTGCCCCGATTCAAGAGCCTGGCTATAGGTTAGGGCGCCGTGGAACCCGGGGTCGAGGGAAAGAATTTCAGGCTGAGCCTCATCACGCCGAGCCTGCTCCGCGTCGAGACAGGCCCAAGGGGCTCCTGGGAGGACAGGCCCAGCCAGGTCGTCCTCCACCGGCATTTAGGCGACCCCGCCTACGAACTCCGCGAAGGCGGGCTCAGCCTCGAAATACGCAGCGAGACCGCGGTATTCCATTTCAACAAGGTCCTCGGGAGGGTGACCCGCATTGCCCCCAGCGGCGGCGGGCGAAGCGTCGCCTGCGGGAACCGCGGCAATCTCGGGGGTACGCGCCGCACCCTGGACGGGAGCTCGGGCCCGGTCCGCCTCGGGCCGGGACTCCTGTCCAGGTCCGGCGTCGCCGTCCTCGACGATTCATACTCGCTGCTATTCGGCGAGGGAGGGGAGCTCGAGCCCAGGAAGGGCGGAGGAAGGGACCGCTATGTCTTCGCCTACGGTTCGCGCTATAGGGAATGCATCCGGGATTTCTTCAGGCTGAGCGGCGCCGTTCCGCTGATCCCGCGCTTCGCCCTGGGAAACTGGTGGAGCAGGTACCACGCATACTCGGCCCGCGAATACACGGACCTGATGCGTCGATTCAGCGACGAGGGCATTCCCATAAGCGTGGCCGGGATCGACATGGACTGGCATTGGGTGGATCTCGAGGCGCGATTCCCGGACCAGCGCGAGCGCAATGGCTGGACGGGATACAGCTGGAACGGGGAGCTCTTCCCCGACTGGCGAGCCTTCCTGGGCCGGCTCGGGGAGCATAACTTAAAGATAACCCTCAACCTCCATCCCGCCGACGGGGTCAGGGCCTTCGAGGATTCCTACGATGAGATGGCCGTGGAGCTGGGGCTCGACCCTAAGGCCCGGAAGCCCATCGCCTTCGATTTCGCGAGCCGCCGCTTCATCGACGCCTACTTCAAGATCCTCCATCACCCCTACGAGGAGGGAGGCGTCGACTTCTGGTGGATAGACTGGCAGCAGGGCAGAAGGAGCCGGATGAAGGGGCTCGATCCCCTGTGGGCCCTCAACCACTACCACTACCTGGACAACGGCAGGGACGGAAGGCGGCCCCTCATCCTTTCCCGATACTCCGGGCCCGGCAGCCACCGCTATCCCCTCGGTTTTTCGGGCGACACGTCGATATCCTGGAGGACCCTCGCCTTCCAGCCCCGCTTCACCGCGACGGCGAGCAACATCGGCTACACCTGGTGGAGCCACGATATCGGAGGCCACCACCTCGGCCGCCGGGACGACGAGCTCTACCTGCGTTGGCTCCAGCTGGGCGTCTTCAGCCCCATCCTGCGCCTCCATTCCTCGAATCACGAGATCCTCGGCAAGGAGCCCTGGAAATACCGCTTCGACGTGGAGAGCCTGGCCAAGGAGGCGCTCCGCCTCAGGCAGCGCCTCATTCCCTATCTCTACACGATGAACCGCCGCGTCAACCGGGAGGGAATCGCCCTGGTGGAGCCCATGTACTACTCCTACCCCGGGGAGGCGAACGCGTACCGGGTCCCGAATCAGTTCCTCTTCGGCTCCGAGCTCCTAGTCTGCCCCATCACGCGGAGGATCGACCCGCGGATGAACCTCGCCCAGGTGGAGGCCTGGCTCCCCCGCGGGCGATGGACGGACGTCTTCACGGGGCAGGTCTACGAGGGCGGACGAAAGCTCCGCCTCCAGAGGGACCTCCGGGGCATGCCCGTCCTCGCCCGCGAAGGGGCCATCATTCCGCTGGCGATTCCATCCGGCAACGAATCCGGGAATCCCTCCGACATGGAAATCCTGGTATACCGCGGCAGGAGCGCTTTCGCGCTCTACGAGGACGAGGGCCTCGACATGAGCTACGAGGAGGGCGGCTTCGCTACGACTCGCTTCGCGGTCGACGGCGGGGAGGGCGAGGAAGACGCGCTGTCATTCCGCATCGAGCCCGCCCAGGGCGACCTCGCCCGCATCCCGCGCGAGAGGAACTATCTCATCGCATTCAAGGATATAGCGAGGGCACGGGCCATCGAGGTCGAGCGCAATGGGATGAAGATCGAGGTACCCGCGGAGCGCGAGGATCGCTGCTCGGTCCTGATCGAGAGATTAGAGCCGACCGAATCCATCCTCGTAAGGCTTGAGGGACTCGAATTCCTCGCGAATCCTCCGCTCCCGGAACGCTGCGTCGGGCTCCTCTCCGCCTATCAGGCCTCCAACCTCCGCAAGAACCGCCTCTGCCTCTCCCTCCTCCGCGCCGGGAGCCCTGGGGAATTCCGCGCTCGGGTAGCGAGGATGCGGGCCCCTCGGATACTGAAGGACGTCCTGCTCGAGAACCTGGAAGGGTGAAGGAGAGCACTATGGATCGCGTGCCGGAGAGGCTCCCCAGGGGCAAGCTCGTCCTCTTCGCCCTGGGCCAGTTCGGCTGGTCCCTCGCCTCCTTCGGCGTGTCGAACCTGCTCAACTACTTCTACCTGCCGCCCGAGAAGGCGGACGCCACGCGCATCTTCCCCGCCTTCATCTTCCAGGG
>JANXYQ010000058.1 GCA_025355995.1 Spirochaetaceae bacterium | reverse complement strand
GCTCGAACATCGCCAGCTCGGGAGCAACCGCGTCCCCGTGGCCGCCATCTTCGCGGATGTCGACGACGCGGTAGCCTTCATCGGGAAGAAGCGCGAGGCTGCTCTGCTTCGAGAATTGGCAGGCACGATCGAGGCCGCATTCCCGGCCCTCGGGCCCTGGCTCCTCCGCCGCCCCCACGAGGTCCTCGAACGGCGTGAGGAGTGGCCGGCCCTCCTCGGCACCCTGGCCTGGTTTCGCGGCCATCTCCGCTCCGGCCGCTATGCCAGACAGATCGACGCGCCGGGCGTCCACAGCAAATTCGTCGAATCGCGCCGCGGACTACTGGCCGAGCTCCTCGATCTCGTACTCGATCCCGCCCTCTACCCCGGAGCCATCGACGAAAGCGCGCGGGGAACCGCGAATTTTTCTCAGCGCTACGGTTTGCGCGACAAGCCAGCCCTGGTGCGATTCAGAAGTCTCGATCCCGGCCTCGCACTCGGAGCCGCGAGCCTTTCCACGGTGGGCGAACTCAGCCTGCGCGCCGAGGACTTCGCCCGCCTTTTCCAGGAAGGCCTATCGCCCTTCGCCGAGGTCTTTATTACTGAAAATGAAATCAACTACCTCGCCTTTCCTGCGCGCGTCGGCGCCGCCATCGTCCTCGGCGCCGGTTACGGCTTCGCCCACCTCGCCTCCGCAGCCTGGCTCCGGAGCTCGCGCCTCCGCTACTGGGGCGACCTCGACAGCCACGGCTTCGCGATACTCGACCAATTCAGGGCCACATTTCCCGATGCCGATTCCTTCCTCATGGACCGCGAAACCCTCCTCGCACACCGCGATCTCTGGACGAGCGATTCGAGCCGGACCCGCGCCGAGCTTCCGCGGCTCAAAGCCGAAGAAGCCGCGCTCTATGACGAGCTTCGCTGCGATCGCCTTGCGCCGGCGCTCCGGCTCGAACAGGAACGAGTGAGCTTTTCCTGGATCGAAGCGGCGCTCCGGCGGCGCGCATGAATCGGCCTTGCGCACGCCCGGCTCGCCGCCTTCCCCGTACGGCACATGACCGGTTAGCCCCCAAGGCACTGAGAACCACACCGGAAATTGACGTTCCATACCCCAGGCCACCTTGCCATCGCGCCGCGGAGGCCGCTATCATAGCGCACCTATGGACGCATCCGAACGCTTCACGGGCGAAGCCGCCGAGGCCCTCCGCGCGGAGATAGCCGAGAACGGCGGCGGCGAGGTCTTCGCCGCCTGCCGCTTGGGCGAGGACGGCCGCATCGCGGAGGTCCTCATCGTCGCCCGCGGCACCAAGTCCTCGGTCGCCGCCCTCGCGGCCTACCTCGAGCGCGGGGACGTCATCGTGCACAACCATCCCTCGGGGACCCTGAGGCCGAGCGAGGCCGACGTCGGCGTCTCCGCTGAGGCCGGCGCCAACGGGGTGGGCTCCTACATCGTGAACAACGCCGTCGACCGCGTCCACGTCGTGGCGGAGCCCGCGAGGCGCAAGCCCTACGTCGACCTCGACGAGGACGAGATCTCGGGCGTACTCGAGGAGGGCGGCAAGCTCTCGCTCCTCATCGACGGCTACGAGCCGCGCAAAAGCCAAATTCGCCTGACCCGCGACGTAACTTCGGCCTTCAACCAGGGCGGGGTGCTGGCCGCCGAGGCGGGCACGGGAGTCGGCAAGTCCTTCGCCTACCTCGTGCCCGCCTTCGCGTGGGCCATCAAGAACGAGGAGCGCGTCGTAATATCCACGGCGACGATCAACCTCCAGAAGCAGCTCGTGGACAAGGACATCCCGGTAGTCCAGAAGCTCTTCAAGAAGAAGACCAAGGCTGTGCTCGTCAAGGGGCGCGGCAACTACCTCTGCCGCACGAGGCTCCGCGAGGCCCTGGACGAGGAGGGCCTCTTCGCCGCTTCTGGCGCGACCGTTGAGCACCCCCTGCGCCGGATCGAGGGCTGGGCCGGCACTACCGCGACGGGGGACCGCGCCGACCTCTCGTTCTACCCGGAGGAGCAGCTCTGGTCGCGGGTCTGCTCGGAGTCGGACGCCTGCCTGGGCCTGCGCTGCTCGGACAGGGAGGGCTGCTTCGTGCTGAGGGCCAGGCGCGAGGCGGCCGACGCCCACGTGGTCGTGGCGAACCACCACCTCCTCTTCGCCGACCTCTCGGCGCGCATGGGCGGCGCCGGCTACGAGGCCACGGCCGTGCTCCCCGCCTTCAGGGCCCTCATCCTCGACGAGGCGCACGCGGTGGAGTCGAGCGCGACCGCCTTCTTCTCCTCCGAGCTGACGCGCTTCTCGGTCAACAAGCGCCTCTCGCGCCTAACGCGCCGCAAGGGCGGTCGGGCCTTCGGGCTGATCCCGCGGCTCCTCGCGCTGCGCGGCTTCCCCGCCGACGCCCTCGAGAAGCTTCCGGACGCGATAGCCGAGGCGCGGCGCGCGATGGACGAGCTCGACCTCCGGGCGGCCCGCCTCTTCGACGCCTCCGCGGCGGCCGGGGGCGCCGGGCGAAAGGCGGAGCGGAGCTACCGGCTCACCGAGGTCACTCCCGAGCTCAAGGACTGCCTGCTCTCGCCGATGGCGGCCCTCGAGCGCAAGCTCATCGCCTGCGCCCAGGCGCTGAGCGACGCCCTGGACGCGGCCTCGTCGGACGGCCCCGAGGACCTCGGCCAGGAGCGGGCGGTCTACGAGGCGCGGATCTACCTGCGCTGGCTCGGCGAGACCGCCTCGTTCTGCGCCAAGTTCAAGGACTACGGCGATTCGCCGGAGACGGTCTTCTGGATGGAGAAGGGCAAGACCGGCCAGGGCGAGACCTTCATCCGCTACACCGAGACGCCCCTCGACATTACCGGGCTCATGGACGAGGCGGTCTTCACGAAATTCCGCTCGGTCGTCTGCACCTCGGCCACCCTCTCCGTCGGGGAAAGCTTCGATTTCTGGAAGGCCCGAGTGGGCCTCCTCCGCTCCGCCGCGACGGTCGAGACGGCGGTCTATCCCTCGCCCTTCCCCTTCAGGACCAACGCCCTGCTGGCGGTCGACACGGGAGCGCCCGGCCCCACGACGCCGGGCTACGGTCCCTACGTCGACGCCGCCATTCCCAAGCTCCTCGAGGCGTCGAAAGGCCACGCCCTCGTGCTCTTCACGTCCTACGACGCGATGAAGAGCGCCTTCGAGGCCGCGAAGCCGAAGATGGCGGAGCTCGGCATCGCCCTCCTGCGCCAGGGCGAGGACGAGCGGTCCAAGCTCATGGACGCATTCAAGGCCGACCTGTCCTCGGTCCTCTTCGCCACCGACTCCTTCTGGGAGGGAGTCGACGCGCCCGGGGAGACCCTGCAACTGGTGGTCATCTGCAAGCTGCCCTTCCGCGTCCCGACCGACCCGGTACAGCTCGCCCGCAGCGAGGCGGTGGAGAAGAAGGGCGGCAACGCCTTCATGGAGATTTCCCTGCCCGAGGCCGTAATTCGGCTCAAGCAGGGCTTCGGCCGCCTCATCCGCCATTCCGAAGACAGGGGCGTCGTCGTCATCCTGGACTCGCGGCTGGCGACCAAGCGCTACGGCGAGCTCTTCATCCAGAGCCTGCCGGAATGCCGCCTGGTGGCCGAGGGCCTCGATACGATCGCGAAAGAAGTGGCGCGCTTCCTCTACGACTGGTGAGACCGCTCGGATTGCGGCGGCGCGGCATTCCGTGTAGACTCCGATGATGCGAATCTACCGCCTCGAGAACCCCGTCCAGCGCTACGCCTGGGGCAGCGTCGACGGGATCAGCGAAACCCTCGGAATCCCCAATCCCGGCGGCGGCCCCCTGGCCGAGATCTGGATGGGCGCCCATCCCAGCGCGCCCTCGACGGTAGTCGTGGGAGGCGAGCGCATGGGACTCGACGAGCTCGTGCGTCGCTCCCCCGCGGAGACCCTGTGCGCCAAGGTCGTCGACGAGCTCGGCCGCACCCTGCCCTTCCTCTTCAAGGTGCTGTCCGCGGGGACGCCCCTCTCGATACAGGCACACCCCAGCAAGCGCAAGGCCCAGCTCGGCTACGAGCGCGAGGACCTGGGCGGCATCCCCGTGGACGCGAGCGAGCGGAACTACCGCGACCCGAACCACAAGCCGGAGATGGCGGTCGCCCTCACACACTTCGAGCTCATCTGCGGCTTCAGGCCCGTCGCCGAGATCCTCGAGAACATGCGGCTCGTCGCGCCGGGCGAATTCGAGCGCGCCCTGGACCGCCTCGAGCGCGACCCCAGCCGGGTGGAGCTGTCGGTATTCTTCTACAGCCTCATATCCGCGGACGAACAGGCGCGCGCGGGCCTGCTGTCGACCGCCTCGAAAAGGATCGCCGACGCGCTCGACTCGGGCGAGGCGCCCGAGGGCCGGGAGGGCAGCCTCCGCTGGGTGCTCCGCCTCATGGACATCTTCCCCGGCGACGTCGGGGCCATCATCCCCCTACTGCTCAACCACGTGGTCCTCGAGCCCGGCGAGGCGACCTTCATCGCGCCGGGCGAGCTCCACGCCCACCTGACCGGCACCTGCCTGGAGATCATGGCCAACTCGGACAATGTCATCAGGGGGGCCCTCACCCGCAAATTCGTGGACCTGCCCGAGCTCGTATCGGTCTTGAGCTTCAACCCCGAGAGGATCCCGCCGGTGCGGCCATCCCTCGTCGCGCCCTGCGAGGAGGCCTATCCGACCTTCGTCCCCGACTTCGAGATCTCGCGCATTTCGGTCGGGCCCGGGCGCGCCTATCGAAGGAGGTCGAGGGGACCGGAGATCCTGCTCTGCGCCTCGGGAAGGGTCGAGATCGCCTGCCCGGGCGAGCCCCCCCTCTCCCTCGGGCGGGGAGAGTCCGCCTTCGCGGAGGCGGGCGCCTGCGACTACGAACTGAAGGCCGGAGCCGATACCCGGGTCTTTCGCGCCTCGGTGCCCGTGATTCCGTGATTATCTGGGCGGACGGGGACAGCCTGCAGGTCGAGCTCAGGCGGCTGCTTTGCCGGCGCGCCAATGGCGAGGCCCGAGCCGCCGCGGAAGCCGGGCGGCCCAGCCGCTACCGCGCGGTCTTCGTGGCCGCGCGCATGCCTCCCCTGGACCTCGGCCCGGGCGTAGAGGCGATAGACGTCTCAAAAGAAAGCGAAGCCGCCAAGCCTCGCGAGGGATCGGCCGACGACGTCCTCGTCGAGAAGTCGGAGCCGGGCGACCTCGCCGTCACGAGGGACCTGCCCCTGGCCGAGCGCCTGGCCGAGAAGGGCCTGAGGGTCTTGAACGACCGCGGCGAGGTCTTCACGGCGGAGAACGCGCGGGAGCGCCGCTCGCTCCGCGACGGCGCCTTAGGGCTGCGTGCCCTCGGCCTCGCCCCGGAGTCGCCGCGCCGCTCGAGCTGGGGAGCGCGGGAGCTCAAGGCCTTCGCGGACGCGCTGGACAGAGAACTCGCGAAGGCGCGTTAAGTCCTAGGCGCCTTCGCGTCGAGGATACGCTAGAGAGGATAGCTAGCCCTTGCCCTTCTGCGCGGAGGCATCGGGGGTTTCGGGCGTCACGTCGCCGGGCGATTCGGAGCCCGGCTCTATCGACGGCGGCGGCGCGGCGGCGGGAGCCTCCGCGGGGGCGACGAAACGCCCGATCAGGTAACGGTAGCGCTCCCGCAATATCCCGTTCTTGTATTGCGTCTCGGGACCGTACTTGACCGGCGACGAGAGCAGGGCGATGAGGCTCGCGGCTTCCTCGCGCGAGAGGCCCGCGACCCCGCGGCCGTACCACCTTCGCGCTGCCGACTCGATGCCGAAGAGCCCCTTCCCCCACTCCGCGTAGCCGAAATAGAGCTCGAGTATCCGGTCCTTAGGGAGGAGGGCCTCGAGCTCGAGGGCCGTGAGGACCTCGAGGTATTTTCGTATGTAGCTCTTCTCGGGCACGAGGAAGAGGGTGCGGGCTACCTGCATCGTGAGAGTGCTGCCCCCGTAAAGGGGCTTGCCCAGGCGCTTGTTTATCTCGTGGGCGCGGGCGAAGGCCTCGAAGTCGAGGCCGTGATGTTCGTAGAACTTGCCGTCCTCGACGGAGATGAGCATCGAGCGGACGTAGCGCGGCACCTTCCTGAGCGAGATGGGCCGCGGGGCCTGGATGGCCCAGCCGAATCGCCATTTTCGATAGGCCATCAGCACGGTCGCCGGCGGATCGACGCTTCGGTAGATCGTTATCAGTATCGCCGTCGCCATGAGGTAGCAGAGCTGGACGGTCACTATCCAGACGAGGAGGCCCTTGAGGACATCGAGGACGGAGCGCCGTCGGCGCGCGAGCGGCGGGAAGGGCAGGAGGGCGGAGGGCAGGGCCTGGCGGGCGGAGGAGGAAGGCTCCGCGAGCTCGCTCGCGAGGGACGCCGCCTGCTTCGACTCCAAGGCGGCCCAGCCGAGGCTGCGGTCGGGACGCCGAGAAAACGCGCGCTTGTATTGTAGGGGATGCATGTGCTGCGCCATGATAGCACGGGGCGCTCGCCGGCCGCAAGAACGTTGACATGGCGGTGACCTATGGCTACTCTTGCAAACGCATACGAGCCCCTCGGGAAAGGCATACATGAAGAAGCTCCTAGCCTTCGCTCTATTGATACTCGCCTCCGCGTCCCTCGCCCTCGGCGCCGAGGAAGTCGCCGGGATACAGGGGCTGTTTCGCTACAAGCTCCCCAATGGCCTCGAAGTCTACGCCTATCGCGACGCCGCCGTGCCCCTAGTCCGAGTCCAGGTAGCCTTCAAGGCGGGCGCCATCTCGCAGGGCCCCGAAACCGCCGGCCTCTTCCACCTCTACGAGCACATGCTGTTCCGGGGCACGGCCTCGCACCCCGGGACGGCCGGAGTGAAGGCCGCCCTCGCCTCGCTCGGCGTCTCCGAGTGGAACGGAGGCACGGGAGCCGAGCGCGTCGATTACTGGATCACCCTTCCCTCCTCGGAGCTGTCCGCCGCCCTCGCCTTCTGGGCCGACGTCCTCGCGGCGCCCTCCATGGACGAGACGGCACTCGAGGCCGAGAAGGACGTGGTCGTCCAGGAGATACGGGGCCGCGCCGCCGACCCCGACTCGATCTACGAGTCGGCGCTCGACAAGCGGCTCTTCGCGAAGTACCCGTGGAGGAGGGATCCGGCCGGAAGCGAGAAGGCGGTGCGCGGGGCGACCGTCGCCGCGCTTCGGGCCCTCGCCTCGACCTGGTTCGTCCCCTCCAACGCCGCCGTCTTCGTCGGCGGGGACGTCGACCCCGAGGAAGTCAGGGTCGCGGCGACGGCCGCCTTCGGATCCTGGGCGACGGCGCCCGACCCTTGGGCCAAGGCGCCGCCCCCCAACCCGCGGCCGGGCGTGCCCCGGCCCACGTGGGTCGTCTATCCGGACCCCTCCATGCCCGAGGGCATAGGCAGGGTCGAGACGCGCTATCGCGGGCCGGACCTCGGCTACGACCCCGCCTCGAGCTACGCCGCCGACCTCTGGAGCGCCCTGGTCTCCCCGCCCGAGGGCCGCTTCAAAACCGCTCTCGCAGCCAACGTGCCCAAGCTCGGAGGAAAGGACAGCATCGTCGCGAGCTACGTCAGCCAACGCGACGGCGGATGGATCTCGATCTCCTCGTATTTCGTCGTCGACCCCGCCGCCCCGGCGGTGGACAGGGCGAGGGCCTTCAAGGAGAGGGAGCGGGGCTTCGAGATCACCTCGATGAAAGCCGACCTCGGTTATTTTTCCGCCGCCGAGTACGAGGCCGCGCGGAAACGACTCCTCGACTACCGGGCCATGGCGACCGACACCGCCGAGGGCATGATCGAGACACTAGCCTTCTGGTGGGCGGCGGCCTCGGTGGACTACTACGCGCTCTATCCGGCCGCCCTCGCCAAGACGGGAGCGAAGGAAGTCTCGGCCTTCCTGGATACCTACATAATGCGTAACCTGGAAGTAGTGGCGCTTCGGATGAACCCCGCCGACGTGGACAGGGAGAAGCGCTCCTTCTCGTCCGCCGGCTTCGAGACGGTGAGCGCCTCCAACGCCTTCTGGTGGCAAAAATGAGCGAGGGGGCGAGGCGCGGCTTCGCCGACAAGTTGGCCGCCAGCTTTTTGGCGATTGTCCTCGCGGCCGCCACCGCGCTTCAATCCTGCGCGTCGCGGCCCTCCGTCCCTCGGCCCGCCCCCGGGGCCGCGGCCGGCGCGCCCGCGATTCCCGACGGCGCGCCGCCCTCCTCCCCCGCGCCCGCCGCCGCGCCGCCCGTTTCCCGGCAGGCTCCCCCCGAAGCCATCGTCGAGGAGCCCAAGGTCCGGCCGGCCAAGGAGCGCGTCGACTACCTGGATGCCGCCCTAGCCGACTACTTCAGCGAAACCTTGCCCAACGGCGCCACGCTGGCGGTCAAGCGGCAGTCCGGCAGGAAGACGGCGGCGGCGCGGATACTGCTCGCCCGCGACGGCGCTGCCCGCCCGCAAGAAGCCGGACTCGACGCGCTCGCCCTGTCCGCGGCCGCGTGCAGCCCCGCGGGCTCGGCCTCGGGCGCCGTCGCCCTCGCCGCCTTCGAGGCAGGCGGGTCGATCGAGCTCAAGCTCGAGGACTACGACGACGTCGCGCTCGAGCTGGTCAGCCCCGCCGGGGCCCTGCCCGGCCTCCTCGAGCTCGTCGCGCGCGCCCTGGCGGCCCCGGCCTTCTCCCAGGAGGACTTCGACCGGGCGTTGCGCGAGGCGCGCGTGGCGGAGCGCAGGGAATCGGGCGATCCCCTGCTCCGCGCGGCCGCCGAGCTCCGCGCCGGGCTCTACAAGGGCCATCCCTACGGCCTCCCGCCTCGCGGCACCGCCGCTTCGCTAGCCTCCGCCACCCGCGAAGGCGTCATGCGCTATTGGTCCGGCCGCTTCGGCGCCGAGCGCCTTTCGGTCGTGGTCGTCTGCGACGCCGACCCGAGGGAGCTCGCGGGGAGGCTCGCGGCGGCCTTCGGCTCCCTCCGGCGGCGTGCCGAGCGGCCCGCCGCCCCCCCTCCCCTCCCCATCCGGCCCTGGTTCAAGGCGCTGTCGCTCTCCGCCACGCCCGGCTCCGCGGTGATCCGCGGGGAATTCGGCGCGCCCGACCAGCTCTCGCCCGACGCGGCCGCGATGACCGTGGCCCTCGCCATGCTCGACGACCTCCTGTTGGAGCGCCTGCGCGGCGAGAGGGGCCTTGCCTACGGGGCATGGACGAGGCTGTCCTACGCGGCCGCGCCCTCCGCTTCCCTGACGGTCTACAAGACCGGCGATCCCGCCGCCGCCAAGGCGGCCGTCGACGCGGCCATCCGCGACCTCGCGGCCGGGCTCTGCCTGGACTCGAGCGATCCCGGCGGCGGGATGGGACCGGTGGCGCGCAGCCTCGAGGCCTACAAGGCGAGGGCGATCACGGCCTCGTACTCGAAGGGCGCGTCCGCCGAGGGCATGGCCGCGCGCATCGCGCGCGACTTGGCCGCGGGCGGCGACGGCACCGCCCTCTTCAGGGTCGCCGGGCGCATCCGCGCGGTGAAGGCGGAGGACGTGGTCCGGGTCGCGAGGCAGAGGCTCCTGGACGGGCCCTCCGCCTGGGTCGCGTTAGGCGATCCCGAGCTGGTGCTCGGCCTGCCACTCTCGGCCTTCGTGCTCTGAGCGAAGCGTCGGGCGCGGGCCCTTAGTCGTCCTCTTCCAGGGCGGTGATCGACGGGACCGCGCGGAGGGCCTTGACGGCGCGTTTGACGTCCTCCTTGGACTCGACCTCCATCGTGAAGGAGCCCGCGAGGGTACCGTCGCCCCGCTCGCCCAGGCGGCCCTCGCGGAGCCTGCCCTTGAATTTGCGCACGGCGTTCTCGATTTCGGCGAAGAGGTCGGGGCTCTTGGTCGCGGTTATGCGGAAGCGCGCGGTGACGAAGGCCGCCGATTCCTCCCAGCTCACGTCGATGCGGCGCTCGGCGAAGTCGGCTATCGCGCGGACCGATCGGCAATCGGCGCGATGCACGATGATGCCCCTGCCCCTCGAGACGAAGCCGACTATCTCGTCGCCCGTGACGGGATGGCAGCAGCCGGCTATGCGGATCATCATATTCTTCGCGTCCCCGATCGAAACGCCGGCGCGGTCGTTCCGCACGGCCTCGCCGGGCTCGACGGCGCGGTATTCTATCGCGCCCTTCTGGGAGCCCGAGCCCTTGGCGACCTCGGTCATCCGGCCACCGGACGGCGGCCTCTGGGGCGGGCCGGGCTTGACGGGCGCGCCGCGGTGGCCGGCGACGATATTCCGGTCGATCGCGAGGACCTCGCCGTCCTGGACGAGCCAGGCGCGGATCTTCGCCTTGGCCTTGCTCGTGCGCGCGATGCGCAGCCAGTTCATGTTGGGCTTGGCCGTCGGCGAGGTGAGGATCTCCACGACCTGGGTGTTCACGAGCTCCGCGTCGAGGGGTACGATCTGCCCGTCCGACTTGGCCCCGAGGCAGTGGATGCCGACGTCGGTGTGGATGGCGAAGGCGAAATCGAGCGGCGTCGAGCCGGCGGGAAGCTCGATGACGTCGCCCTTGGGAGTGAAGACGAAGATCGAGTCCTTGAGGAGCTCGCGCTTGATCTCCTCGAGGTAGACCGCGCCCTGGGAGACGAAATCGCCCCACTCCTTGAGCCTGTTTACGATGGGCAGGTCCTCGGGGCGGGGGGCCTCGGCGGAAGCGCCCTTCTTGTACAGCCAGTGGGAGGCGACGCCGTACTCGGCGACGCGGTGCATCTCCCGCGTCCGGATCTGCACCTCGAGGAGGCGGCCCTCGTAGCACATCACGGTCGTGTGGAGGCTCCGGTATCCGTTGGCCTTCGGCATCGCGATGTAGTCCTTGAAGCGGCCGTCCATCGGCTTCCAGAGGCGGTGGACCATGCCGAGCACGGCGTAGCACTCGTTCTCGCTCTCGCAGATGAGGCGGAGGCCCAGGAGGTCGAAGAGCTCCTCGGCGCCCTTGGCCTTCTTGCGCATCTTCTGGTAGATCGAGTAGAAATGCTTGGCGCGGGCCGAGGCCTCGACCGCGATGCCCTCGACGGAGGCGGCCGCACGTATCTCGTCCTCCACCTGCTTAAGGAAGGACTCGCGCTCCCCCTTCTTCGCCGCTACGATGTCCTTGATCTGGTCGAAGGCCTCCCTGTTCAGGGCCTTGAGGGAAAGGTCCTCGAGCTCGTCCTTCATCCAGCTGATGCCGAGCCGGTCCGCGAGGGGAGCGTAGATGTCGAGGCACTCCGCGGAGATCTCCTTCTGCCTCTCCTCGCTCAGGTACCGAAGGGTCCTCATGCTGTCCAGCTTGTCCGACAGCTTGATTATGATGACGCGGATGTCCCTCGCCATGGCGAACAGCATCTTGCGTATGGTCTCCGCCGCGTGGACGGTCTTGTTCTTCGCGCGCAGGGCGGCGAGGCGGGAGGTGTCCTCGACGAGTAGGGCGACGCTCTCTCCGAAGCGGGAGCCGATGAGGGAGACGAGGGTCGCGCGGCGGGACGCTGCGGCCTCCGCCCTGACCTTCTCCGCCGAGGCCCCCTTCGCCTTCTTGCGCGCGGGCGAGGGAGCGGCGGCGGCATCGGCCCCCGTATCGCCCTCCTCCAGCTCGCCCTCCTCCGGCGCTCCCCCCACGGGGAAGGAGCCGTCGAGTGCGTCGTGGAGGAGGCCGGCTATCACGGAGTCGGCGTCGAGCCCCAGGCCCAGGAGGGTGTCCGCCACCCGGAGGTCGTGCATCCACGCGCCTTCTCCGGAGGCCCTCAGCCGCCCCGAATGCCGCTCCTCCGTCCAGGAGAGGGCGTCGATTATGCGGCGCGCGTCGGCATCGCCGTAGGCCTCGCCGGAGCGGGCGAGGAAGCCGGTTTTCAGGTCGTCCACGCTTTCCTCCCACAAGTGACGCGCGCCCGACCGGCGAGGTCGGGAAAGGCCTCGATGCCTGAGAGGCGCGATGCGCGAAACAGCACGGCCACGGCCTCGGCCTGGGACGGGTCGGCCTCGACGAGGAGGGCGCCGCCGGGGACGAGGGCGGCGGCCGCCTCGCCCACGAGGCGCCTGACCAGGTCCAGGCCGTCCTGGCCCCCGTCGAGGGCCAGGCTCGGCTCGCGCCATCCGCGCCCGAGGAGGGCCTTCGCCTCCGCGGCGCCCACGTAGGGCGGGTTGGCGAGGACGAGGTCGAGGCCGGCGGGGACGGAGCCCAGGAGGTCGCTCCTCGCGAAGGCTATCGGGCCGCCGGCCCGGGTAGGCGCGATGTGCGACGCCGCATTCGCCCGGGCCACTTCGAGGGCGCCTTCCGACAGGTCCGAGGCCGACACTTCCCACTCGGGCCGATCCGCCGCGACGCTTATCGCGACGCAGCCCGAGCCCGTGCAGCACTCGTGAACCCGCAAAGCGGGTTCACGAGCAGAAGGAAGCGAGTGCGATTCCTTCTGCGAATCATCAGGCCGCAAAACGGGTTCGCATGCGTCCAAATGCTCGCGCAAGATGATATCGCCTAACTTCAAGGCCGCCTCGACGAGGGTCTCGGTGTCGGGGCGGGGGATGAGTACGCGCGTATCGACGGAGAAGCGCCTGCCCCAGAATTCCTTGTAGCCTACGATGTAGGCGACGGGAAGCCCGCGCGAGCGCGAGCCGAGGCTCTCGCGGTAGGCGGAAAGCGCGCCCACGGGGACCTCGTCCGGACCGGAGGCGAGGAGGCGGGTCCGGTCGATCCCGAGGGCGCGCGCCAGGAGGAGGGAGGCGTCCAGGAAAGGCGTCTCCGTCCCCGCGAGGGCGGCCGCTCCTTCCCGAAGCGCTTCCCTCGCGGTCATGTCTGGGCCTTCATATCCGCCTCCCTGGCGGCGCGCACGAGGGCGTCGACGAGTTCGTCGATGTCCCCTTCCATAGCCAGCTCGAGCTTGTAGAGCGTGAGGTTGATGCGATGGTCGGTGATGCGGTTCTGTGGGTAGTTGTAGGTGCGGATGCGCTCGGAGCGATCGCCGGAGCCGACCATGCTCTTGCGCTCGGCGGCGCGCTCGGCCTGGCGCTTGGAGTCCTCGAGCTCGAAGAGCCTGGCGCGGAGGATGCGCATGGCCTTGGCCTTGTTCTTGAGCTGGCTCTTCTCGTCCTGGCAGTGCACGACGAGGCCGGTGGGGATATGCGTGAGGCGGACGGCGGAGTCGGTCGTATTGACGCTCTGGCCTCCCGGGCCGGACGAGCGCATCATGTCCATCCTGATGTCCTGGTCGCGGATCTCCACCTCGGTCTCCTCCATCTCGGGGAGGACGGCGACGGTGACCGCGCTCGTGTGTATGCGGCCCGAGCCCTCCGTAGCGGGCACGCGCTGGACCCGGTGCACGCCCGATTCCCAGCGCATGCACTCGTATACGGCGTCGCCCGTCACCGAGAAGACGATCTCGCGCATCCCGCCGAGCTCGGTGAGCGAGCCTTCCATGACCTCGATCTTCCAGCCCTTCTTCTCCGCGAAGCGCGAGTACATGCGGAAGAGGTCCGAGGCGAAGAGGGCGGCCTCGTCGCCGCCGGTCCCCGCGCGTATCTCGACGATGGCGGGCTTGTCGGCCAACACGTCGCGCGGGGCGATGAGGTCCTGGAGCCTCGCCTCGAGGGCCACGCGGCGCGCCTCGAGCTCCTTCGCCTCCTCGCGGGCGAGATCGCGCATCTCCGGGTCGCCCTCTTCCTTGGCGAGGGACTTGGCGCCCTCGAGGGAGCCGATCACGGACTTGTACTCGGCGTAGAGGCCGTCCACGACGCCGAGGCGTGAACGCTCGCGCATCGCCTCGCGGTAGCGCGCGGCGTCCCTGGCCAGGCCGGGGTCGGCGACCTCGTCGTCGAGGGCGCGGAGCCTCGCGGATATGGCGTTCAACTTGTCTATCAAGATCCTTCCCTCTCGGAGAAGTAGGGGCAGGAGTAGACCACGATCTCCATCTCGGTCGCGGCGCCCGCCTCGACGACTCCGGCGGCGAGCATGCGCTGGATGCGGCAGTCGCCGCTCGCCGAGCAAAGGGGACAGGCTCCGTTGCCGCGGGAATTTATCTCTAGCCTCATGCGAGTATGGTATACGAAAGAAGCTCAATTCGACAATACAGGCCCGTGCGCGCCCGGCCGCGAGGGGTCGTAGGGGCCGAGATCGGGGGAGACCCAGGCCGCCAGGGGGAGTGCCGAGCCTCGCAGGGCGAGGGCGACGCACTTGGCCAGCTCCTTGGCGCCGTAGAGGCCGTGATGGGTCTCGTCGCCGGCGACCGCGAAGGCGCGGCGCGAGCTCTCCGGGCCCAGGGCCTCGTAGAGGGCTCGGCTCGCGGCATCGAGGTCGACGAGGACGAGGCCCTCCTCGACCGCGAGCTCGCGGACGGCGTCCGGGTAGGGGCCGTGCGTGTTTTCCACCCTGCCGTCGGGGCCGAACCTGCGCCGCTGGGGCGGCGTGGCGAGAATGGGCGTCGCGTCGCGCAGCCTAGCCTCGGCGATATAGGCCCGGAGGTAGGCCTTGAAGCTGCCGCTCGCGTCGGCGTAGGTCTGGGGCCACTCGCGCTTCTGGTCGTTGTGCCCGAACTGGATGAGGAAGTAGTCGCCCCCGCGCATCCGCTCGAGGACCTTGGCTAGCCTCAAGGAGGAGATGAAGGACTTGAGGGTCTCCCCGGACTCGGCGTGGTTGGCCACCGCGATCTCGGGACCGAGGAATCGCGGGAGGATCTGCCCCCAGCTCGCGTAGGGCGCCGCGGCCTGGTCGGCCACGGTCGAGTCGCCGGCGAGATAGAGGGTCGGCAGCTCGGGCGCCGCCTGCAGCTCCACGTCGAGGACCGACGGCGCCGAGCCCTCGAAGCCGAGGCTGAGCTTTCCGTCCCAGTCTGGGGAGCCCCTCTCCCCTTCGTTCAGGACGACCTCCCGCCCGCCCGGGGCGTTGGGCGGCGGCGGCGCGAGGCGGTGACTCCTCACGTTGAGCGCGATGGCGCGGCGCAGGGTTTCCCCCGGGCCCAGGGGCAGCTCCTCGAGCATGAGGCGGCGGGTCTCGGCCCAAACTGTCGTGGAGGAGGGGCCGCCGAGGGTCAGGGTCGCGCGATAGTTGCCCTCGGGCAGCTCGGCCTCGAACGATCTCATTCCCGCCTCCGAAAACCGGCGGCGACCCGCGACGGGGTCCTTCCCCGCCCCGGGCCGCCACCCCGGGCCGCGGGCGCTTGGCGCGCCCAGGCCGCTATTACTTGTGCTCCTTGTCGTACTGGGCGAGCATGTCGGCCTTGACCTGCCTGCCGCCCATGTCCAACCACTCCTTGAGTAGGGAGTCGAACATGGCGTCGAACTCGGCGGGTTTCGCCATGATGAGCTGCTTCATCATCTCTTCGGCCTTGTCCATCAGCTGGGTGCCCTGCTTGGCGAGGGTATCGGGCGGGTTGGCGATGCGGACGGGCGGCACGCCGTCCTTCTGCACCATCTTGTAGTGGTCGATGAAGGCCTTCGCGGGATACTTGGCGTCCACCCAGGCGGCGGTCTGGGCCATGATCGCCTTGTCGATCGAGTCGTAGGGCCGGCCGTTGAGGATGATCGTGCGGTCGAGGATGTTCCCCGCCTCCCAGACCTGGTCGCCCGTGAGCTTGCGGGGGATGATGAGGCCGTTCGCGTCGAGGTCGTAATGGACGCCGGCGTCGCCGAACATGATCTTGGTCATGTTCTTGAGGTCGGCCATCCAATTGAGGTACTTGACGACGAGGTCGGCGTTCTTCGAGGAGGCGGGCACGAAGTTGAAGATGCCGATGGGGCTGTAGATGTACTTGGGCGCCTTGCCCTCGGAGTTCGTGAAGGGGTCGCAGGGCGCCCATACGCAGTCCGGGGCGTTCTTCTGGATGGCCGGCATCAGGTTGTAGAACCAGGGATAGGCGAGATTGTTCGTTATCGTGCCGACGTATCCGTTGGAGACGAGGCCCTGGAGGTTGAGCATGTCGTTCTTCGGCCAGAGGGCCCAGTCCTTGGGCAGGAGGCCCTCGGCGTTGAGCATGTTGGCGAACTTGAGGCCCTCCTTGACGCCGGCTATGCCCATGTCGTGGTTGGGCCTGGTGCTCGACGGCCCGATCCACCCGGAGCGCTCGCGCTCGGCGCTCGGCTTGTAGAAGGAATAGGCCAGGTTGATATTGAGGCCCGCGTCCCCGACGGGCACCAGGTTAGCGCCGACCTTGCCGGGATCCTTCTCCTTGAAGAGGCGCACCGCCTTGAGCCACTCGTCGCGGGTCTTGGGCACGGGGAGGCCGAGCTTGTCCAGCCAGTCCTTGCGGATCCAGGTGCCGGAGATCCCCAGGAGCTGGCGCTTGCCGGGGACCGCGTACTGCTTCCCGTCGAAGACGCCGTAGTCGAGGGCTTCCTTGCCCACGAAGGACGCGAGGGTGGAGCCGGAGGATGTCATGAGCTTCGTCAGGTCGGCGAGGCCGCCCTGGTTCGCGTAGTTGGCGACGAGGACCGCGTCGTAGGTGAAGCAGAGGTCGGGGGCGTCGCCCGCGGCCATCATGAGGTTGAGCTTCTCGACTTCCTTGGGACGGGGCACCAGGACCCACTCGATCTTGACGTTGTTGGGATCGCCGAAGGCCTTCTGGATCCACTGGGCGGGCGGGCCGTTCTCGAGCACCCCCGGCTGGAGGTTCCCTCGATCGAAGATCTCGAGCTTCAGAGTCCTCTGCGGAGCCGCGAAGGCCATCGAGACGACGGCGAGCGCGACGAGAGCCAATGCCAATCTTTTCATGCCAGTCTCCTTCTTCTCATCGATATCGAAAACCCTCTCGACGGGGTTTCTATTCCTTGATGGAGCCCACCATGACGCCCTTGATGAAATAGCGCTGCAGCCAGGGGTAGACGCAGAGGATCGGCAAGGTGGCGACCATGACCGTGGCGGCCGTCAGCGCGGCCGGCACGACCGAGAGCCGGGACTCCGCGCCCTCGGACATGAAGATCTCGGGCTGGGTATTGTTCATGACTATGTAGCTGAGCTTGAGCTGAAGGGTGTACATGGTCGTCTTGGTAATGTAGAAGAGGGCGTCCTGGAAGGTGTTCCAGCGCCCGACCGCGTAGAAGAGGCTCAAGGTGGCGATGATCGGCAGCGAGAGCGGCAGGATGATGCGCCTGAGGATGGTGAAGTACGAGGCCCCGTCCATGAGGGCCGACTCGGTCAGGGACTCGGGGATGCCCGCGATCGAGGTGCGCATGATGATCACGTTGAAGGGGCTGATGGCGAGGGGGAGGATGAGGGCCCACATCGTATTCATGAGGCCGAGGGACTTGACGAGTATGTACAGCGGGAGGATTCCCCCCGAGAAGTACATCGTGACCACGATGAGGGTCATGATGAGGCCGCGGCCCTTGAGCTCGGGACGCGTGAGGGGATAGGCCAGGGCGGTCGTGAGCGCCATGGCCACCGCGGTGAACACGGTCGTGAGCCACGCGCTGAAGCCCAAGGCCCGCATGACCGAGCCGTCCTTCAGGATCTCGCGGTAGGAGTTGAGCGTGGGCTCGACGGGGATGAGTCCCACCCTGCGGGACAGGACCGCGGTGTTGGAGCTCAAGGATAGCGAGAGCTCGTAGGCGACCGGGACGAGGCAGGCGGCAGCGACGAGCGAGAGGGCCAGCGCGATCAATACGGCCTCGGCCTTTCCGCGTACGCGCGATCCGATTACCATATGCCCTCCCCGCCGCTCCGCTTCGAAATCGCGTTCGCCCCGAGGAGGAGGACGAGTCCCACGACGGATTGGAACAGGCCGACCGCCGTGCCCACGTTGAAGCGGGCGGACTTGATGCCCACCTGGTAGACGTAGGTGCTGATCACCTCGGAGAAGTTCTGCACGAGGTCGTTCCCGAGCATATAAGGCTGCTCGAAGCCGATGTTCACCGCCCGGCCGATCTGGAGCACCAGGAGGATGATCATCGTGGGCGCGATCCCGGGAAGGGTGATGCTCCACATCTTGCGCCACCGCCCCGCCCCGTCGACCTCGGCGGCCTCGAAGAGCTCGGGATTGATCCCCGTCATCGCGGCGAGGTAGAGGATGGTGCCCCAGCCCGCGCTCTGCCAGATCCAAACGCCTTGGTAGGTGAATAGCCAGGCCCACTTGTTCGAGAGGAAGGGGATGATCGTGCCGCCCGCCCTCTCGATGAGGGCGTTGACGATGCCCGTGTGGTCCCCGAGGAGCTGGAGCGCCATGGAGCCGATGATGGCCCAGGAGAGGAAGTGGGGGAGGTAGAGGGTGCTCTGCAGGAGCCTCTTGAAGGGCCTGGAGCGCACTTCGTTGAGGAGGAGGGCGAGGGCGATCGGCGCGGGGAAGCCGAGGACGAGGTTGAGCGCGTTGAGCGACAGCGTGTTGCGCAGGGCGTTCCAGAAGGACTTGTTGCGGAATATCTCCTCGAAGACCGCGAGGCCCACCCACCTGGAATGGAAAAAGCCCTTGAAGATGCTGTAGTCCTGGAAGGATATGAGGACGCCGAGCATGGGGACGTAGCAGAAGAGGAGGAGGATGAGGAGAGGGAGGGCGATGAGGGCGTAGAGCTGGCCTACCGATCGCCTCTTTACCATCGCTAGGCCTCCTTGCGTCCCGATAGCAGAAGCGCCGAGAGGAAAGCGAGGGCGAGGCCCTGGCCCCAGCCCTGGACCCGCTTCCTCGGTATTCGCCGGTACGCCTCGACGTCCGGCATCACCGCCGTCCCTCCGGAAACGCTCAGCACCGACCCGTCGGCGGAGATATTCGCGGCGATGCCCGCCGCCGCGCGCTCGAGGCGCTTGCGGTGCAGGGGATAGCCCCGGAGCGCGATGGCTGCCGCTATCCCCGCCGAGGCCGAGGTCTCGCAGTAGGAGGAGCCGTCGTCCAGCACCGTATGCCAAAGCCCCTCGGGCGCCTGGAGCCTCGCGAGGGCCGCGAGCTGGTCGCGGAGGGATCCGTCGATCTGCATGTGCATCGGGTATAGATAGTCGGTGAGCTCGAGGGCGCGGGCCATCGTGTAGGCGGCCCAGGCGTTCGCGCGCGCCCAGAATATCCCCGACATGTGATCCTTCCTCGAGTCGTCGTAGCCGTGGTAGTAGAGATTTGTGATCGGATCCTGGAGGAGCTCCTCGTGCCAATAATATTGGGCGAGGGCGTCGTCGACCCAAGCCTTGTTGCCGGCCTTGAGGCCCATGCGCAGGAGGAAGTACGCCGCCATGAAGAGGGTATCCGCCCAGGCCTGGCCCGGGAAATCGTTCTTGGACGACACCGTATGCTGGAGCACGCTTTCGCCGAAGCGGAGCGCCTCCTTCTCGATATACGCGGCCTTGCGCAGGGCGAGCTCCATATAGCGGTCCTCGCCCGTAGCCTCGTGCAGCGTGATGAGGCAGTGCCCCATGGCGCAGACGTTGACGTTGAAGGGAGGCAGCCCTACCTCGAGATACTCGTCCACCCAGGCCTTGATCGCGGCGAGGTAGCGCTCCTCGCCCGTCGCTTCCCAGGCGCGGGCGACGCCGTAGAGGGCCACCCCGCCCGGCCAGTCCCAGGAGAAGTCCAGGCGCATCGTCCGGTCGACGACGAGGCCGATGAGTGAGCGGATCCCGCTCTCATCCATGGGAGGCCGTCCTCCCGCCGCAGGATTCGCGGACGACGAGCTCGTGCTTCAAGTACATGTGTATCGACCTCTCGGCGGGGTTCTCGATCAGGTCGAGGAGGATGTCCACGGCCGAGGCCCCCGCCTGCCTGAAGGGAATCCTCACCGTGCTGAGCGGCGGCGAGAAGAACTTGGAAGTCTCCTGGTCGTCCATGCCGACCACGGCGACGTCGCGAGGCACCTCGAGGCCGCGCTCCCGGAGCACCGCGATGAGCCTCATGAGGTGCATGTCCGAGAGGCCGAGCCAGGCCCTCGGGAAGGAGCCCGCGTCGAGGAGGCGGCGCGCGACGGCCTCGAGCTCGCCGTCGGCGTCCCGCGCGAAGCAGGAGGCCGAGGGGGCCAGCCCCCGGGCGGCGAAGGCCTCCCGGTAGCCCGCCATCTTCTCCCTGTCGACCCTGAATTCGGCGGGGCAGCCCCAGGTGCCGACGTCGCCGTAACCGAGCGACAGGAGGTACTCGACCGCCTCGCGGGCGGCGCGCCGCTGGTCGATGGACACGAAGCTCCTGCCCGGGTCGTCGAAGACGCGGTTGATGAAGACGTGGGGTATCCCGGAGGCTACGAGCTCGGCGGATTCCGCCTCCTCCTCGCTCTCGCTCTTGCCGATGAACACGACGCCCGCGCGCCTCTTGCCCGCCTGGAGCCTCTGCGCCTCGCCGAGGAGGGGGCCCTGACCGGAATGGAGCTTGACGGCGAGGCCGAGGCTGGCGGCCCTGCTCATGATGCCGGCGACCATATCCCCGAAGACCGTTACGCCCTCGAAATCCTCTTTGATTGAGACCACGAGGGCTATGTCGCTGCGGCTTCCGCGGGGATCGAAGAAATAATTGAGCTCGCGCATCGCGCCTTGAATGGCCTCGCGCGCGGCGGGCCTGATCTGGCTTCCGTTGAGGAAGCGGAAGACAGTGCTGCGCGAAATCCCCGATGCTCGCACCACGTCGTCTATAGTCGCCATTCATGCTCTCCGAGTCGGATTATCCTATGATCTAGCCAGGGTGTCAATTTTTGTTTTATTTCATTTCATAATACTGGTATTTTAGTGTCATCTTACCTGTTTAGGGAAAAAATAAGCCGCCCCGAAGGGCGGCAGATTCGCAGAAAACCTGACCGAAGTCCGGATTTTACTCCTTTATACCAACGGCCTCGAGGGCGGTCTTGTAGCCATCGAGGCTAGCCTTGAGAGACGCGAGTTGGGTCTTGGAGGCGACGATGTCGGTGAGAGCCTTGGCGTCGGCGTAGCTCTTGGGAGCTGCGGCGAGGCCGGCCTTCATCGCCTTGAGGTCCACCTTCGCTTTTTTGGAGACGGCCTTGGCATAGAGCTTCTGGAGGGAGGGGAGCTCGGCGCCGATATCGGTCACGAGCTGGGCGGAATCGGCCTTGGCGGCCTCGAGGCCGGTCACGGCGTCAGCCTTGGCCTTCGCGGAGGCGTCGGCGAGGGTCTTCGCGAGAGCCTTGGTCTTTCCGTAATCCTTGGCGTTCAGGTTGGCCTGGAGAGCGTCGTTCGCGTCGCTCGCGGCCTTAAAGGAATCGGCTGCCAGGACCTCGGCCTGCGCAGTCTTGGTTTCGGCGAAGGCGGCGTTCGCGGCGTCGACCTCAGCCTGAGGAAGCTTGGCGGCGCAGGAAGCGAACACGAGGGAGAGCGCAACGGCGGGAAGAAGGACTTTGAGGTAGCTCATAGTGAAAAAACCTCCGGAAAAAGTCGACAGGAAAAACCCTGCCTGGGATGAGAGGATGGCCTTTGGACATACACGATGCTCATTGTTAGCCTATCGTTTTCATCCACAGGCGAAATAATACATCAATCGGTATATTTGATCAATACAAGACATGTTTTTCTATCTTTAGCGTTTTTATGCTATCTACCGCATAATAGAGTCAATAAATAGATTGAAATACTCAATACCAGATCGTTTTCAAGAAATCGGGCAATGCGGCACTTGGTGCACTATTTTTATCTGTGGCGCACCTAGCCTCACGTATAACCTTGTAGACAGGCTTTCGCGCAACTACACTTCGAAGCGAGGAGCACCGATTGGGCAGCCTTAAGGCTTTCATAGTCGAGGACGAGGCTATCACCGCCATGTACCTCAAGTCCTACCTCGCCAAAAAGGGCTACGAAGTGCTCGTGCCCGCTGCGACGGGCGAGGACGCGGTCGCTCGCTGCATAGACGAAGAGCCCGACATGATCCTCATGGACATAATGCTCGGCGGACCCCTCGACGGCATCGACGCCGCGCGGGAGATCCTGGCCCGGCGCGATGTGGCCATCGTCTTCATGACCGGTTTCCCGGGCGACGAGCTGCGGAAGCGCACGACCGATATCCCCCACATCGGCATCGTCTCCAAGCCCTTCAACGTTAACAGCCTCGACGCGGTGATTCCCTTCGGAGCCGCTTAGGGCCGACGCGACTCCTTGCCGCGCCCTTCGCGCGCGGGTATCATGCCCGCACCATGCTCGACCATAAATTCGTCAAGGACAACCTCGGGGCCATCAGGAAGAACATCGCCGACCGCTTCATGAAGGCGGACGCCGACCTCGTCGCTACGCTCTACGACAAGCGCAACGAGGTCTTGACCCGCCTCGAGGAAGAGCGCAAGAAGCGCAACGAGAACGCGGCGGCCATGAAGGGCAAGATCGAGGCCGCGATCCGCGACAAGCTCATCGCCGAGGGCAAGGCCCTCAAGGAGACGATAGCGGCGCTCGAGAGGGCCGTCGAGGAGACGGAGGCGCGCCTGCTCGAGGAGGCGCGCAAGCTCCCCAACATGGCGCATCCCGACGCCCCCATCGGCAAGGAAGACAAGGACAACACCGAGGTCAAGCGCGTGGGCGAGCCCACGAAGTTCGCCTTCGAGCCCAAGGACCACGTCCAGCTGGGGCAGGAGCTCGACATCATCGACTTCGACGCCGCCACCCGCGTCTCCGGCACCAAGTTCTACTACCTCAAGAACCAGGTAGTCCTCCTCGAGCTCGCCCTGGTGCGTTATGCGCTCGATATCCTCATGAAGAAGGGCTTCACCCTCTTCACCACGCCGGACGTCGCCAAGACCGAGATCCTCGAGGGCATAGGCTTCAATCCCCGCGGCGCGGAGTCCAACATCTACAGCGTCGAGGGCGAAGGGACCTGCCTCATCGGCACGGCCGAGATAACCCTCGGCGGCTACTACGCCGGCAGCGTCCTCGACAAGAAGGACCTGCCCCTCAGGCTCGCCGGCCTCTCCCACTGCTTCCGCCGCGAGGCGGGGGCGGCGGGCCAGTTCTCCAAGGGCCTCTACCGCGTCCACCAGTTCACCAAGGTCGAGATGTTCATCTATTGCCTGCCCGAGGACTCCGACCGCATCCACGAGGAGCTCCGCCTCGTCGAGGAGGAGATCTTCGCGGGCCTGGGCATCCCCTTCCGCGTCGTCGACACCTGTACCGGCGACCTCGGCGCCCCCGCCTACCGCAAGTGGGACCTCGAGGCCTGGATGCCCGGCCGTAACGGCGGAGACTGGGGAGAGGTAACCTCGACCTCCAACTGCACCGATTTCCAGGCCCGCCGCCTCAATGTCCGCTACAAGGACGAGGACGGCAAGAACAAGTTCGTCCACATGCTCAACGGCACCGCCATCGCCTGCAGCCGGGGCCTCATCGCGGTCATCGAGAATTTCCAGCAGGCCGACGGGAGCATCAAGATGCCCGAGGCCTTGATCCCCTACTGCGGTTTTTCCGAAATTCGCCGGAAGTGAGCGGCGGGCACCGGGCCTAGAAACCGTTCCAGCGCAGGACCTCGGCCAGGGCCTTCTTGGGTCGACGCTCATCCTCCGCGGGATAGCCCAGCGAGAGGAGGACGGAGAGCTTGTATCCCGAGGGGAAGCGGAGCAGGGACTCGACGGCCCTCGAGTGCCGCTGGCGGAAGGAATTGACCCAGCAGCTGCCGATCCCGCGCGAGCACGCGGCGACGATGATGTTCTCCGCGGCGGCGCAGGCGTCCTCGATCATCGTCTCGCTCGCGGACGAGGCGATGGCGACGCAGGCTCCGGCCTCCGCGATGAATCGGCCGTACTTCGCCGTCGCGCCTATTTCCCGCAGGAGGGCCCTCTCCGTCACGACCACGAAAACCCAGGGCTGCTTGTTGTAGCCGCTCGGCGCGAACCGGGCGCAGTCTGCGAGTTCCTCCAGGGTCTCCCGCGGTATCTCTCGATCCAGGTACTTCCGTACGCTCGTTCTCCGATGAATTGCCTCAATCGCGTCCATGCCCTCAGCCCGCCTTTGCCTCGCCACGAGGCGAATCAAAACCAGTATATTCTAGAACGGAGGCCTACATGAAACGTTTTCCGATCCTCGCGGCCGTCGCCATGCTTCTTTCCGCCGCGGCATTCGCGCAGCCGATGATGGGCGCCCGCCAAGGGCCGGGCCCCTCCCGCCATACTTTCCTGAACCAGTACGAGAGCGCCGAAATCGACGCGCTCAAGGCCGAGTTCGCGGGCAAGAGCCTCGGCGAACTGACCGGGACCGAGGTGGAAGCCTGGGCCGAGAGGCTGGCCATCGCGGCTCGCAAGGACGCGTGGATACGCTCGTCCATGGGCGCGTCCATGAGGTTCCCGGGACGCGGCCAGCTCAAGAACGGCGACGGCCTGGACGGCGGCCTCTTCGCGGCAGCCCACGTGGCCACCATAGCGGGAACGGCGGCAGCCTGGTATCTCCTCCTACCCTCGCGGCTGAAATTCGACCAGCTCAATTATTACACCTCTCCCTTCTCGACGATCAAGGCGAGCTGGGAGGGCATCAGCCTCCAAGACTACCTGCCTTCGATGGCGGCCATGGCCGGCGGCATGGCCCTGGACATGGTCTGGCGGGTATGGTCCGCGAAGAACGCCCTCGACGAGGCCCGGGCCGGGATCGAGTCGGGCAAGGTCGAGCTCAAGCCCCTGCTCGGTCCCGGGATGATGGGCTTCAGGATGAGGTACTAGGGGCGGCAGCGGCTGGGCGTCCGCGCGAAGGGGATGGCCTCGCGTATGTGATGGATGCCGCAGATCCAGCGCAGCATGCGCTCTATGCCCATGCCGAAGCCCGAGTGCAGCACCGAGCCGAAGCGCCTGAGGTCGAGGTACCATTCGAAATCGGCGAGCCTGAGGCCGTGCTCCTCGATCCTGCCCCGAAGGAAGGCGCAGTCCGAGGCGCGCTGGCCTCCGGTGATGACCTCGCCGAAGCCGCCGTGCATGAGGCAATCGCTAGAGAGCGCCAGCCTCGGATCCGCGGGATCGGGCTCGATGTAGAAGGCGCGGCAGGCCACCGGGTACTTGTAGATGAAGAAGGGCCTGTCGAAGGATTTCGTCAGCTCCTCCTCGTCCTCGACCCCGAGGTCCTCGCCCCAGGCGAGCTCCCTTCCCGAGCGGCCCAGCATGGCCAGGGCCTCGTCGTAGAGCATGACGGGGAAGGGCCGAGCGTCGAAGCGCAGGGCGGCCGGGTCCCTGCCGACGAAGGCCAGGTCCTCGGCGGCCTCGTCGGCGACCTTCGCGAGGACGGCCCTGATGAAGCGCTCCTGGAAGGCGATGTTCTCCTCCGCACCCACCCAGGCCATCTCGGGCTCGACGCCCCAGAACTCGGTGAGGTGCCGCCTGGTGTTCGAGGCTTCGGCCCGGAAACAGGGCCCGAGGGTGTAGACCTTGCCGAGGGCGGCGATGCCCGCCTCGGCGTAGAGCTGGCCGCTCTGGGAGAGGTAGGCGGGGGAGCCGAAATAGTCGAGTTCGAAGAGCTCGGTCGTCCCCTCGCAGGCGGTGGGCGTGATCAGCGGGGAGTCGAAGCGGTGGAAGCCCTCGCGATGGAGAAATTCGGCGCAGGCGAACTCGAGGGAGCTGCGTATGCGGAGGCAGGCGGCCTGGCGCGGCGAGCGCAGCCAGAGGTGCCGTTGGTCCATCAGGAACTCGGGGCCGTGCTCCTTCCTCCCGATGGGGAAGCCCTGCTCCGAGGGCAGGAGGCGGATGGAGCTCGCCTTCAGCTCGGGCCGGTCCCTCCCCTCCGGCAGCGCGACCCTGCCCGCGACCAGGGCCGGGGTCTCGACGAAGGCCATTTTGGCGGCCTCGAACTCAGGCTCAGGCAGGACGCCGCGCTCGCAGACGAGTTGCGCGAAACCCGAACCGTCGCGCAGGGTCAAGAAGGCGACCCCGCCCGAGGCCCTCTTCGAGGCTATCCATCCACGCATCTCCACCTCGCTTCCCACGAGCGATCTCAGATCCTTGGCCTGTGCGTACATGTCTCCCCCTTGGTGCGTCGCCGCGCCCGATCGCTCGGATGAGATAAAAAAAGGCGCCCCCGGAGGGGCGCCCTGGTCGAGCCGTCTTTCGGTTCGCCTACGCGTCATTCCCCCGCTGCCCCGTACGGGCCGCATTGTTGGCGGAGGCATTATTATTGGCGCCGGCGATCAGTCGCATACGAGAGGAATACACCGGCGCGAGCCGGACGTCAACCGGGGATGAACGAACCTCGCAGCCGCGAGGTATCGTTCGTTCTGGGAGGAATGGATTGTAGGCGGGTCCATACAGGGCTTCGAGGTATGGATCCGCGCGCGAATCACAGGCCGAGGGCCAGCTCGAAGAGCGGCTCGAGCCGCGCGAGCGTCGCCCCGTCCGTCGCGACGTTCTCGACGATGCTCATGCCGACGAGGGCGCGCGAGCGGGCCAGGCCGCCTATCATCTCGGCGGCCGCGGCGATGGATATCCCGGCGGGGACGGGGCATTTGACGTTGGGGTACTCGCGGGGATCGAGGGCGTCCAGGTCGAAGTGGACGTAGACGGGACCGCCTTCCCAGCCGGCCGCGGCTTCGGCCGCCCGGGCAGGGCCGAAAGTTCGGATGCGCCTCGCGGCTATATAGGCCTCCTCGGGCGGGTCCAGGTCGCGGGTCCCGACGAGGCGCAGGCCGGCGGGATCCAGGGCGGGCGCGCCGGCGGAGATCGCCTGGTCCAGTCCCGGCTCGAGGAGGAAGCGCAGGGGCATGCCGTGGAAATGGCCGCTCGGCGAGGACTCGGGCGTGTTGAGGTCGCCGTGGGCGTCGAACCACAGCACCCTGAGACCGGGGCGGGCTCGCAGGAGGTGGCCCACGATAGCCACCTCTATCCCGCAGCCGCCGCCCGCGGCGAAGACCCGCTCGGAACCCAGCCCGGCCAGCGTCGAGCGCGCGTCGGCGAGCCTTCGGCGGATAGCCTCGTAGCCGACGACGCCGCGCGCTATTGCGGGATCGCATATCGCGTCCTCGGCCGGCTCCGAGAAGGCGCAGCGAGGCCGCAGGTAGTCCCTGAGGGCGATGGCGCCCTTTTGCAGCTCCGGGCCGAGGCCGCCGTCGATGCACAGGGGGAAATAGAGGTTCAGCCTATCCTTCTCCACGCGCGAAAGCATAGCCTCCGGAATCCGCCTATGGCTATACTAGGTACCTGGGGGCAGCCATGAAAAGTTCGTCCGGCGGGATTATCGCGCGCAGGGAGTACAGGGACGGCATCGAACTCTCGATCCTCGGCTTCGGGGGCATCGTCGTCTGCGGGCAGGAGCAGTCCGAGGCGGACCGGAGCGTGGCGCGCGCGATCGACCGCGGCGTCAATTACTTCGACGTGGCGCCGAGCTATTTCGATGGCGAGGCCGAGATCAAGCTGGGCAAGGCCTTGAGGGGCAGGCGCGAGGGCGCCTTCCTGGCCTGCAAGACAGGCGCGCGCGACGCGCAGGGAGCGCGCGCCGAGCTCGAGCGCTCGCTGGCGAGGGCCTTCACCGACCGTTTCGACCTCTACCAGTTCCACGCCGTCGCGAGCCTGGAGGACGTGAGGAGGATCTGCTCCCCCGGCGGCGCCGGCGAGACTTTCCTCGCCGCAAAGGAGTCGGGCGAGGCGCGCTACCTCGGCGCCTCCTGCCACAGCGTCGAGGCGGCCCTCGCGCTGATGGAGGCTTTCCCCCTCGACTCGATCCTTTTCCCGATCAACTACGTCTGCGCCGCGAACGGCGACTTCGGGCCGCAGGTGCTCTCGGAGGCGAAGAGGCGCGGCATAGCCCGCCTGGCCCTCAAGTCGCTGGCGCACACGCCCTGGGCCGAGGGAGAGGAAAAGTCCTATCCCAAGTGCTGGTACCGCCCGGTCGACGACCGCGAGGCGGCGCGAGCGTCTTTATACTACACGCTCTCGCAGCCGATAAGCGCGGCGATCCCCCCGGGCGACGAGCGCCTGTTCGCGATGGCCCTCGACCTCGCCTGCGAATTCGAGCCGATGGACGAGGAGGAGCAGAGGTCCCTCCTCGGGTCGGCGAGGGGAATCGCGCCGATTTTCCGCTACCCCTCGCCGGAGGCGGCCAATGCCTGACGCGGAAGACCCGAGGATGAGCCTCGAGACGGTCCGGGAGCTGTGGTCGAGGACCTAAAATACGCAAGGCAAGCCCGACTGGTCCCACATCTATCCCTATTATCATCCGAACGTCGTTTTCCAGGACTCGATACAGAGGCTCGAGGGGCTCGAGGAGTTCGTCGCACTCTGCGAGCGGCTCACGAAGCGCTGCGAGGAGCTGTGGATGGATATCCACGCCGCAGCCCAGGACTCCAACGTCATTTTCCTCCAGTGGACGATGACGATGATCTTCCGGAGGTCTCCGAGCACGCCCATCTACGGCGCCACCGCCCTCATCCTCCACGAGGACGGGAGGATTGTCGGCCAGCGCGACTACTATGACCTTTGGGGCGACATATTCAACGGCATACCCTGGTTTAAGAAACCCTATCGAAGGTTCATGAGAAAATTCTTCGGCTGAGGCTCGAAAGGAAAAATATGGCCAAGCGCGAATTGCCCGACCAGCTCAAATTCCTCGAGAACAGGAAGACGAGGCAGAAGTCCAGCACCGAGTCGATGGAGGGCAGGGTCTGCGTCGTGACGGGCTCGACCTCCGGAGTGGACCTCCAGGCCTCCCTGCGGCTCGCGGCGGGAGGCGCGCGCGTGGTCATGGTCTGCCGCGACCGCGCCAAGGCCGAGCGGCTCTGCTCCGAGCTGCCGCTCCTCGCGTCGGCGCGGGGCGATATAGTCGAGGCCGATTTCAGCGACCTCGCGGAAGTGCGGCGAGCCGCGGCCGAGGTCCTCGAGCGGCAGCCCCGCATCGACGTCCTCGTCAACAGCGCCGGCCTCCACTCGACCACGCGCAGGGAAAGCAGGCAGGGCTTCGAACTCGTGTTCTGCGTAGACCACCTCGCCCCCTTCCTCTTCACGAGCCTCCTCCTGGGGAGGCTCGAGCGGAGCGCGCCCTCCCGCGTGATCCAGGTCAACTCCGAGGGGCATCGCTTCGGCGGCCTGGACCTAGGCGACCTCGACTGGAAGAAGCGGCATTATACGGGATTGCGGAGCTACGGGGCCGCCAAGACCGCGCAGCTGCTGACCGTGAGGGAGTTCGCCAGGCGCCATGAAGGCAGGGGCGTCACGATCAACGCCGTGCATCCCGGCGACCTTAGGACGAACATAGGCAGCAACAACGGCCCTCTGTACCGCCTCTTCCTCCATACGATCGTCTGGCCCTTCCTGAGGGATCCCGCCATAGCGGGCGAGGCCCTGTACTACCTCGCAGCCTCGCCGGAGCTGACAGGGGTCTCGGGCGGGTACTTCCACCTCACGATGGAGGAGGCGCCCGCCGAAAGGGTCCTCGACCGGGAGATGGGCAGGCCCGAGGGGCTGTAGGACCACTGCCCCGCCTGAAGCACGTCCGGTATCGGCGTGAGGACCGAGCGCGCGACCCGCGGCATCGAGCTGACGGCCGGTACCGGGTCGTTCGTGAAGGCCCAGCCCGTGATCGCGCCCTCGGAGTTGCCCGTGGCCTTCTCGAGGGTCAGCGGCGTCGAGTCGAAGGCGCCCAGGACGGCGGCGAAGCCGGGGAAGATCGATGCGTCCAAGGTCGACACGACGCTCTTCGAGCAGGCGGCCCGGAATTCCTCGTACCATCCGCTCTCGTCGACGGCCTTCGCGAGCGAATGGTCCATGAGGGTGCTCACGATAAGGCCCGTCTTTCCCGGTGGCGCCAGGGAGGGGTCGCGGAGGGCGGGGCAGGAAATCTCGAAGGTATTCAGCTCGAAGAAGCGCGTTAGCCACGCGAGCATCGCGGCCTTGTCGCTAGCCGGCGGCCGCGGCCCTAGCGAGGAGAGCCCCGCCGTGGACGGCGTATAGAAAAAATGCGCGCTGGCTATGCGCGCGAAATACCCGGGAGCCAGGTCCAGAGACAGGTAGACGCTGAAGACCGAGTCTCCCCCGCTCTTGCCCTCGAGAACGCCGGCCCTGGCGCGGATCCTCCTCGCGGCGCGGCCCTCGCCCATGGATCCGAGGTCGAGTCTCCGATAGAGGGCCTTGGCGTCGGCGGCCCAGAGCAGCTTGCCGTACTCGCGCTCGACCCCGGCGGAATCGACGACCTTCCTCTCCCCGGGCAGGACCGTGGCGGCCTCGACTCCCGGGAGAATCTCGCCTCCGCGAGCCCGGATGAATTCCGCGAGCTTGCCCGGCAGCGAGCCCGTGCCTCCCCTCGGATACCTATAGTCCAGGTAGAGGCTGAAATAGCTCAGCGCGAAAAAGGTCGGCGTCCTCTTGAAGAAATGCTGGGCTACGATGTCTATCAAGGCGCGCTTGCCGGAAAAGGCGGCGAGATAGTCCTCCACGGGCAGGCCCAGCCTCGCGATCTTGGGCATTTTCCGCAGGTACTTGAGCATCCAGGGCAGGATGGTCCCGAAGACGTACTTTGGATGGGCCATCACGTCGAGGAAGAGGGGTTTGTCGATGCCGTAGAGCACCTCCATGTACCCCATGACCTTCCCGATCTCGCCGACGATGCCCGCGATGTCCTTTTTCAGGTCGGAGAAATGAAGATCGAGGAGGCCCTGGTACTCCTGCAGGCTGTCCTTCGACGACAGCTTTACCACGTCTCCGCCCAAGCCTATCGAGACGGGGCTATCAAGGAAGTCGAGCTCTATCCCCAACTGCCGGAGCATGGGCCGGACTATGCCCGAATTCTCGATGGCCCTGATGCCGCCGTCGAAGACGAAGCCCCCCCCGCTCGAAGGAGTTGACGAGGCCGCCCAGCCTCCGTTCCTTCTCGAGCAGGGTGACGCCGAGTCCCGCCTTGCACAGGAACGCAGCGACGGTGAGCCCGGCCATGCCCCCGCATACGATCACGACATCGCGCTTCATTGTTCGGCCTCCGTATCGTGGCAATAGTAGATAATATATTCCGCTTGTCAACATTACCCCTCGCTCCCTTGAAGGACTCGCCGCCTGTGTCTATGCTTAGGCGGATGTTTCAGCGCCGTCTGCTAGCCTTCGCCCTCGCCGCCGCCTCGGTCCTACACGTCTCGGGACAAATAGGCTCGGGCCGCACGATGCTGATCGGCTACTACGACGCGAAGCCCTCCTGCTGGCGAGACGACTCGAGCAAGCCCCGGGGCATTTTCATCGACGTCGCCAAAGCGATCGCCGAGAGGCGCGGCTGGGAGGTCTCCTTCGTCTACGACACGTGGGACGGCCTGATAGACAGGCTCAAGACGAACAGGGTCGATTTCGTCCCCGCGATCGTCCGCACGCCGGAGCGCGAGGCCTTCGCGGTCTTCACCGAGGAATCCGTCATGACCGATTGGGGGGTGGTATACGCCCGTCGCGGCGGTCCCATCAGGAGCATGATGGACCTGGACGGCAAGAGGGTCGGAGCCCTCGAGAACGACTACTGGTTCTCGGGGCCGGGCTCGCTCCGCGGCCTCGCCTCCGCCTTCGGCCTCAAGCCGGTTTACCGTTTCTTCCCCGATTATACCTCCCTCTTCCACGCCCTGGGCCGGGGCGAGGTCGACGCCGCGGCCGGGAGCAACTCCCTGGGCATCATCTGGGAGGCGGACCTGCCCATCGAGGCGACGCCGGTCATCTACAATCCCATCGAGCTCCGCTTCGCCTCTCCCCGCGACTCCTCCCAGGGCCTGGCCCTGGCGAGGGAGATGGACAAGGGCATCTCCGAGCTGCGAGAGCTCGAGCCCGGGCGCCTAAGGCGGATACTCGCAGCCTACGCGGTCCCGCTCCGCCGGGTATTCCAGACCCCGCTCTGGGCGTCGATCCTGCTCGCGGGCCTCGCGTCCGTCCTCGTCGCGATCGTCGTCGCCCTCGCGCGGAGGTCGCGCGCCCTCCGCCACTCGGTCGAGGAGACGCGCAGCGCCCTCGAGCGGCTGGATCGGGCGAAGGGCGAGCTCGAGCGGGGCCTGGGCGAGAAGGAGCTCCTCGTGCACGAGCTCTCCCACCGCGTCAAGAACAACTTGCAGCTGGTCTTGAGCCTCATGGGGCTCCTGTCCGACGGGAGGGACGAGTCCTCGGAAAGACTCCTCAGGGAGCTCCGCGAAAAGGTCTTCGCGATCTCGCAGGCCGAGGAGGAGCTCTTCGACAGCGCCGGGATAGGCCAGGCCTCGGTGGAATCCCTCGTCTCGTCCATCGTCGCCCGCCTCGCCTCGGGCGGCGGGGCCGGCGATCCGGGCTTCGGGATCAGCATCGACCTGAGGGGGCGATCGATCGCCGCCGCCGCCGCCACGCCCTTCAGCCTGATCGCCTACGAGCTCCTGGCGAACGCCTACCGTCACGGGAAGGGCGCCGACGGCAGCCTTCGGGCCTCGCTTCGCGTGGAGACGCGCGAGGACGGTTCCGGGGAGATCGAGGCCGGCGACGCGGGCCCCGGCTTCCCCCGAGCCTTCGATCCGCGCTCGGCGCCCGGGCTCGGACTGCGGCTGGTCCTCGCCCTCGCCTCCCAGCTGGAGGGCGGGGCCGAGCTTTCGCGGAGTCCGGGAGGAGGTGCCCGGGTCCTCGTCACGATACCCGCGCGCAACTGGTCAACGCGCGTGCCCGTAGGCTCGCGCGAGCGCGCGGGCCCCTTCGAGGCTCGCGCCGTATGAACGCGAAGGCTGGCTGCGCGATCCTCCTCTCGGTCCTCTCCCTCCTCTCCGGCTGTGCGACGAAGAGGGCTTCCCCGGCTCCGGCCGAGCCCCCGCCCGTCGCGAGCATAGAGGTCGAGGCGCCCCTGCTCCTCGACCAGAGACGGGCAATCCTCGCCTTCACGCTGAGGGTCGGCAACCGCGGGACCGCCGCGATTACGATGGAGGGCGCCGACTACGCCCTCTATGCGGGGGACGGCCGGCCCGCGAGGTCGAGCTCGCGCGCGGCGCAGGCGATAGCCGGCGGGGGCGAGGCGGCGATCCGCTCCGAGATCGGCGTCGAAGTCGCCGATCTCGGCGAGGCGATCGCCGGCGACGGCGGCCCCTCCTCCGCCCCGTGGAGACTGACCGCCCTCGCCAGGATGCGGGCGTCCGACGGCACCCCCCTCGAGCTCGAGGCCGAGGCGTCGGGAGCCTTCCCCCTGGTCCGCGATCCAAAGTTTCGCATAACGTCGATCAAGATCGAGCGCGACCTCCTCGTGACGACCAACCTCAGGCTCGGCCTCGAAATAGAGAACCCGAACGAATTCCCCCTCGAGCTCGACTCCTTCGACTACGGCTTCTACGGCGAGGGCAGGCTCTGGGCCGATGGCGGCAGCGCCTCGCCCCTGACCGTCCCGGCGAAGGGCAAGGCCGAGCGCGGCCTCGAGTTCGAGATGAACTTCGCGGACATGGACCGGAGGCTCTTCGACCTCGTGGCGAACCTTCGAGTCGTACGCTACCGGCTCGCGGGCGAGGCCCGGATCGCGACGGGCCTCGCCTTCCTCCCGTCCTTCGCGGTACGCTTCGACAGGGAGGGCAGCTGTGCGGTGGACCGATAACGATAAAAAAGACTCGCAACGGATGCCGCGGGCGACGGAAGTCGCAGGCGATGGATATCGCCAGCGCCCGCGGTTTGCTTTTTTTCCTCTCTTAATCGATTCTTTTAGTGTCGCGAAACGCGAGCGCCCGGAGGGAATGGTTGAGGAATCGGACATACGGTAGAGGGAATCGGGCGAGGCCGGGAGCCTTTCTCTGCCTGGCGGCCCTCGCGCTGCTCGCGCCCGCCTCGCTCGAGGCGCAGGCCAAAAGCCTTACCCTGCGCGCCGGCGAAAAGGCCGCCTTCGCGGTGCTCTCGATCAGGGACGGGCTGGTCAACTCCTCGGTCTCGGGAATCCTGCAGGACTCGAAGGGCTTCATCTGGATGGCGACCCAGGGCGGCCTCGCCCGCTACGACGGCTCGGGCTTCAAGTCCTTCACCAACGAGCCCTTCGACGAGAGCACGATCTCCAGCGACCAGCTCCAGACCATCTTCTTCGACAAGGGCGACGCGCTGTGGATCGGCACCTACAACGGCCTGAACAGGTTCGATACCGCGACCGAGCGCTTCACGCACTTCAGGTACTCCGCCTCCAAGGACGACTCCCTCTCCAACGACCTCATCATCGCGATAGCCCGCGACGCCCGAGGCTCGCTCTGGGTCGGGACGCTCAACGGCCTAAATAGGCTCGACGAGAGGACGGGGACCTTCAAGCGCTATTACCACGACGGGGGCGACCCGGGATCGATCCCGGACAACACGATCCGCGCCCTCTTCAAGGACAAGGAGGGGCGGCTCTGGGTAGGCACGACCGGCGGCGGCTTCGCGCTCTACGACTACGAGAAGGACCGCTTCGACAACCTCGCGGCGCCCGCGGGCAAGGCCTCGAGCCTGCCGCCGTCCTCCTCGATCCAAAGCATCGCCCAGGATCCCGATGGCTATCTATGGCTCGGCGCCTGGGGCACCGGGCTCGTGCGGTTTTCCCCGCGCGACGGCAGCTACGATCTGTACCCCTTGCCCGACAACAGGATCTACGTCGTGAACGCCCAGGAGCGCGGCGTGATCCGCGCGGGGACCTGGGGCGGCGGCCTCTTCATCCTCGACTTCGCGGCGAAGACCGTCGAGGAGTACAAGAACTCGCAGGCCATCGGGGTCCTGCCCAACGACGTGGTCTACTCGATGCTGCAAGACGCGTCGGGCGAGCTCTGGGTGGGTACGAACGGCGGCGGGGTGGCGAGGATGGACAGGACGAGGCGCAGCTTCACCGCTTTCGTCGCCGACGCCAAGGACCCCGACGCCCTGCCCAACGGCA